>CBFGSN010000308.1:0-1506 GCA_965651435.1 uncultured bacterium | reverse complement strand
CGTTGATCGGAATTGTGCGGTCACAAAGGCTTCGTGATATACTTCTTTTTTTGTTAAAAGCATATTGAGGAGATAACCGTTTTGGCAGTTTTAGTTGATAAGAACACACGCCTTATCGTTCAGGGAATTACGGGAAAAGAGGGCACTTTTCACACACTTCAGATGGTCGAATACGGCACGAACGTCGTCGGCGGCGTAACGCCCGGCAAAGGCGGAACGACGCACGAAGGCATTCCGGTATTCAATACCGTTGCCGAAGCCGTAAAGGAAACGGGCGCGAACGCATCTGTTATTTATGTGCCGCCGCCGTTCGCCGCGGACGCGATAATGGAAGCCGCAGCCGCGGGCGTGCCGCTCGTCGTATGCATTACCGAAGGAATTCCCGTCGCCGATATGGTGAAGGTGAACGAATATCTCAGCGGCCGTGACACCGTTCTGATCGGCCCGAATTGCCCGGGAATAATCTCGCCGGGCAAATGCAAGATCGGCATTATGCCGGGGCATATTCATAAAGAAGGCCGCATCGGCGTCGTGTCGCGTTCGGGCACGCTGACCTACGAAGCCGTCGGACAGCTAACATCGCTGGGGCTTGGGCAATCGACCGCGATCGGCATCGGCGGTGATCCGATAATCGGAACGACGCATACGGATGCACTGAAATATTTTCAGGCCGATGACGAAACCGACGCGATAATTATGATCGGCGAGATCGGTGGAACTGCCGAAGAAGAAGCCGCTGCATACGCAAAGGACAACGTCACAAAGCCGATAGTCGCTTTTATCGCGGGACAGACCGCACCGCCGGGACGCCGCATGGGACACGCCGGCGCGATCATTTCCGGCGGCAAAGGAACCGCAGCGGACAAGATGGCGGCTCTTTCGGCAGCGGGCATTAAGGTCGTTGAATCGCCGGCGGATATTGGCGCGGCTGTTGTTGAAGTTTTGGGTTCCGGAGCCGCCGCGTAAGCGGTTCGGAGTCATTTATTTTTGCTCTAAAGACGATGCTGCGAAGAAAATTCCCAGCATCGTTTTTGCGTCTTCGATCTGGCCTTCACGGCTCATCAAAATCGCGTTTTGTATCGGGATGCGTTCGACCGTAAGTATTTCGTCCGCTTCGAGTCGCTGTGCGGTTTCGGTCAGGGCGGTCGCCAGATAAACGTACATCTTTTCCGTCAAAAATCCGGGCGAAACGTAAAATTCGCAAAGCTTTTTCCAATCCTTTGCCGTGACGCCGATCTCTTCCTCAAGCTCGCGCTTTGCTCCGGCAAGAGCGTCTTCGCCCGCTTCGAGCGTACCGGCGGGCAATTCGAGCAGATGCTTTTCCGCAGCATGCCTGTATTGGCGAACCAAGGCGACCGAATTGTCCGGATAAACCGCAACTATTACACAGCTCCCCGAATGCACGACAATATCGCGGTCATATTCGACACCGCTGTCCGCCACGCGGTCCCGCCGCACATCAAAAACCTTGCCTTCGTAAACAGTTTCGGAAGAGAGAGTTTTCAT
>CBFGSN010000307.1:0-1514 GCA_965651435.1 uncultured bacterium | reverse complement strand
CGAACGTTTTGCCGTTCTCAGAACGGAACGCCGCGTCGCCTTCGGCCGGTTCGCCCGCGGCCACTGTCGCGATCTCGCCGCTGCCGACGATCTTCACGTCAAATGTTCGGGCGAACACTGCATTGCCGCCGGGGCCGTCGCCGCCTTCGCGCGAAAGCGAGATGCTCCTGATAAGTTTGTCCGGCATCTGCATCGCCAATTGCGATTCGCCGCGTTCGGTCCGCGTCGTTCCGTCGGGCGTTTCCATATTGATCGTCGTAGAACCTTTGATGATCAGGTTCTGAATACCTGCGATGGCCGAATCGCCGCCGATCGCGATCCGTGCTCGGTTTACGATCTCAAGCGCCTTCGCGTCCGAACCAAAATTTGCGCTGACGCCGCCGGCGATCGCACCGATGCCGACGAAAAATACCGCAGCGAATATTGCTGAAAATATAAAGCGTTTCATATCATTTCTCCTTCCGATCTAAATATTCGTTCATCAAAGCGGACAAACCACGTCCGCCCTACGCTTCAAATATGCCTGTTTAAGTTTTGCAAGTGGTTAAGACAACGCAAAGAAATTGTAAAGAATGTAAAATCTGCCGCAAAGCCATTGTTTTATCGGCGGCGAAAAAAGCATAATGTCGATGAACGCAAGGTTTTGCGTGTCCGAAAAAGATGAAACGTTCGTGGTTTTCAATATTGATATTTGCCGGGCTGGTCGTTTTGCTGGTTGTTCTTGCCGCGCTTCAGTACCGATGGCAGACGGCGGCAAGCGAAGCTGACCGCGAAAAGATGCAGGTTCGTGTCGATGCCGATGTACATAGATTCGCGGACGATTTTAACCGCGAAATGGAGATCGCATTCCGGACGTTTCAGGGAGATTCGTCCGGCCCCGACATCGCTTCGGATTCGCATTTTAATGAGCAGTTCGCCGCGTGGAATGACAACGCGGAATTTCCCGATCTGATCTCCGCCATCTATTATTTTCCCGCTGACCGAAATGCACCGGCATCGAAATTTGACGCCAACGCACGCCAATTTGCCGTGATCGAACCTTCGCCGGAGATAGATGCTTTTCGCGAAGAGGCCGCAAAAAGCGACGGCCGTAACTTTTTCGAGGACCGAACAGCCCTTGTCATCCCGCGATATCCGACGTTGGGGCTGCCGAACCGCATTTTTATGGCGGTGAGTTCCGGCGTCAGAACGGAGCCATCGCAAGTTCCGGCCGGACCCAAAAAAGCAGGCTTTCTGGTGCTAATGCTTGATAAAGATGTCATCCGGCAAAAGATCCTGCCGCGGCTTACGGAAAAGTTTTTTGCAGGCGGCGAATTCGATGTAGCGGTTACGGATTCAGCGGGCAATGCGATCTATGCGAGCGACGGTTCATTCGAAAGCACTGCGGCGGACGCGACGGCCGATATTATGACCGTTTTTCCGGTGAATGTTTTTGTGACGCGGATCGTTCGCGGAGAATCCGCCGAGCCAAAGCGGGCGACGATGGCAGTCGCGGAAAGAAAAGAATCAAGAGA
>CBFGSN010000306.1:0-1531 GCA_965651435.1 uncultured bacterium | reverse complement strand
GTTAAACCATTCGCTACCGCGAACGGTTCTGACCGATGTTCCGTTTTTCTTTTATGCGGTTCGCGGTTAAAATCGAATATATGATCAAAGAAGGCTGGGAAGCGGTCATCGGTATGGAAATACATGCCCAACTTGCGACCGAAACGAAGATCTTTTGCGGGTGTGCGGTCGAAACCGGCGGCGAGCCGAATTCGCATACGTGTCCCGTGTGTTTGGGTTTGCCCGGAGCTTTGCCGGTGCTGAATTCGCGCGTTATCGAATTGGGAGCGCGTGCCGCGCTCGCGCTCGGGCTTCAGATACAGGAAACGTCGGTGTTTTCGCGAAAGAATTATTTTTATCCCGACCTGCCGAAAGGCTATCAGATATCGCAGTACGACAAGCCTTTTTCGGCGAACGGCGTTCTGACGATCATGACGGCGGAGCGCGACGATTCGGGCCACGCCGTCGATTGGCAGCCGATGCAGATCGGCGTCGAACGAATGCATCTGGAAGAAGACGCCGGCAAGAACATTCACGAAGGCATGCCCGACACGGATAAATATTCGTACGTCGATCTGAACCGCGCCGGAACGCCGCTCGGCGAGATCGTTACGAAGCCGGATTTTCGCACGTCGTGGCAGGCGTACGATTACGTGAATCACGTCCGCCGCGTGCTTCAATGGGTCGGCGCGAGCGACGCCGATATGGAAAAGGGAAATCTTCGGTGCGAGGCGAACGTTTCCGTCCGGCGCGTCGGCGAAACGAAATTTAACAACAAGGTGGAACTGAAGAATCTGAACTCGGTCCGCTTTATGCAAAAGGCGATCGAATTTGAGATCGAACGGCAGGTCGCCGCACACGAAGCCGGTGAACCGGTGAATCAGGAAACGCGGCTCTGGGACGAAAAGAACAACGTCACGCGCGTTATGCGTTCGAAAGAAGACGCCCACGATTACCGCTATTTTCCTGAGCCGGATCTGCAGCCGCTGGTCGTTTCGGGCGAGTTCATCGAACGCGTAAAAGCGGAAATGCCGGAGCTTCCGGACGCGATGCGCGAACGATTTTCGGAGGAATACGGATTATCTTTTGCGGACGCGTCGCAGCTTGTGACGGAAAAAAGTCTTGCCGAATTTTATGAACGGACGGCGAAGGCTTCGGGCGATCCGCGTGTTTCGGCGAACTATATTTTGTCGGAGCTTTTGCGCGAACTGAACGCCGCCGGAAAGTCCGCGGACGAAAGTCCTGTTTCGCCCGAAGGTTTAGGCGAGCTGATCAAAACGCTCGGCGCCGGAAAGATCAATAACAACCAGGCGAAAGAAGTTTTGGTCGAAATGTTCGCAAGCGGAAAAACCGCCGCCGAGGTCATTTCGGAAAAAGGCTTCGAGCAGATATCGGATGTTTCGGCGATCGAAAAGATCGTTGACGACGTGATCACCGCGAACGAAGGGCAAGTCGCGGCTTACCGCGGCGGAAACGAAAAGCTGTTCGGATTTTTCGTCGGCCAGGTGATGAAAGCTTCGCAGGGCAAGGCAAACCCGAAGGTCGTGAACGA
>CBFGSN010000305.1:0-1531 GCA_965651435.1 uncultured bacterium | reverse complement strand
GAAACGGCGTTGCGTCCGTTTGCCGCCACACTCATCTTTGTCCGATGCCATCGGTCGCGTCCGATCGGCCGGTCGATGATGCCCGAATTATGACGCGGTTCACCGTGAACCAACGCAGCGTATCTTTTTTCGACAACGCGGCGCCGAAACTGCGCGGACAAGGCTTCGTGAATTGCTTCGTTCTTTGCGACAACGATCAGGCCGGACGTGAGTTTATCGAGCCGATGGACAATGCCGACGCGGCCCGCGATCTCAGTCCCGGCTTTAACCGGCGTGGCTTGGTCAGAACCGCCTGCGTTAGCGGGCGGCCAAACCGCCTTAGCGTCTTGATGACCTTCCGCTGACGCAGAGGGTTCTGACAGGAAATGAAATGCCACCGCATTCGCCAGCGTGCCCGCGCGGTTTCCCGCACCGGGATGCACGACCATTCCGGCCGGTTTGTTTATTACTGCGAGGTATTCGTCTTCGTAAACGATATCGAGAGGAATTTCTTCGGCTTCGAACTTTTCCGGTTCCGGTTCACGCAGCTCGATCTGAACGCGGTCGTGCTCATTAAGCTTTGTCGATGCTTTTGCGGGTTTGCCATTGACCGACGCAAGGCCTTCGCCGATCATCTGCTGAACGCGGCTTCGCGAATGTTCGGCGAGCTTTTCCGACAAGAACACGTCCAGGCGCTTGTTCGCGTCTTCGCTTTCGGCGGCAAAGTTCGTAGGTGTTTCGGTGTTTTCCAAAGTCAGATCTCTTCCGGCGCATCCGCGGCCGCGGCATGTGTTTGGCGAAGCCGGGCGATCATAAATATCACGGCTCCGGCCGCGACGATCAGGCTGACGATCTGCGATGTCGAAAGTCCCGTCATGGTCGTCAGGCCGAAAAGGTCGCCGCGCGGATCGTCACGTACGAATTCGATCAGAAATCTGAATATCGCATAGATCGCGCCGTATGCAATGAAAACCTGGCCGTCGAATTTTTTGCGGCGGTGCAGAAATACGAGCAGGCCGAAAACAGCCAGCATAAAGAACGATTCATAAAGCTGGGTCGGGTGCAGATGAATGCCGTTCGCGATCGGAACGCCCGTGTATTCGTGGCCGAGTTCGGTAAAATGCACGCCCCACGGAAGTTCCGTAGGCTTTCCCCAACAGCAGCCTGCGGCAAAACATCCCTGACGGCCGAACGCCTGGCCGAGAGCGACGGCCGGCGCGAACGCATCGGCGACCTTCCAAAAGGGCAGCTTGTAAAAATATATCAGAAGCGCGACCGCCGCCACTCCGCCCAGAAATCCGCCGTAGTAAACGCCGCCGGACCGCAGAAAATCGAGCGAAAAAACATTGACGTTGTCATCGACAAAGAACATCAAAAGCTTTGACCCGATCAGCCCGCCGAAAAGCGTCCAAAGTCCGATGTCATATATCCGGTCGCGCCGAAGCCCATCGCGCGCGGCCAGCCGCGACGCAACGTAAAGCGCAATGATCATCCCCGCGGCCAGCCAAATGCCGTACGTCGTTATGGGAAAATTGCCGATGCGAAAAAGTTC
>CBFGSN010000304.1:0-1576 GCA_965651435.1 uncultured bacterium | reverse complement strand
TCGGAGCTGAACGTTTCGGCGCTTCACATCGACGCGGGCGGACGGCTTTTTGCCGGAACATCGCCCGATGGGAAAATTTACGAGATCGACAAAAGCGGAACGGCAACGCCATATTTCGACCCGAAGGAGAAATATATCTGGTCGATCGCCGATGCAAAAGCCGGCGGAATGCTGATCGGCACCGGCGAAAAAGGCAAGATATTTCGCGTGTCGTCGGCGAATATGTCGGCTGACGCGGCGCTTTTTTACGATTCGGATGAATCACACATAATGACGCTTGCGGTCGGGGCGAACGGAACTATTTACGCCGGAACGGATCCGAACGGACTCGTTTTGCGGCTAGAGGAAAACGGCTCGCGGGCGTTTGCCTTGCTCGATTCGCCTTTGCGTGAAATTCACGACATCACGGTCGGCAGCGACGGTGCGATTTACGCATTGGCGGTCAGCGAATCGGCCGCGGCACCCGCGGCAACTCCCTCTCCGACACCGACACCCGCAGCAAAAGCAACAAAACCCAACGCGACCCCGACGCCGACGAAGAGCCGTTACGATCTTTCGTCCGCCCGCTCGGCCGTCTATCGAATCGAACCGAACGGCGGCGACCGCGTCATTTGGTCGTCATCTTCGGTCACGGGATTTTCACTTGCCGCAGCCGAAGAAGGTACTGTCCTTTTGGGTACGTCCGACAAAGGCCGCATTTATCGCATCGCGGACTCGGGCGATGAAACGCTCTTGATTCAGACGGGAACGGGACAGATCTCCGTAATGACGAAACACGGAGATTCGACATACGCCGCATCGAGCAACGACGGACGGCTTTTTCGATTCGGGACGCAGTCCGCGGCCGGAGGTACATACGAATCATCGGTTCTAGATGCCGGTTCTTTCGCCGATTGGGGCCGAATCTGGTGGCATTCGACCGGCGGCGTTCAGATCCAAACTCGCAGCGGCAACACCGAAGAGCCGCGTTCGACCTGGAGCGAGTGGACGAACGCCGCGGCCAAAGTGATGAGCCCGCCGGGACGATTTCTGCAGTGGCGGGCCGTGTTCGCGGACGGCGGCAATGCATCACTCAATGATGTGAACGTTGCGTTCATCACAAAGAACATTGCACCGGAGGTTTTGTCGCTGACAATATTGCCGACGAACATCGGGCTTGCGCCCAATCCGGCGCCTCCGATCGACCCGAATATAATCAGCTCCGGACTCGATCCGCAGGATTTCGGCCTGTCCGCTGCCCTTCCGCCGCCGCGAAAGATATATCAGCGCGGAGCGGTTTCATTCCAGTGGACGGCCGAGGACAGGAATGATGACAAACTCGTTTACGACGTTTTTTACAAAGGTTTTGCCGAACACGATTACAAACCACTTGCAGCGGGAATCGAGGAAAATTTCTATACGCTCGACGGGCTTTCGCTCGCCGATGGTCAATATACGATCAAAGTCGTAGCCCGCGATACATCATCGAACACGGCCGCTTCGGCATTGTCCGGCGAACGCGTGAGCGACCCGTTCAACATCGACAACAGCCAGCCGGTCGTGACCACTCTTGAAACTGCTTCCGGTCTTGTGCGTT
>CBFGSN010000303.1:0-1576 GCA_965651435.1 uncultured bacterium | reverse complement strand
TTGACGCGGATGATCGTCTGCGGCGACCACATTTCATCTATGATCTTTTCGGGAACGAGCCTTTTTCCGCCGTCGTACTTCCCTTTCGACAGCAGCATCGACACCCATTTCGTAAGGTCTGTGATGTTGGAATTGATGCCGCCTGCGGCCGCGGCAACGCGAACGGAACTTCGTTGAATAACCTGCACCTTGCCTTCGACGGACGCATGCCCATCGATCGCGTTCGTTTTATCGCCAACGCGTTCGAAAAGCCCGGCGGAGCTTGTCATACCAAGCGGTTCCATTATCCGTTCTTCGACAAATTCCGGCCAGCTTTTACCCGAAACGCGCGCCACTATCTCGCCGGCGATAATATACAGATTATTGTCGTAATCATATTTTGTACGAAAGCGCGAGGTCTGTTTCAGATAACGCAGATTGTGAATGACATCATCAACCGTAAAATCGCTTCCATCCGGAAAGAACATCAGATCGCCGGCGCCAAGCCCGAGCCCGCTGCGGTGCGTGAGCAGATCGCGGATCGTGAAATCTTCGGAAACATACGCGTTGTACAATTTGAATTCGGGAATGTAGTCACGGACCGGATCGTCCCAGTCCAGCTTCCCTTCTTCGACAAGCATACCCAACGAAAGAGCGGTAAAGGCTTTCGAATTTGAAGCGATGCCGACAAGCGTATTTTCGTTCATCGGTTGTTTTGTGTTCAGCGAACGCACGCCGTGCCCGGCTGCATACACGACCTTTCCGTCCTTTATAACGCCGACCGAAATTCCCGGCACGCCAAAGGCTTTCATCGAACGTTCAACTAGGTCGTCGATCTGTTTCGATGATAATTCCTGTGCAAATGCCGAACCCGCGCAGACATAGAAAATAACGGCGAAAACCACGCCGAATGGTTTTAATCTCATATTTATTCTCCGGATAATACTGAAATGCTGGGGTAAAGTTACACCAAATGCAGCGCGATTATCAATGTCGGCCGCTCCGGCGAATCTTGATTTTTACGGCGCAAACGGTAACCTATAGTTATGGCAGCAACAGAAACAATACAGATCCCTTTGGGTTACGCGGCTCCGGATTTCAGTTTGCTCGACACTGTTTCGGGCAACGAACTCTCGCTCGGTGATTTAAAAGGCGAACACGCAACGGTCATAATGTTCATCTGCAACCATTGCCCGTACGTCAAGCACGTTAACAGCGAGCTTGTCCGCCTGGCGAACGATTATCTGTCGAAAGGAGTTTCGTTCATCGCGATAAACGCGAATGACGTGGAAAATTATCCGGAAGATTCGCCCGAAAATATGAAGAAGACGGCGGCCGAACACGGTTACCCGTTCCCGTATCTTTACGACGAAACGCAGGATGTTGCAAAAGCATATTTTGCCGCGTGCACTCCCGACCTGAGCGTTTTCGACAAAGACCTCAAATGCATATATCGCGGCCAGCTCGACGATTCGCGTCCGGGCAACGAAATTCCGCCAAGCGGTAAAGACATCCGCGCCGCGCTCGATAATATCCTCGCCGGCAAACCCGTAAGCGAAGATCAAACACCGAGCATCGGCTGTAATATAAAGTGGAA
>CBFGSN010000302.1:0-1605 GCA_965651435.1 uncultured bacterium | reverse complement strand
ATCCGCGTGTTTTTTGCGGCCGGAGCCGCCGGGATTTTTGCCGCCGCCGTCCTGTTTGTTTACGGTCGCCCATGCGCGGCGTTCGGCTTCGTCTTTTGAAACGCCTTTTTCGCGATAGCTTTCTTCGATGTGTTCCGCTTTGCGTTCCTGTTTATCGGTGTATTTGCTTGTTCCGTCTTTCTTTTTCGGCATAATAATTACCTCGCTGCGTCAAAATATTCCGAGCGAACTGCGTCCGCCGGTTCCCCGTGCGCGTTTGTATATGTTTCGTGCATACGGGAACAGCGGTGCTTCGGTGCGATAGGCGTCGGCGAGAAGCTCGTCTTTTCGTACGATCGTATCGGGTTCGGTTTCGGGCCGTGTGTCCGGATCTTCGTTCGCGGGTTCATCCATGAGTCCGAATTCTTGAATTTTTTGCATACTATTCCCTCCGTGTATGTATGATTTCAAAACATCCTGCTTCGATATTTAGTTACTTCGCAATCGACGTTCCAAAGATCGGATATAATTTCATTCTATGAACCTATTCTATGCCCTGCGGCAGATCGGAACGGTGCGCGAGCATACATTCCGAAAGGTCCGGCAAACTTCAGTTTAATGGACACCGGCCCGGGATATGATTGACACCGCGGCTTTGTTCTAGTAGCCTCAAATCAAAACCACATACCGGGAAAATTCGAATTTGAGCAATTTGAAGAAATTAGAACTTCCGCCTCAGGGACTGAAAACGCTGTTCGGCGTTCAGGACCAAAATATCAAATACCTTGAGTCCATTTTGGATGTAAATATCGGTGCACGCGGCAACGAACTTCTGATCGATGGCGACCCGAAAAATATAGAAACCGTCGAAACGATACTGCGTGATTTTTCCGATCTTTTTGCCGAAGGAAATACGTTCACAGACAAAGAATTGAAAGACGCTTTCAAACAGATAGCCGAAGACCGCGCGTATTCGCTAAAAGACCATTTTCTGAATTCGCGGTTCAATCCGTCAGGCAAAAAACAGGTCGCGCCGAAAACCGCCAACCAACGCAAATATCTGGACGCCATCGCAAAGAACGACCTCGTTTTCGGCATCGGCGTCGCCGGAACCGGCAAAAGCTTTTTGGCAGTCGCGATGGCGATCGACGCTCTGTTCAAAAAGCAGGTCAGCCGCATAATTTTGACGCGTCCCGCGGTCGAAGCCGGAGAACGACTCGGCTTTTTGCCGGGCGATCTGCAGGAAAAGGTCGATCCGTATCTGCGTCCGCTTTATGACGCGCTGTTCGATCTGGTCGATAGCGAAAAGGTCACGAAAATGCTGGAAAAACGCATTATTGAGATCGCTCCGCTTGCCTTTATGCGCGGCCGGACGCTGGCCGATGCTTTCATCATTTTGGACGAAGCCCAGAATACCACGAACGAACAGATGAAGATGTTCCTGACGCGCATCGGGTTTGGTTCAAAAGCCGTCGTTACCGGCGACACGACCCAGATCGACCTTCCGCGCGGCCAGAAAAGCGGACTCCGCGAAGCCGAACGCGTTCTCAAAAACCTCGAAGGCATCGACTTTGTTTACTTCAACGACAAAGACGTCGTCCGCCACAAACTCGTACAAATGATCGT
>CBFGSN010000301.1:0-1656 GCA_965651435.1 uncultured bacterium | reverse complement strand
GCGACCGAATAGATTATCGATTTCGAAAGATCTTTCGCGAAATACATTCCCTGTTCTTCGAGCTTCAAAACTTCGGAAACCTGTTCATACGGTGACATCGCCGCGATCTTTGCGGCCTGAGCGGACGAAAGTTTCCCTTGCGACGTCCAATGTTTCAACGCCGGATCGACACGGCTTTTCCACAAACCAACCGTTTCGTCATAGGTGCGTTTCGCGGAATCGGCACCGCGCGGCGATATCGATAAACCTTGTCCTTTTGCGTCGGCGATCGCGGCTTTCAGGCCGTTCATCGCGGCCGTTTGCAGCGTTACATTAAAACCGCCGATCGTTTCGGACGAAGCTTGAAGGCTGCTTTGAAAGCTGCTCACGTCGCTTTGATCTTTGAAGACGACCTTCGTCGGAGGCGTCGCACGCGAAACGAACACCGAACCGTATTCTTTCAAAAGCTTTTTGCCCACGGAATCGGTCGGTTCCACAAAGCCGGTGGGCAAATTCGCTTCAAATCCGGTCGCATTTTTCTTTGTTGTGTCCATGTTATCGCTTTCTGTATTCACCGACGCACTTGGCGAAGGCGTCGCCGAATCGCCCGGATCGAACCGATCCGGCGTTCCGGACATGTTCGAGGTCGTCTTCGCGGGCGGCTCGTAACAGGCTGCCGCAAAAAGAATAGACGCCGTGATCGTTAAAAATATCAGATATCTCATCGGTTCATTATTTAGAAATAAATGGTGTAAAGACCCAACCGCGCGTGCCGCTTTCGGTCTGGATATATGCCCAGTTAGATTCGACACCATTCCACATATCGGTGTTGTCCGAATATCGTATGACGAAAACTCGCTGGCCCTTTTTGAGCATCGTAAGCCGTTTGGCATTAAGCCCGGCATCGCGGCGAACAATAACGTTTGAGGAATTGCAGAATGCGACCGTCGAACCGACCGGAGCCGTGACCGTCGGTTTCGGAGCCGGCGTCGGCGTGCTCAGTTGAGCGTTATTTACATTCGAATTCGCGTTCGTATTCGCGTCTTTCGAAACATTTTTGGAAAGATCAACGGAAAAACTCTTCGCGATGTCGTTGTTATCCGACTTTGTCGAATTCTCTATCCGCAGCGGCCAAAGCCTGTGTTTTCCGTCATCCAGCGAACCTTCGAAAACAACGAACGCATAATTTCCGTTTGCGACACCGTTGGGAAATTTTATGCGCTTCATCGCGCGTTTTCCTTCGACCGGAACTGCCTGGAACTCGATCCGTCGGAGGTTTCCTTCTTCGTCGATGCTGCCGAGATCTACGAATTTAAGATCGCTTAGCGGAATGTCGCTGCCTTCGGCAAATAAAATAACATCCGGAGCACCTTGTGACAGCGCGTTTGCGGCATCGGTAATAAGTTTGTCTTTTGCTTCGAGAACATTTGATGATTCGACCTTCGCGATCTCTTTTACCTGCTGTCCGTTCGGGTCGACAATGAACATTCCGAAATGATCGGGCAATGCCGAACCGGCGCCGACTGTTCCGCTATTCCGCGTCATTAAAAAAAATGCACCGACACCTCCCGCAACGACGATCAAACCAAGGACGCCGAGTCCCAAAAGCCAGGGCCAAACCCTTCTCTTTTTGGGCGCTGCCGACTGCGTCTGCGGGAAAACCTGTGTACCCGGTAC
>CBFGSN010000300.1:0-1666 GCA_965651435.1 uncultured bacterium | reverse complement strand
CCGGCGGAACCGCCGCTTGGATAAAAGCAGGCCTCGAAACCGAAGCCGCCGGAGCAGCAAGCGCTTAGGTGGTTCACAATTCTTTCTGCGCGAGTTTGCTCCATTGCTTTACGTTTTGGCGCCGAAAATCCGGTGACGTTTTTGCGGAGGTGATGACTTCCTCGAACATTTCGCGGGCCTTTTCGGATTCGCCCAGGCCTTTGTAAACCTTGCCCAGATAATACAAACCTTCGGGATCGGCAGAGCGGCGTTCGACAAATTTTTCGAGCGCGTCGCATGCTTCGGCAAACATCTGTCCCGCAAGGTACGTCGCGCCGACCTCGCGCCAAATTTCGCTGAGAGCGTGCCGGTCGTTCTGTTCGACGACGATGGCGAAATGATCGAGCGCCGTCTGCAGTTCGCCTTTCTTTCGCGCTATTTTTCCGAGTTCGTAATTTGCATCGACCTCGTTCGGATCGATCTCCAGGGCTTTGCTGAAATGCTCGACGGCCTTTGCGTCCTGCCGCCGCTGAGCATAGATCAAACCGAGCTGGACGTGCGCGTCAGCGTCCTTCGGATTGACCGTCGCATTGTGAAGAAAGCGTTTGAAGTTGCGTTTTTGCCGAAGGGAGTTACCGAAACCGAGCACCTCTCCGCGAACGGATCCGCCGAAATAAAGGAATGCGTAAAATATAATGAAAGGCGAAAAAAGCCACGGCGAAACGTAATTGAAAATATGCATTCCGAGGCTCATTGCAAGCCAAGCAAGGCACACCGTCGCTATCGCCTGCGGATAATTTACGCCAAAAACCGTCCGCAGTGCGAAGATCATAAAAACGCCGAAAACGGCTCCGCTAGCCGCCCATAGCGCAAGATAAATTTGCGGATCGACATTCGCGGAATACAGCAGCGCGCCGAGAATCGCGAACGGCAGATGCGCGGCCGCCCACGCCGTCAGCACACAAACGGAAAGCGGGCCGTAATCGCGCCGAAGCACCAACCCGAAACTGCCGACGCCGCCGAAAAGGCTCAGCAAAAATATCGCGGCCGGAACATAAAAGATCGAAAGCAATAGAAGCGGTTCGAAGAATTTCGTGGTTTCGAACGTAAAGAAAGAATAGAAACGGTCGCCGACGAACGGTATCTGCTTGCGGGCATCCATCGCGGCGTTGTATTCGGCCTCGGCTCGCGCATATGCGGCCATTTCCTGCTCGGCGTTGATGTCTTCGTCAAAATTCGGCTGGTAAAATTCGGTGAATTGCGGAACGTGATACGCCATATCGAGTTTTACATTTATCGTCGCAAAGAATACGAATGAAACCGCAAGCACCGCAACCGCGGCAAAAAGCCAGCCGCCGCCGTCCAAAATATCACTCATCGCAGACGCCGGGCTGATGAACAGCCGAAACATATTTTTTAGATCTTCCATTGCGGGCACGCGGCGTCGGGAAAGGCTTGGACGCCGTAAACATCCTACGTGGTAACCGCAAATTTAGTCAAGGTTCTGTTTCGCTCTGTTTTCGAGTAGAATCGATAGTATGAAAGCCATTATGTTTGCGGTTTGTTTGGCATTGACGGCGGTGGCGTGCGCGTCGGAAAAAAGTGCCGAAATTCAGTCGCAGAACGGCACGACGGCCGCGGCGATCATACAGATCCGGCCGCCCGAAATGCGCGACGTCATCGGCGA
>CBFGSN010000299.1:0-1672 GCA_965651435.1 uncultured bacterium | reverse complement strand
ATCGTTGCGATGACCTTTAATTCAATGGCGATCGGGGTCGGCAGCGAAGATATTTCGACGGTCGTTCGGCACGGACGATTCTCAGCAAAATATTCTGCGTAGATGCGATTATACACTGCGAAATCATCCTTCATGTTTGTAAGAAAGACCGTAACGTCAACGATCTTCTCCCACGCCGAACCGGCATCTTCCAAAATATATCGGACGTTTTGAAAAACGCTTCGGCACTGCGTTTCTATGTCATAAGAAATTATCTCTCCGGCTTCGTTCAATTCGACGCCGGGAATTTTCTTGCTGCCTTTTTCGCGCGGGCCGACGCCCGACAGGAACAGCAGATCGCCGACACGCCGTGCGTGTGGGTAAAGTCCGACGGGTTCCGGAGCGCGTGATGAATCGATCGATGTATCGGTCATCATTTAGTTTTCTCTGCCCAGATCTGGACTAAATTGACCAATGTTTCCGTTGATTTTTCCAGGCCTTTGCGCGAATTGAATTCGAGTTTGCCGTGAAAATTATGCCCGCCGGTAAAAAGATTCGGTGTTGGCAAATTTCTGAACGTCAGGTTCGAACCGTCCGTTCCGCCGCGGATCGGGCGGAGTTCGGCATCGATGCCGGCGCGTTTCGCGGCTTCGATCGCGTAATCGGTCAGCTCCGGATAATCTTTCAAAACTTCGTTCATATTCAGATAGCCGAGTTCGCTGGTGTATTCGATCTTTACGTCCGGATATTTTTTTTGCGTTTCGGCGACCATATCTTTCAGCTTTTGTTCCAGTGTTTCAAAACCTTTGATATCAAAATCGCGAAGCAGTATCTTTATCACCGATGTTTCGATATCAAGCGTGCCGACATACGGATGAATATAGTTTTCGCGGCCGTCGGTTGTTTCTGGGCGGTTCGGAACTTCGGCCGGAAAACGCGCCAGGAAGTCGCCCGCCGCATACATCGAATTTACGAGAATGCCTTTCGCAGTTCCCGGATGCGTGGACAGACCGCGGAATGTCACGGTCGCCGTTCGTGCCGAAAACGTTTCGTTCGAAATATCGCCGAGCTGTTCGCCGTCAACCGTGTAGGCGAATTTTGCACCGAAGCCTTCGACGTCAAATTTTTCGATGCCGCCGCCGACCTCTTCGTCCGGCGTAAAAGCGATGGCGATGTTGCCGTGTTTGAGCTGCGGATTTTGTTTCAGAATGTCGATCATCGTCATAATTTCCGCGATGCCGGATTTATCGTCCGAACCGAGCAGCGTCGTGCCGTCCGCGGTGATGATGTCGTCGCCGATCAGATTTTTCAGATCCGGATTTTGCGCAACGGTTATCACCTGTGTCTTGTCGTTCGGCAGGACTATGTCGCCGCCCTGATAATTTTTGTGGATGATCGGATTTACGTTCGCACCGGAAACCGCCGGCGATGTGTCCATATGCGCGATCAGGCCGATGGTCGGAACTTTAGAATTGTCCGGCAAATTTCCCGGCACCAGACCGTAAACGATGCCCCATTCGCTCATCCGAACATTCTGTACGCCAAGGTCTTTCAGCTCGGCGGCAAGAATTTTCGCCAGATCAAGCTGCTTTTTCGTGCTCGGCGGCGCGGGCTGATCTTCCGCCGATTGAGTGTCGATCTTCACATAACGCAGAAACCGATCCATCGCCGTTTCCGTCGGCGGCTTGGTTTG
>CBFGSN010000298.1:0-1690 GCA_965651435.1 uncultured bacterium | reverse complement strand
CCGCCGAGCCAAAGCGGGCGACGATGGCAGTCGCGGAAAGAAAAGAATCAAGAGAGCTCCGACACAGCTTTTCGATCACCACGAATTCTCCGGACGAGGTCGTAAAACGCGGTCCGTCCGACGTTTCGTTTTCGCCTGGCGGCGGCAGTGACGAATCTGCGTGGAAGGTGGGCGTTCGGCATTCGGCGGGCTCGGTCGATGCTTTTATTCGCGGCGAACGCAATAAAAATCTGGCAGTCGGTTTCGGGATCTATCTGCTTTTGATCGGCGGCCTTTTAGCGATCGTTCTTTCTGCAATGCGTTCAAAACGCCTGGCACAGCGGCAGCTCGATTTTGTTTCGAGTGTTTCGCACGAATTTCGCACACCGCTCGCCGTCATTTATTCTGCCGGAGAAAACCTTGCGGACGGCGTTGCGGCCGACGAAAAACAGGTCGAAAAATACGGAGCTTTGATAAAAGGCGAAGGCCGCAAGCTTTCCGCAATGGTCGAGCAGATACTCGAATTTGCCGGAGCTCGTTCCGGACGGCGAAAATATAATTTTGCGAAGTGGGACGTTTCGGAACTGATCGGCGACGCGGTTGCGGAGGTCACTCCCGTGATCGAAGAGAATGGCGTGGAGCTGCGGTTAGATATTCCGGATGAACTGCCGCGGGTCAACGCGGATCGTTCGGCTTTCAGCCAGGCGGTCCAGAATCTGATCCTTAATGCGGTGAAATACAGCGACGGAAACAAACAGGTTGATGTTTCGGCGGAACGCCAGGGAAATTCGGTCGCAATAAATGTCAAAGATCGCGGGATCGGAATTTCGAAAAGCGATATGCGGCATTTGTTCGAGCCGTTCTTTCGGGCAAGGTCGGTCGTCGATGCACAGATCCACGGGAACGGCCTGGGGCTGAGTCTTGTGAAACAGATCGTCGAAGCTCACGGCGGAACCGTTCGTGCCGAAAGCGAAAAAGGCGTCGGTTCGACGTTCACGATATCGATCCCGGGCGCGGACGCATGAAATATATTTGTAATGAAGATATTGCTGATCGAAGATGAAAGCGGCCTGATAATGACGCTGACCGACCGTTTGCAGAGCGAAGGTTACGAAGTAGATTCTGCTGCCGACGGCGAAGCGGGCCTCTCGCTGGCGGAAAGCGGCGTTCACGACGCTGTCATTCTGGATGTAATGCTGCCGAAAAAGAACGGTTACGACGTTTGCCGCGAACTTCGGCAAAAGGGAATTTCAACTCCGATCTTGATGCTGACGGCAAAAGGCGAAACGATCGACAAGGTTCTGGGGTTAAAGCTCGGTGCGGACGATTATCTGACAAAGCCTTTCGAAGTGATGGAATTGCTGGCTCGTGTCGAAGCGTTGATCCGGCGTTCGCCGTCCGTGAATGGTTCGGCCGCACCGCGTTCCGCCGGGAGCTACAAATTCGGCGACGTCGCGATCGATTTTCGCCGCGCCGAAATAACAAAAGATTCCGAGCCGGTCGAACTTTCTGCGATGGAGTTCAAATTATTGCAGTATCTGATCGAAAACCGCGGCATTGTTCATACTCGCGATCATTTGCTCGATGCCGTTTGGGGTTATGATGCGATGCCTTCGACGCGAACGGTGGATGTTCACATTGCGTGGCTGCGCCAAAAGATCGAAGACAATCCGCGGAAACCGCAATTCATACAAACCGTCCACGGCATCGG
>CBFGSN010000297.1:0-1698 GCA_965651435.1 uncultured bacterium | reverse complement strand
AAAAGGTTTCCCACAAAACCTATCGCGAAAGCCTGCAGAACAACCAAGAGATAATTCGCCAATCGCTGGAACTCGCAACGATCCATTGTGACGTTCCGCTCGAATTCGATGTCGAGACATATAAATTCCGGACGCCCGACCGGCCCGCCGCGTATAAGCTTTTCCGCGAACTCGAATTCAACGCATTGACGCAGGAATTTGCGGATTCGGCATCGCTTTTCGACCTCCACGGCGAAGACGGAGCAAGCGTTATCGAACAAGATTATACGGTTGTAAAAGACCGCGAAGGCCTGGACGCGCTCGTCCGTAAACTTTTTGAAACGGAAAAATGGAGCTTTGCCGTCGATGCCGACGACGGCAAACACAAAAGCTGCTTTTACAGTACCGAACCGCACGGTATCTCCGTCGCGACCGAACCCGGCAAAGCTTTCTACATCGACATCAAAAATTTCGCCGGCGGAAAGGAGCAATATCTGCGGCCGCTGCAGGACATTTTCGCGAACGAATTCATGGAAAAATCCGTTCACGATTACAAAACCGCGCTCGGTGTTTTGCGTGCGCTGGATATCGAGCCAAAAGGCGTCGTTGACGATCCGATGGTCGCGGCGTATCTGCTCGATTCAGGCCGAACGAATTTCACGCTCCAGTTTTTGGCTCAAACGCATCTGGAGATAGACCCGAACAGCTCCGCGCCGGACGGTTTTACCGAAGCGGCTTTTCGTGCGTGCGAAAGTGCTGATTATACATTTCGCCTTACGCCGCTTTTCCGTTCGCGAATATTCGATGACGGACTCGATAAGCTTTACACCGAAACGGAGCTTCCGCTCGAAGAGGTTCTGCACGACATCGAATGTGCCGGAATGAAAATAGACACGAAAAATCTGGAAGATTTTTCGCAGTTCATTTCCGACGAACTCGCAAAACTAAGCGAAAAGATCTTCGCGATATCAGGCCGCGAATTTAATATCGGTTCGCCGAAACAGGTCGGCGAAATTTTCGGCGAGCTGAATATTTCGACCGGCAAAAAAACCGCGACCGGCAAGATATCGACCAGCAAAGACGTGCTCGCCGAACTAGCAAATGATTTTGAGATCGCGCAGATGATAATCGATTACCGCGAACTCGATAAACTAAAGGCAACGTATGCCGATTCGCTGCCGAAAATGGTCGGGCCTGACGGACGCATTCACGGCGCGCTCAATCAAACGGTCGCGGCGACCGGCAGGCTTTCTTCGACCGATCCGAATCTGCAGAACATCCCGATCCGCACGGAGCTTGGCCAACGCATCCGCAAAGCGTTCATTCCGGAAAAGGGCTGCAAGCTGATATCGGCGGATTATTCGCAGCTCGAACTCCGTATTCTGGCGCACATCACGAAAGATCCCGTTATGCTGGAAGCATACCGACACAATGAGGACATCCACGCAAAAACGGCACGGCTCGTTTTCGGCGCGACCGACGACAAAGATCTGAAAGAAAAACGCCGCCTGGCGAAGATCGTGAATTTTGGCATTGCGTACGCGGTAGAGGCATTCGGCCTGTCGCAGCGTGTCGGCATCAGCCGAACCGAGGCGAAACAGGTCATCGAAGATTATTTCAACACCTACAAAGGCATCCGCAAATATATGGACGAGATCCCGGAAGTCGCACGCGAACAGGGCTACGTCACTTCGCTTTTCGGGCGGCGGCGTTATTTTC
>CBFGSN010000296.1:0-1713 GCA_965651435.1 uncultured bacterium | reverse complement strand
CAGATTCCAGATCTCAGATCTCAGATTCATATCCAAGATCCCGCACTTTCAGTTACCCATCGTTTGACATCATTTCCGATGTTTGCTAGATTTATGAAATTGAAAATCACTTTCAATAAGAGATCAGCAGACGCAATGTGAATTTTCACGGACGCGTCGTGATCTGGGCACGCGGTATATGCGTAAGAAGATCAATATTCGCTGACGAAACGTCCTGCCTTAAAAAAACCGTAAAACAATAAGTTTCCAAGACTTAAGGCACCTCGCCCGGGGTGCCATTAACTTTTTTTAGGCGGTAATGATGACGGTTTTTGTGCCGGTCAATTCGGTAAAATCTTTCGAATAGATCGAATCGACGCGGCGGATGTTCGCGATGACATCGACGATGTCCTGCGTTGTGATAAAGCCGCTTTCCACGTGGGCGACGGCCCAATTCGGAATGTGCGCGGCGGTTTGCAGAGCGTCTGCCAAAAGGTTCAGATACTGCGAACGGGTTTCGACCGGAGCACCGAGCTTTCCATTGCGCGCGAGTTCGACGTCGTCCCAAAATTCGTCGCCGCCGCGAAACCATTCTTCGCGCCAGACGGCGGGCGATGTATTGCCGCGGCCGAAAGCCGGTGCGGGCTGCGGCAGGCGAAGGTACATCAGATCCGTTTTGCTTTCGGCGATGAAATCCGTCGATATCCGATTGTGGCACGTGTTGTTCTGGCGGTTGTTGACCGGTTCGTGCGTCGAAGCCCACAGCCGCCGGAAAACATTCGAAAGCGGTTGGCGGAGTTCGGCGGTCGCATCGGTGAACGAACGCAGATAATCGCCGACGCTTATCGCGAGGCTGACACCGACGGCGAACGCAAAAGGCGAATGAAGCCGGTCGAGGTTTTGCCGGACGTTGTCGAACCACCAGGAATCCGTTTCGTTGAACCATTTGCGGAGCGCCGGATTTTTCAGCTTGTGCCGCGGGACATAGACGTCTTCGAGAATTGCATTGACGTCGTCTTCGCTGAGCGTTTCGGCGTTGTTCTGAATTTCGGCAACGGACCGCGTCCAGGCCGACTGCAGCAGGTCGTTCGTCGTGACGCGAATGTCGCGGCGTTTCAGATGAACGCCCAGCGTCGGATCGCCCATAAAGGGGATCGCGACGGACGAAAATTCCAAACGGCGCAGTATATTCAGTTCGAAAGCGAGCCAATTTGCCGGGATAGATTTAACGGTCTGGAGCATACACTAGCTATTTTGCAATGTAATATATGATGTTGCAAATGCGTATTTTACGGAGTTTTCAAAAGATTCTGGAAACCGCGTCGTAATGAACCTTTTTATTAAATGAACGGAAGAAAACGATCATAAGCACAGTGGCAAACATATATGCCGCCGGACGGGCGTTAGCTCTGTTCACAGCAATCTATTCCTAAAGTTAATAAAGGTGCCGCACGCGACAACAACGCTGCGGCATTTTTATGTTTGAACTATGCGGACAATCGTGGCAAGTTATTCGATATGCAAAAGGTTCTGACAGCCGCCGAAATGCGCGAGGTTGACCGCCTTACGACAGAAAAATACGGCATTCCGTCGATATTATTGATGGAAAACGCCGCACACGCCGTCGCGCGCGTAATTACTGAAAAGCTCGGCGGGTCGGTGAAGGGCAAGCGGATCGTTGTTCTTTGCGGCAAAGGAAACAACGGCGGCGACGGCGCGGCGCTGGCGAGAATA
>CBFGSN010000295.1:0-1722 GCA_965651435.1 uncultured bacterium | reverse complement strand
TGATCTTGCTGTTCGCCGTTTCCGGTTTTACCGATTGCTATAAACCGGTGACGAATTCGGGCCTGCCCAAACATATCAAGGTCGTGGCCGTTCCGGCGTTTCAGTTCGAACCGGCGGGAATTCGTTACCGCATCGAATCGCGTTTTACGTCGGCGGTGACGAACGAGATACTTCGACGCGGCAAGGGGCTGAAGGTCCAGGGAACGACGACCGGTGCCGATGCCGTTGTCGAAGGCAATATCCGTAGCTTTGGTTTCACGGGCGTTCTGCTCGACAGCGAAGGCCGCGCGCGCGTTTATGAGGTGACGGTCGTCGTGGGCGTAACCGTCCGCGATCTGAAAGAGAACAAGATACTTTACGATAACCAGAATCTGGTGTTTCGTGATTCGTTCGAATTTTCCAGCGACCCGCGCAGCTTTTTTAACGAAGAAGATCCGGCGGTCGAACGCATGGCCCGTGCGTTTTCAGAATCGGTCGTTTCGGCGATCGTCAATGGAATGGGTGTAAAGGAAGAAAAAAAATAGCGTGGCCGAAATTTCAAAAGACGACCTGAGAAAGCACATACGTTCGCGAAGCTTTGCGCCCGTTTACGTGCTTTCCGGCGCAGAAACCTACCTTCGCGATGCCGCGCTGAAAACGATTGTAAAATTTGCGTTCGAGGAAAGCGATTTTCGTGATTTTAATGAAACCGACGTGAGCATTATCGGCAGCGAACTGCGCGATCTGCTTGCCGCAGCGGAGCAATTGCCGATGATGTCGTCACGCCGCGTCGTCGTCATTCGTGACGTATCGGTTGCCCAATCCGCGGCGCGCGATACGCTGAAAGAATCCGACGAAGAAGTGCTCGCCGCTTATCTGAAAGATCCTGCGCCGGCGGTAGTCGTCATATTCGTCGCCGACGAACTTAACGGCAACCGCAAATTGACGAAAATTCTAAAAGCCGGCTCCGCGTGGGTCGATTTCAAAACCCTCGACCACGCCGGTTTGATCGCACAGGCACGGCGGTTCGCTGCTGACGAAGGAGTCGAGATCGGCGAAGGCGAACTTCGCCTGCTGGTCGATACGGTTGGCGACAATGTCCGCCGGCTGCATAATGAGGTCGCAAAACTCGCGACCGCCGCGCTTCCGGAAAAGCGGATCACGGCCGAAATGATCGGATCGTTGGTCGGAAATTCGCGGCTTTTGGAAAATTTTGCGCTTACGGGAAATCTGCTTTCCGGAAACCGGGCGGCCGCGATGCGCACGATGAAGAAAATTCTCGATGACGGCGCGGAACCATTGGCGATACTCGGGCTTATCGGTACGAACCTGCGAAAGATAATGATGGCGAAAGACCTGATGGAAAAAGGCGCCGATACGCGGCAGATCGAAAACACGATAAAGGTCCGATCCTCCGACCGCGAAGCGTTCCTCGCCGCGGCCCGCCGAACGCGCATCGCAAAGATCCATCGGGCGATAAACCGCATCGCCGAAACCGACATCGCCATAAAAACATCGCTAAGCGGCGGCGGAACTCACGGTTCGCGCCGTCAGATCGAAATGCTTGTCAGCGAACTTGCCCTGTTGAATTAGAAAATTTCGGAAAGAGAATTTGAAGATTGTAGGGGCAGCAACAATGGCTGCCCGCGAATTCACATCGCCCGGGAAAAGCAGACGGACCGGGTCTAGCCCTGCCCCTACAATTTTATTTTCAAACGTTGCTGCGTTTGAAAATAAACTTTT
>CBFGSN010000294.1:0-1742 GCA_965651435.1 uncultured bacterium | reverse complement strand
GGTGACGGGGGCATTTCGGAGGACACCAACCTAACTCAGGCCGCCAAAACGTCGACGTAATCGCTTTTAGACATCGGTGATGGGATTTGAGCGCCTGATTCGGAAAGGTCTTCCAGATGGAATTCGATGGCTTCTTGTATTAGCTGTTTGACCTCTTGTTCGGTTTCGCCGACGGCAACACAGCCGGGAAGATCAGGAACATATGCCCCCCAACTCGTTTCGCCTTTTTCTATCACAACCATGTAACGCATAATTATTTCTTTAATCCAGCTTGCTTGAGAACATTGTTAAGTGTTCCTGGCGGCATGTCAATACTTTCTTTTCCGGCGATGGTCACCGTACCCGTTTTGGCAGGATGATGAAACTGTCGATGGCTGCCGCGCGTTCTGACCAATGTCCAGCCATCTTTCTCTATCAGTTTTATGACATCCTTTACTTTCACGCGGCAATTTTCTCTACCCGATTATAAACCGTATCTCTCTCGACGGCTTCAAATCCGGCGCGTTCGATCATTGATATGAGTTCGGTTTTGGTCATTTTTGATTCGCCGCCTTCTTCGACGGAGTAGGCGTGGGTTAGTTCGCCGCCGTCGGTGATGGTGCCGTCAACGTCATTTGCGCCAAAGTGCAGGGCCATTTGCGTGGTTTGTTTGCCGAGCATGACCCAATATGCTTTGACGTGGTCAAAGTTGTCGAGCATCAGCCGCGAAACGGCGATGGTCTTAAGATTGTCGATGGCGTCCGGGCCGGGCAAGGACGCGAGTGCGGTTCCCGGCGGATAGAACGCAAGAGGGATGAAGCATTGAAAGCCGCCGGTTTTGTCCTGTTGTTCGCGAAGTTTGACGACATGATCGACGCGGTCCTCGATGCTTTCGATGTGTCCGTAAAGCATTGTCGCGTTGGTTTTCATTCCCGCTTTGTGAACTTTTCCGGCGAGTTCCAGCCAACGGCCGCCGTCGCATTTGTGATCACAGATGCGCGAACGCGTCGGTTCGGCAAAGATCTCGGCTCCGCCGCCGGGACACGAATCCATTCCGGCCGCTTTGAGTTGTTCGATCACGTCTTCGTCCGACATTTTGTAAAAGCGGGCAAAGAAATCGAGCTCGACCATCGTCAGAGCTTTCAGGTGGAGCTGCGGAAATTCGCGCTTCAATGTCGAAAACAGATCGGTGTAATACGAAAAGGGAAGTTTTGTCGTCAGTCCGCCGACGATGTGCAGTTCGGTCGCGCCTTCGGCGACGGCGTTGCGTGCGATCTCTACGCCTTCTTCGATCGAATGCGTGTACGAATCTTCTTGCCGCGCGCGTCGGTAAAAGCCGCAGAATTTACAGTCCGCGACGCAGATGTTCGTATGATTGAAATGCCGGTTGACGTTGTAATACGTCGTCAGGCCGTGCTTGCGGCGGCGGACCGTGTCGGCGAGTTTGCCGAGTGCGTTCATATCCGGCGTGTTGTAAAGAGCCACGCCGTCCTCGAACGACAACCGTTCGCCGTCCTCTACCTTAAAGGCAATGTCCTGTAATTTCGGGTCAAATGAAAACTGCATTATGGTATAATCTTAGCAGATAAACGCCATGAGCAACATACAGATAATAAAAGAAAAAATGCGGTTTTGGTCCCGATAAAGGATTGGGAAAAGACGCAGAAAGAGCTTGCTCGGCTGCGGAAAAAGGTGGGTGAAGCTGAGATCATGGCCGAGGTCAAGAACTCTGTCATTTCGTTCGAGAAGAATTTGCGGAGCGG
>CBFGSN010000293.1:0-1774 GCA_965651435.1 uncultured bacterium | reverse complement strand
CCGCCCGTCATCAGCAGGCCGATCTCCTCGAACGTCGCGGTTTTCGGATCGACCTCGCCGGCTATCTTTCCGTCGCGCATAACCAGCAGCCGGTCCGCGAGCGCGGTCACTTCTTCGAGTTCCGCCGAAACCAAAAGCACCGCCGAACCCGCATCGCGAAGCGCGATCAGCTTACGGTGAATGAATTCGATCGCACCGATATCGACGCCGCGCGTCGGCTGTGATACCAGCAGCAGTTTCGGATCGAGTTCGAATTCGCGGCCGATTATAAGTTTCTGCTGGTTGCCGCCCGAAAGCGACCGCGCCGAAAGCGATGCATCGCGCGGACGCACGTCAAAATTTTCTATGATCTCGCCGATGCGTTCTTCGACCGCGGCCGAATCGATGAAGCCCGAACGTGCTATCGGCGGCCGGTAATGAACGCCGAGCACGGCGTTTTCCGCCAGGTTCCAATTCAGCAAAAGCCCGCGTTTATGGCGGTCTTCGGGAATGTGCGCGATGCCGAGTTCTTTTATCTCGCGTGCGGACGCGTTGGTGATATCGCGGCCTTCGAAATTTACGGAGCCTTTTTCAATGGGCCGCAGGCCCGCAAGTGCTTCGATAAGTTCTGTTTGGCCGTTGCCTTCGATGCCGGCGATACCGACGATCTCGCCGCGCCGCACGCCGAAGGAAACACCGTCAAGCGCGCTGCCGTGGCGGCTTTGAACCGAAATATCTTTTACTTCGATAACGGCGTCGCCGGGTTCGGCGTCAGTTTTTTCGACACGCAAAAGAACATCTCTTCCGACGATCAGCCGTGCCAGATCCTGTGCATTCGTGTCGGCCGTTCGCAGATTTCCGACGGTTTTGCCGTCACGCATCACCGTCACCTCGTCCGAGATGGCCAGAACTTCGTCCAGCTTGTGCGTAATGATGACGATGGTTTTCCCCTGCGAACGCATCCGGCGAAGTATCTCAAAAAATTCATCGACTTCCTGCGGCGTAAGCACCGCGGTAGGTTCGTCCAGGATCAGCAGGTCGGCCTTGCGGTAAAGCGCCTTGAGCAGTTCGACACGCTGCTGCTGGCCGACGGACATATCTTCGATCAGCCGCGCGGGTTCGACGCCGAGCTTCAGTTCGCCGGAAAGTTTGCTTATAGCGGCATTCGCGGCGTCCATATCCAGGTTGAACGCGCCGCCGGTTTCGGCACCGAGTACGATATTTTCCGCCGCCGTCATCGTATCGACCAGCATAAAATGCTGGTGCACCATACCGATGCCGAGAGCGATCGCGTCATGCGGATTTTTTATCTCGACGGCTTTTCCGTCAATAAGTATCTCGCCGCCGTCGGGCCGGTAAAATCCGTAAACGATCTTCATCGCCGTGGATTTTCCGGCGCCGTTCTCACCAACGATCGCGTGTATCGTCGCCTTTTCGATCTTCAGCGAAACGTCTTCGTTGGCGACCGTTTCGCCAAAGGTTTTACGTATATTTCGGAGTTCAAGCATATTTCCTAATTCGCCATGGCGTCCGTCACGGTGATCTTGCCGGCGACGATATCGGCTTTTGCTTTTTCGACGTCCTCTTTCATCTTCGGCGTGATGAGCGTTTCGTTGTTTTCGTCCACCGCATAGGCGACGCCGTCTTTATCGAGTCCGAACACGTGAAATCCGCCCTGAAAGCGGCCTTCGCGGACCTCGTTCACGACATCGTAAACCGCATTGTCAACGCGTTTTACCATCGATGTCAAAACGAATCCGGGTTTGACGCCGTTCTGGTTCGAATCGACACCGAT
>CBFGSN010000292.1:0-1791 GCA_965651435.1 uncultured bacterium | reverse complement strand
CATGACTTTCTATAATAAATAATAGCCGCGCAAACACGAAGGTTATTTGCCCGGCTCCAGCGCATTAAAAATGAAAGGAAACGTCGCGAACGTTTGTCCGCGATGCTGCGGCCGAAAGGCGAAAAGGACGATGCGGCCTTTTCCGTACTCGGTTTCGGCGATGGCCGTTTTGCCGTTCAGATATTTTTCGCCGAGCATCCATCCCGAAAGCAGCGCATCGGAATCCGAATATTTGGCTGCACTTTTTACTTTCTGTGAATTTTTGATCTCAAACGCGGAACTGGATGTAAAGTACGCCGCAATTTCTGAGCTCAGTCCACGTGATAGCGGATGGCCACGGTCAACTGTGAGCTTTACGATCGAACCCGGATCGTAAAATTCGCTCCGTTTCAGATCTGCCAAAACATTGCTCATTGGCAGATCGAAAAGTTCGATAACAAAACCGCATGATGCGTCAAAGCATAGCAGCGTCCCGCCGTTATCGACAAAATCTTTCAAGTTTTTCCAGCCGTTCTCGCCGATACCGCCCGAAATTTCCGCAGGATACCTTTCGGAACTCAGGCCGCGGTCAAGCGAACCTTTCCGAACCGAAGGCATTATCAACACGTCTTCGCCAAGCTTGTTGTTCCGAATATCCGCGTTAGAAACCGCCGTGTGTTCGATCTGATATTGATCGAACACAAGCCGTGTCCAACCTTCGTCGCTTGACCCCGACGGCGGAGCATAAATGCCGATCTTCGGATCGGTCCGCAGCGGATTTTTTAGTTTTGGGAATGGTTCGGCTGATGGAGACAGGTCAAGCGCACGGCGCATTTCATTAGTGCTTCCGACCTTTTTCGGTAGTTGTTCGCCGTCACGAATATCCCAAATATCGAAAGCTTCGACACCCATCTGAAGCGGCAGCGTCCAACCCGCAACATCATACGGAACATCGGGTTCGCCGTTCGCATTCACGCGGTGCGGATAGACCTGCTTTTCGAAAAGGCTGAGAATGTTGTTCTTTTGCGGCTGGTTCACGTATATCAGAAAACTGCCAAGCGGGACTTCGTGAAACTCGGCATCTTTCGCCCCGTGTCGGACGAACAATTCGCGCGGCAAAAGATGAACCTCGACGCCCTGCCACATTAAGATCTCAAGAAAGCGTGCGACGACCTCTTTTCTCGGCTGGCCAGCGGGAACGATATACGCAAGCGGTTCGCCGTCCTTTCGCGTCAGATTCGCCTTTCCAAGTCCGTAAAATCTTTGCAGATAATTTTTGCGGTATTTTGCCGCAAGCTCCAAAAGACTGCGTGAAGCCGACATTTCTATTTCGGCAATGTTTTTCGGCGACCACGTCCCGCCGGTCCATGCCGACGGATAATTCGTCGCGGTTTCGAGCGCCGAATCGAGTCCGCGCGAACCGCGGCCTTTGGCAATGTCGTCACGCGAAACGGTGACCGGCGACATTAGGTCGGCGCTTGCGGCTTCGGACAAAATGCCGATCGAATTGTGATAATACGGCGCGGAGCGAAATCCGCCGTGCCACCATGTGTCGAAAGTCGTATTCGTCGCAACGCCATTGATGCCTTTGGCCTGGAGATCGGCCGCCATTTTATAACCGATGACGCCGACCTCACGAAGGATCAGCGGATCGATACGCGGATTTGGCGGATCGAAGAACGGCGGTATCACGAAACGCGCACCGTTTCGTCCCATCTGATGCACGTCGTAAACGATCTGCGGAAACCACTCGCGCCAAAAAAGTTTTGTGATCGCACGCGTTTCGTCCAGGTTCATCATGAACCAGTCGCG
>CBFGSN010000291.1:0-1792 GCA_965651435.1 uncultured bacterium | reverse complement strand
TCAAGTTTCCGCGCGAGTACCAATTAAATCCATTCTTATCCGCGTCATCAGCGCCGGCCGATCTTCGCCTGCGGCTAATTTCCTTTTTTATATATCAAAAATTCGTCGATAAAATTATCGATCGCTCCGTCCAAAACCGCATCAACGTCCGTTTCCTCGTATTTCGTCCGCGTGTCTTTTACCAATCGATACGGATGCAGCACGTAATTCCTGATCTGCGAACCGAACGCGATGTCCTGTTTCGTCGCTTCCAATTCGGACGCGCTCGCCCGCCGTTTTTCCAGCTCGGCTTCGTAAAGCTTTGACCGAAGGACCTGCATCGCGACCATTCGGTTCTGTATCTGCGACCGTTGGTTTTGACACGTAACGACAATGCCGGTCGGAAGGTGCGTTATGCGGACCGCGCTGTCGGTCACATTGACGTGCTGGCCGCCCGCACCGGACGAACGATATGTGTCGATACGCAGGTCTTTGTCCTGAATATCGACCTCGATATTTTCATCGATCTCCGGCGATACAAAAAACGAAGCGAACGATGTTTCGCGGCTGCCGCCGGAATTAAATGGTGATATTCGCACAAGCCTGTGAACGCCAGCTTCGGCTGACAACAGCCCGTAGGCATATTCGCCTTCGATGCGAAACGTGGCCGATTTTATTCCCGCTTCGCTGCCCGGCTGCTCGTCCAGGATCTCCGCCGAAAAGCCTTTTTTCTCTGCCCAGCGAAGGTACATCCGCAAAAGCATTTGTGCAAAATCTTGAGCGTCCGTTCCGCCCGCACCGGCCTGTATCGAACAGATCGCATTATTGGCGTCAGTTTCCCCCGACAAAAGGCTTTGTATCTCCGCCGCCGCGACATCCTTTTCGAGTGTTTCCAGCAGGCTTTCAAGCTCGGCGACCGAATCGGCATCTTCGGCCGAAAATTCGATCAAAACTTCGGCATCCGAAACCGCGGTTTCAAAACCGGTCTGCTGTTCCAAAAGCCGTTCGACGCGGCTTCGCTGCTGAACGGTCTTTTGAGCCGATTGCTGATCATCCCAAAATCCCGGCTCGGCTATCTTTTTTTCAAGCTCCGCAAGTTCTTTCTCTTTTTCAGGCCGGTCAAAGAAACCTCCCGAGCTGTGAAACTCTGTCTTTTAATTCCTGGTATTTTGTCTGCAGTTCTGCTAATTCCATATCTAAAGCAATATCCGGTATCTCTTGTCTATTGGGACAAATTATTCTTTTTATAACGAGCCATAACGCAGGCCGCAGCGACGACCAGCAAACTCAGCCACGCGATCCAATCACCGAAACGAACGTACAGCGTCCTGTCACCCGCAGACGCACTCACCTGCCAAACGCGGGTCGCTTCTGCATAGACCGGCGCCGCGTCAAGCACTTCGCCGCGCGGCGTCACGAACGCGGTTATGCCGACATTCGTCGCGCGCATCACGGGCCGGTTCGTTTCGACCGCACGAAAGACCGCGCTCATCAGATGCTGGCGGAGGACCGGCGTTTCGCCGAGGTAACCGTCGTTCGTCATCTCTATCAAATAATCGGCCCCGCCGGCGACAAGTTCGCGTGAAAGCTGGCCGAAATTCGATTCGTAACACAGCATCACGGCGGCCTTTGTTCCGTCCAGATCGAAAACGTCGTATTCGCGGCCGCTTGCGAAACTTCCGATCAAACCCGGAATTATCGCCCGCAGCGGCCCGGGCACGAATTCCCCGAAAGGCACGAGGTAAATCTTATCATACTGAACGGGTTCGCCGCCGTTGCCGTAAACAAGCACCGCCGAATTAAAATATGTATG
>CBFGSN010000290.1:0-1803 GCA_965651435.1 uncultured bacterium | reverse complement strand
AACGCCGAGGTCATTATGGGTTTAGAAAATAAAATATTCGAATCGCTTCCGGACGTTGTGACGGTAAAGCTCGACGCGGTCGTGAACTGGGCGCGTAAATCGAGCCTTTGGCCGGCGACATTCGGGCTGGCATGCTGCGCCATCGAAATGATGAACACCGTTTCGGCGCGAAACGACCTTTCGCGTTTCGGCGCGGAAACTTTCCGCGCTTCGCCGCGGCAGGCGGACGTGATGATAGTTTCGGGACGCGTTTCGCGAAAGATGGCTCCGGTGCTTCGCCGCATCTATGACCAAATGCCCGAACCGAAATGGGTTATTTCGATGGGTGCATGCGCAACATCGGGCGGAGTTTTCGATAACTATGCGATCGTTCAGGGCGTCGATAAGGTCGTCCCGGTCGATGTATATGTTCCGGGCTGTCCGCCGCGTCCGGAAATGCTGGTGCACGCGATCATGATGCTTCAGGAAAAGATCATGAACGAATCGGTCAAGGACCGCCGTGACGCATTCGAACCGGAAGCACGTAGATCGATCGTTCCCGGTACGCTGCCCGTTACCGAAGGCACCGCGCTCGAACGCGAAACCGAGATCGAGGTCGCACAGGGCAAAGAATCGCGGCCATATACAGTTCCGTCGCGACACGAACGCAGGAGATCGAGCTAAGCCGAGTCCAACAAACTTTAGTTTGTTGAAAAGCCGCCGGAGTGTGCAGGATCTTATCTACTGCCGCCCGTTTCACGGGCTTTGTTGAAAATTTGTGAACGTTGACCTACGGCTTACGCCGTAGGCTAAATGCTGATGCCCACTACGCGGGCTACTAATGTCCAACGTTATGACTGAAAAACTCCACAACTACGTGGAAAAGATCAAAGAAGCGAACGCCGGGTTCGTCGATTCGGTTAACGAAGCCTTTGGCGAGGTCACGGTCGTGGTTCCTGCGGCGCACATCGTCGAAGTATGCCGTTTCCTGAAGGAGCAGCACGGTTTCGATATGCTCGCCGATCTTTGCGGAGCCGACCGCGGCCCCGAGGAAGATCCGCGGTTCGAGGTGAATTATCACCTTTTTTCGACGACGCATTTTAACCGGCTTCGGTTAAAGGTGCTTTTACCGGAAGACAACGCCGTCGTCGAAACCGTTACCGACGTGTGGAAGACCGCAAATTGGCACGAACGCGAAACGTACGATCTGGTCGGTGTAAAATTCGCCGGGCATCCGGACCTTCGCCGAATCCTTTTGCCGTCCGATTTTGACGGGCACGCGCTTAGAAAAGATTATCCGCTGCGGGGCTATGAGCCTTACAGCTTGAGTTAACCCGATCAATATATGAGTTTAGCCGTAGAAAACATACCGGCGAATGTCGATGTCATCGACAAGCCTTTGGAATCAGAGATGACCCTGTCGATGGGGCCGCAGCATCCTTCGACGCACGGCGTTCTGCGCCTGGACCTGCGTCTGGACGGCGAACTCGTCACGCACGTCGTCCCGGACATCGGCTATCTCCATACAGGAATGGAGAAGCTTTTCGAATACCGCAAATACCAACAGGGCATCGTCATCACCGACCGAATGGATTACCTGAATCCGCTCGGCAACAACCTTGCGTACGTGATGGCGGCGGAAAAGCTTCTGCAGCTCGAAATTCCCGAACGCGCACAGATAATTCGCGTTCTGATGTGCGAACTTCAGCGCATCGCATCACACATGGTCTGGCTCGGAACTTCGTGCCTTGATATGGGTGCGATGACGCCTTTCTGGTTCTGTTTCAAGGAACGCGAAAAGATCCTGAACCTGATCGAAGCCGC
>CBFGSN010000289.1:0-1872 GCA_965651435.1 uncultured bacterium | reverse complement strand
AAGGGTTGACTGCCACAAAATTATCCGAAGAGCCTGGTCAAGTCAAGAAAATTATGGGATTCGCGAGGAAGTACTGCGGGGTTAAGATCGGCGGGCGGAACTAAAACGAAAAGGCCGCCCTGATGGACGGCCCGGAAACTAATACAACTAACTTTAATGGCGGAGCCGACGGGACTCGAACCCGCGACCTCCAACGTGACAGGCTGGCGTTCTAACCAACTGAACTACGACTCCGCAAGATCACAAATGAAGCTGGTGGGCACGGAGGGACTCGAACCCCCAACTTCCTCCTTGTAAGGGAGGCTGTCTACCAATTGACGTACATGCCCGCAATTCCCGTATCAAATTTCGATACGTTCTTGCCCGATTTTTCAAACGAATGCCCTTCGTTTTGCAAAAAGGGCGAACGAGCATCTTACGAGAATTGTGCGGCGACTGTCAAGCCAAACGCCGCTGTTTAGTTCACGAGAACCGCATTAATAATTACCTGTGTCGCGAAGACGCATTGCTCGGCCCATGTTCGAATTCGGCCCGAACATAACGCGGTTCATATTGCTGAAAAATTTCATCGAACCGCACTGCTGCAAGAGTTCGCCGATGGTCGAATCGAAGGGCGGCGGAAGCTTTTTCGCAAGGCTGCCGAAACCCATAAAAAGCATATCGAACGCGGCCGCCGCCTGCTCCGGATGCTCTATCAAAATGTTGTCGTCCTGCAGGACCGATATCGCCGAATATATCTGCTGAACGGCTTCGAAATCCTTTACGATCTTTTCGCCGGCTTCGATGTGTTCGACTATCTTGCCCAGATATCCGCTGGCGTCCACCAGTTTCTGATACGACGCCGAGTTATTTCCCTGAAAAAGCGTTGCTGACTGCAGCGCCATATCGATGCGTTTTTGAGCCACGATCGCCGCCGCTTTCATATCTTCGGCGTCGCCGTTCGCGCCGATCGCACCCATCCAAACCTTTATCGAGCCCATCGCCCGGTCAAATGCTGTTTTATCTGCCATGATTCCTCCGTTGATCTTTATGAAAAAAATTATTTCCAATGATCAACGCGAGGAATGTCGCAGAAACGTATCACGAACGGCGGTTCGCTATGTATTCGGCGATCCGGCGAAGCATTTCCGTATCTCCCGAAACCCGCGTGAGTTGGGCGGCGGCTTCGGCAAGAACGTTTTCGATTCCGGCTTTTGTCGCCTCTATTCCAATGACGCTTGGGTACGTCGCCTTTTCGGCGGCGATGTCTTTACCCGCCGTTTTACCGAGCGTTGCGGATGATTCGGTAACGTCCAAAAGGTCGTCCGTCATCTGAAAAAGCAGGCCGATCTTTTTGCCGAAACTTCCAATGGCAGCAAGCTCTTCGCCCGCGGCTTTGGCGGCGATCGCACCCGCGAGGACCGACGCTTTTATCAAAGCTCCGGTTTTGTTTAGGTGAATGCTCTCGATCTGTTCGATCGACAGAGTCTTGCCTTCGGCTTCGAGATCCATTTGCTGGCCGGCCACCATTTTCGCGGCCGCATCGCCGATCGCCGAAATTAGTCCGATGCGAGTTTCCGCCGAAAGGCGTTCGTCATCCGCGACCGCAGCGAACGCCATTGCCTGAAGTGCGTCACCCGCGAGAATTGCGGTCGCTTCGTCAAATTTTATATGGCATGTGGCGCGTCCGCGGCGCATATCATCGTCGTCCATTGCGGGCAGATCGTCGTGGATCAGCGAATAGGTATGGATCATCTCGATCGCAGCGGCCGAGGCACGGACGTTTGCCGCCGGCACGCCGAAAGCCTCCGCGGAAGCGAATACTAAAGCGGGACGAAGCCGTTTGCCGCGGCCGAAAAGGCTCCAGCGGATCGCATCATAAAGCCTTTGCGG
>CBFGSN010000288.1:0-1931 GCA_965651435.1 uncultured bacterium | reverse complement strand
AGTGCGATGCCGCCGCCGGCCATCACGCCGCCGATCGACGTCGCTCCGCTTAGAACGATGCCCGAGATCAGCGAAAGATAAACGGCGAGGAAAACGTCCTCGAACATCGTTATGCCGAGTATCAATTCCGTTTCGGCGTTCACCGTGCGTTTGTAATCGAACAGGATCTTGGCGACGATAGCGCTCGATGAAACGGTCATCACACCCGCGATGATCAGGAATTCGCGGACCTCGAATCCGGCAAGAAAACCGTAGATCAATCCGGTTATAAAATTGAGCGATATATAAATGGAACCGCCGGTGACGATGGAACGTCCGGCCTTTATCAGCCGCGAAACGTTCGATTCCAGTCCGAGATAAAAAAGCAGGAACAGGACGCCCATTCGCCCGAGGAAATTTATTATCTCGGTCGTTTCGGTGAACCTGAAATCGAGAAATCCGAACGTAGGAGCATGCGGCCCGACGATCATTCCGATAACGATCAGAAACGGGACGTTGGAAATATGAAGGCGATAGGCCGTGTAAACAGCCGCGGCTATCAGCGTCAGAGCTAATCCGATCTCCAGAACCAAGTGATCCATTTATTCCGTATTTCCGTCTTTCAAAAGCTGTTTCAGTTTGTTGATGTGCCGCCTGTCGCCGGCGATAATGAGCGTTGCGCCTTCGTTAATGATCGTGTCCGGCCCGGGATTTACGCGTTTTACCTGGTCCGGCTCCAAGATCGAAACGATGGATGCGCCGGATTTTCGGCGCGCTTCGGTTTCGGCGATCGTTTTTCCGACCGAATACCAGCCGCGTTCGATCTTGTACCATTCGATGACCAGATCGTCCAGAACGACCTCCGACGTCGGCAAAGCTTTCGGAACGTAGCTCAATCCGCCGACAATGCCCGCAAGTTGGCGCGATTCGCCGTCGGTCAGCGTCAGCACCGACGACGGCTTTTCGAGATTCTTTTTGTCAAAATGGTACAGCTCGCGAATGCCGTCGTCGTGGATGACGACGATCAGGCGTTCGCCGCTGATGGTTTCGATCTGAAATTTTCTTCCCACACCGGGAAGGTTCGATTCTTGAATCGTTGACATTTACTACCTCTAACTGATTTTTTGGCAAAAGTTCCGATATTATAGCATAGGCACATCGGGCGCGTTCCGGGCTCTCCGGTCGGCAAAATTCGGATCGGCATATCGTCAAAATACCTATGAAGTTCGTTTCGTTTTTCTTTATTATAGCATTTTCCGCCGGCATTGTATCCGCACAGACGCGCACCTACGAATGGGAGACCGAATTGTGCGTTCACAGCGGAAAATACGACGCGAAAAAGTTCACCGAAAAGCAGCTTGCCGATACTTTGCGGTTGGCGCAGGGCTGGGATTTTTCGATACAGCAAACGCCGGCGGTTTTTAAGTTCGCCGACATTGCGGAGCTCGACATCGCCGCGCTGGAAACCGAATACAAAGAGAAAACAGCGGATCTGAGATCGCTTGACCTCGTTCCCGGAAAATATTGGGCCGATCTTCGCCGCGACGCTCAGCGCGAACTCGACGAAGTTTACGAACTCGCCCGCATAACTACGCTGGGTTATTCCGACCCGAAAATTATCCGCGAATACAACGGCGGCGAACAGTGCAAAGCGAAATATGTCGAACCGCTGATAAAAGGCGGCGATGCGATGATCGCGGCGTGGCGTGAATTGAATCTGGAACAGCAAAAGCGCAACGGTGACCCGAAGCGGCTCGAACGCGAATTTCTGGCGCAAAGCTCATCGGCCGACCGCGGCAAATACGGCCTTGTCGAACTTATGGCTTTCGGCTGGTGGAACTGCGCGAACGCCGAAGTCTTCCGCGTCGAATCTACATCGAACGGCGAAGCCCTAGAACGTTTCTCAAAACTTTTCACCAATGTAAAAACCGAATGCGAAGAGCCATGATCGG
>CBFGSN010000287.1:0-1959 GCA_965651435.1 uncultured bacterium | reverse complement strand
CGCGCCGTTCTGATCCCGGCCGAAAAACTGGTGCCGAAAGACCAGCCGGCATTTTCACGGATCGACGGCTTTACGTGGTCGAACGATCGCGGCAAAGTTCTGCTGTACACAAATTCGAAAAGAGTTTGGCGGCTGAACACACGTGGCGATTATTGGGTCTTGGATATGGCGAGCGGAAATTTGACAAAGCTCGGCGGTGATGCCGAACCGTCAACGCTTATGTTCGCAAAGTTTTCGCCGGACGGAACGCGCGTCGGCTACGTCCGCGAAAATAATATATATGTTCAGGATATCGAAAGCGGAAAGATAACGGCGCTGACAACCAACGGAAGCAAAACGCTTATCAACGGAACTTCCGATTGGGTCAACGAAGAAGAGTTTTTCCTGCGCGATTGCTGGCGTTGGAGTCCGGACGGACGTTCCATCGCCTATTGGCAATTCAACGCGGAGGGCATCAAGGATTTTATCCTGATCAATGACACGCTCGACCTTTATCCGAAACTCACTTACATCCCATATCCGAAAGCGGGAACGACGAATTCGGCGGTACGCATCGGCGTGGTCAGTGCGGAAGGCGGCGAAACACGTTGGGTCAGAACGCCCGGCGATCCGCGAAATAATTATGTCGTAATGATGGATTGGACGGACGACCCGAATGAGATCGTCCTGCAGTATATGAACCGGCTGCAGAACCGCAACGATATCATGTATGCGGACGCACGAACCGGAAATGTTAGAACGATCCTGACGGAAAAGGACGCCGCGTGGGTCGATCTTTCCATGCCGCAGATGAAATGGATCGACGGCGGAAAGCGCTTTCTCTGGCTAAGCGATCGCGACGGATGGCAGCACGTTTATTCCATTTCGCGAGACGGCGGCGATGTAAAACTGATAACGCCCGGCGCGTTCGATGTCGTTGATATCAAAGCCGTCGATGAAAAAGGCGGCTGGCTGTATTATTCCGCGTCGCCCGCGAACGCCACGCAGCTTTATCTATTCCGCACATCATTGAGCGGCGGCGGCGGCGCGGCAGAACGCATTACGCCGGAAGACGAGCCTGGCTTTCACGATTATTCGATATCGCCGAATGCCCGTTGGGCGGTTCATTTTTACTCGTCATTCGGAAAGGTTCCAAAGGCCGAACTCATCGACCTGAAAGACCGTTCGGTGCTGCGCGAGTTGGCGGACAATTCCGCACTTCAGGCAAAGGTCGATTCGCTCAAGCAAGGCCCGCGGGAGCTTTTCCGAATAGATATCGGCGGCGGCGTGACGCTTGACGGTTGGATGATAAAACCGCCCGGTTTCGATCCGGCGAAAAAATATCCGATCTTGTTTTACGTTTACGGCGAACCTGCGTCGCAAACCGTTAAAGATCAATGGGGCGGTTCGAATTATCTGTGGTATCTGATGCTTGCCCAGCAAGGGTACATTGTCGCAAGCGTCGATAACCGCGGTACGCCGGCTCCGCGCGGACGCGAATGGCGAAAAAGTCTTTATCGCAAGATCGGTATTATAAGTTCGCAAGACCAGGCGAACGCCGTACAGGCGATGACCGCAAAAATGCCTTTCATTGACGCGGGCCGCGTCGGCATTTGGGGTTGGAGCGGCGGCGGTTCATCGACGCTGAACGCGATGTTCCGCTATCCGGATATTTATAAAATGGGAATGTCGGTCGCTCCGGTTCCGGATATGCGGCTTTACGATACGATCTATCAGGAACGCTATATGGGCTTGCCGCAGGACGACGGAAATGCGTACGAGCAAGGTTCGCCGATAACGTTCGCAAAAAATTTGAAAGGCGACCTGCTCATCGTTCACGGCACGGGGGACGACAACGTTCACTATCAGGGAACCGAGTTGCTGATAAACGAACTGATCAAAAACAATAAGCAGTTTTCGATGATGGCATATCCGAACCGTTCGCACGGAATATACGAAGGCGAAAATACAACGCGGCAT
>CBFGSN010000286.1:0-1964 GCA_965651435.1 uncultured bacterium | reverse complement strand
CGCGGGTCGTCGCCGTCGCCTTGGATGGAGATTTCGATGACGTTTCCGGGGAACTGAAATTCTCCGAGCCGTTCGGCCCATTCTATTATCACGACGGCGTTTTCGTTCTCGAAAATTTCATCTAGGCCGACCGCGAATGCGTTATTCGCACCGGCATCCAAACGCCAAAGATCGATGTGATAAACGTCAACGCTTTCGGTGCGGTAAAGATTCACGAGCGTGAAACTCGGGCTGGTGACTTCGTCTATGTCGAAGCCAAGTCCGCTCAGAATTCCCTTCGTAAAAAGCGTCTTTCCGGCACCGAGCCCGCCGTGAAGCAGCACCGCGTCGCCCGGCTTCAGCGTCCGTCCAAGAGCTTCGCCAAGCGCGAAAGTTTCCTCCGGCGAACCGCTTATCGATCGTTTTTCCTTCATTAATTACTAATTATAAATTTCTAATTACTAATTGAATTTGTCTCAAATTCCGCAAAAACTCCCGTGAGGCATTCGCGGACATCGGACGCGGTCATCACGCGTTTGCCGAATTTCTTTTCCGCGACGTCACCCGCCATTCCGGCGATGTAAACCGCCGCGACGACCGTTTCAAAAAGATCGATCTTCATCGCGTGTGCCTGTGCCGCAAAACCGGCGATGACGCCTGTAAGCGTGTCGCCGTTGCCGGCTTTGCCAATGCCCGAATTCCCCGTCGGATTCACAACGACCTTTCCACCCGGTTCGCCGATCAAAACGCGTTCGCCTTTGAGCACGAGAATGACGTTGTGTTTCTGAGCAAATTCCCGCACCGCCGCAACGCGGTCTTCCTTAAAACTACGGTCGGGGTGGTTTTCTCCGAGCAGCCGCGCGAACTCGCCTTCGTGCGGTGTCAGTATCAGGTTCGGAGTCCCGCCTTTAGGCGGCCCGAACGGCGACAGCAAATTCAACGCGTCCGCATCAACAACCACCGGAACCGAACTTTCAAACACAACCTTTTCGACAAACCTTTTTGTGCTTTCGTTCTGCGACATTCCGCTGCCGATCGCTATCGAATCTGCTTTCTTCAAAAGATCTTCTATTTCTATGTACGCATCTTCCGCGACCGCGCCGCTCTCCGTCTCCGCGACGCCGCGAACCATAACCTCCGGCAGTATTCGCGACGCCGTCACGTCCTTTGACGAAGCCGCCGTCACAAGCGTAACCAACCCGACGCCCGAACGCATCGCCGAATTCCCAGCCAAAACCGCCGCACCCGAAAATTCGCGCGAACCGGCTATTATCAGCGAATGCCCGCGTTTGTTTTTATAGGAATTTTCGCGGAAACGCGTCGATCTCAGGATGCGCTCCGCGTCGGTCACTTCGGTTATATATAACCGTGACGCAGTCTGTTCAACTAACCGGGATGGTGTGCCGATCTGAGCCACAATCAACTCGTCAGTACATCTACTCGCGGGCGGCAGAACGTTAGCGATCTTCGGAGCAGTGAATGTTACAGTAACATCTGGGCGTGCAACATCTTCAACGCGAACATGCTCTTCCACAAGAGAATCCGGGATATCAGAGCCGAGCCACGGGGTGTCCGCATTGACTCCACTTGGAAGATCAATGGACACCACAATCGTATCTTTCGCCATGGGAAACCTACGATTCAAAAATCTTCTAACAATGTCTTTAGATTCTCCGCTCATCGAACCCGAAAATCCGGTTCCAAAAAGAGCGTCGACACAAACATCTATTTTCATCACTCTGAATACTTCGGAGATACGATCGATATTTTCCAGTTCGGAGATCCCGATAAACGTCTCGGATAGATTAAAAAATCCTGTCCGCGTTTCACCAAGTTTTTGAACGATCTCGAAGTTGAGCTTCGCATCGCCGGTGGAATCCGATATTTTGCCGATCAAGTAAATAAAACATCGGGCACCTTGTTCCCAGAGTATTCTCGCCAGCGCCGCGCCGTCGCCGCCGTTGTTTCCTTTGCCGCAAAGAACA
>CBFGSN010000285.1:0-1998 GCA_965651435.1 uncultured bacterium | reverse complement strand
TCTTTCGACACACGCAAAAGCATCACCGTCTTTATCAATAGATCGTCGAAATCCAGCGCGTTCGCGCGTGCCAGATGTTCTTCGTACATCCGAAAAACCTTCGCGATCGCGGCCCGCCGTTCGTCCGTATGTTCGATCTTTGACGTGAACATATTTACGTCTTCGCCGCGGTTTTTTGCGAGGCTTATCGCGGAACGGACCATCCGCGCCGGAAGCTGTTTTTCGTCCAACCCGAGCTGTTTGATGCATGCTTTAACCACCTTTTGCGAATCGTCCGTATCATAGATCGTGAATGAACGCGTGTATCCGGCTTCGAGCTTTTCGATGTCCTGCCGCAGTATCCGCACGCACAAGCTGTGAAACGTCGAGATCAGAGGCATGGAATCAAGCTTTGTATCGGCGAGCAGTTTGCGGACGCGCTCACGCATTTCGGCGGCGGCTTTGTTCGTGAACGTGACGGCGAGAATGTTATGCGGCTTCACGCCTTTCTCGGCGATCAAATACGCGATGCGAACCGTTATTACGCGCGTTTTGCCGGAACCCGCACCGGCGAGTATCAGCAGCGGGCCTTCGGTCGCGCGGACGGCTTCGGCCTGTTTAGGATTTAGTGACTTAAGCAATTCCATTGATCGCACTGCATCGAAAAAGGCGGGATGTACCCGCCGTTCCGGCGGTAAAACTTTTTTGCCCGAAAGCTATTTTATGAGAGCCTGGATCTCTTTGAATTTCGCGTTCCGGGCATCGCCAAGCATTTCGAAAAACGCCATCTCGACGCTCGAAGCTTTCGCTCCGCTTGCGGTCATTTTCGCAAGGCCGGCTTCTTTGTCCTTCGCAAAACGCGAACCGACCTGATCGGTCAGCAAATGCACGTCGTATCCGGCGGCAAGCAGCCCGTGAGCCGTTTGGTTGACGCAGATGTGCGTTTCAATGCCGCAAAGCAGGACCTGTTTCGCGCCAGTCCTTTCCAACGCCGAAACAAATTCCGGCTCGCCGTACGCGCCGAACGAAGTCTTTTCAATAACGGGCGTTTCATCTGTCAGCACGGCGGAAATTTCTTCGACCGTCGGACCGAGGCCTTTCGGATATTGTTCGGTGACTATCACCGGAACGCCGAGTATCTGCATTCCGCGAGCCGCAGTCGAAATGCCTGTCGCCAGGATCGGCATATCGTATATGACACTGCGAAATGCTTCCTGAACATCGACGATAACAAGGACGCAGTTTTCGCTGTTCAATGTATCAGGATGCGGCATTTTCTTCTGCTCCCGCGTTTTCGGATTCTTTTGCCCGGGCCATTTTTTCGTCACGCTCTTTTTTCATCGCCAAAGCACGCGCGTTGATCTCGTCTTTTTCCGCCATTTCCTTTCGATAAAGCTTCACGAAAGCATAAACGCCGAAAACGCCGCCGATCAAGATCAAGACCATGGCGACAAAGATGAAGTAGAATTCACCGGTTAACTCCTGGGGCATAGTTAGAGTTTAGAATGAACGCGAAGCAGATTCAAGGCAGGTGGGTTTTCGCCTATCGCGGAGCGGTTTCGGGAACGGGTTCGGATGGTCTTTCGGCCGTCGGTTCGGCAAGCAGCTTTTCGCGGTAATATTCCGGAACCTGCCGCACCTTTTTGTCGCGGCCCGTGACCAGATGGACGGTTTCGCCTTCGGCAATGAGCGTTTGGTCGGACGGCCGAAACACTTCGTAAACAAAACGGATCGAACGGCTGCGGACCTCGGCTACGTGCGTGCGGATGATAAGTTCGTCTTCGTAAAATGCGGGCGATTTATAGCGGCAATAGCTTTCGGCAACGACCATTAAGGCGTTGTCGTTCTCTTCCATTTCTTTGTAGGAAAAACCGCGGTCGCGGCAAAGTTCGCTTCGCCCGGCTTCGAACCAGACGAGATAGTTCGAATGATGAACAATGCCCATCTGATCCGTTTCGGCGTATCGGACGCGGATATTTGTTTCGTGCCAGCCTTCCATAAGATGAGCCTGGAACCGGA
>CBFGSN010000284.1:0-2021 GCA_965651435.1 uncultured bacterium | reverse complement strand
GTCCGATCAAAAAGCCAACATCGATGAGCCGATGGTTTCGGCGGCTGCGGGGGCGAAGTGTTTGCCGATGTGGCGTGCTTGTTCGATCTTTCGTTTGATCATTTTTAGGTGACGGTTCTTTTCGGAGCGTATGATGGCTATCGCCTCGTCGGCTTCGATGCGTTCGGTGTAGAGTTTTTCCAGCACGACCTCGCCGCGGGTGTTCGCGACGGTGAACCGTGTGCGTTCGAAGGCGACGGTGATGGTCGAAACGGTGTCGAATTTTCCGAGCCCGAGTTGATTGAATTCAGAGCAGATATAGTTCATGGCGATCTCCGAAACGGCATCGTCGTCCGCGTTTTCCAGCCGCCGGCCGGCATCGATCAGGGCGTCTTCATACTCGCCGAGCAGCTCATTGCCGTTGATAGAGATCGTCGCGTGTTTTTCCAAATAAAATTTATCGAAGGCCGAAAACTGCGCGAAAAATTCATTCGCAAGCGGTTCGATCGAACGCTTGAACACGTCGCGGACAAGATCGCCGGAGCGAACACGTTCGATCTTTTTGCCGACGCTGCGAAGCTGCAGTTCGATAAGCGCCAGTTCCTTGTCAAAATCCTCGGGTTCCTCCAGGTCTTCGCCGCGAGCTCCGCGAAGCATTATTCCGAGCGAATTTGCCAGATTTTCAGCTATGTATTCGATGAAAGGTTCCGGATCGCCCGCGTCGGCAAGCCGCAGAACGGCATAATAATTTTCCTTGTCGTCTGTTTTTATTACGATCGGCGGATATCCGAATTTCATCAGGATAAAATTCATCAGCAGACGCGCTACGCGGCCGTTTCCGTCATCGAAAGGATGTATGCGTATAAAGCGGTAGTGGAAAAGCGTCGCCAAGATCACCGGATCTATTCCGTCCTTTGCCGCTTCTTCGTGGAAGGCTTCGACAAGTTCGCGGATCTTCGCGGGCGTTTCCTCGGGTTCGGCGAAATAGAAAGTTTCGCCGGTTATTGTAACGACATGGTTGCGCTGCGATTTGTAAGTGCCGACCTCGATCGCATTTTCGGTCGGTTCGCCGTTCAATGAAATGGCCTCTTTGAATTTTGATTCTTTTAGGAGCAGCGAATGCAATTGGCATATCATTTCTTCGGAAATATCATCGCCGCTTTTTAGCAGATCAAGTATCCAATTGACGGCGTCGTTGTGGCCCGCGACCTTGAAATGATCGTTCAGCGGTTTTCCCGGCGCCGTTATGCCGAACAGCACAAGTGCGTTGGTTTCGCCCGAAGTCAGCGAATTTCCTTCGAGCTTGTTCGAGTGAAAATTCCAGTCAAGCCGGAATTTCTGCATAATTCGTTCTTCGGCCTCGGCATCAAGCGGTCGCATTGAATCCAGCTCCGCTTTGAGCGCCTTGACGCGGTCAAGCATTTCCATATTTTTAAATTTCGGACTAAACTTGCGTCGCAAGTGGTTTAGATGGAAGTTTTGTATGGGATGCGTGAGAGTGACTGGCGGAAGGATGGCCGAAATGGCCGCTAAAACAAAGTGTATCATATCCGAACACAAGAAGGGAAGAGTTTTTTTTCGCCGAGGATTAAGTATTGTAGCTCTCTAAATTCCTACGTACACAAGACATATAGGATTTGAATATGGCAACAGAAACTATCTTGTTCATCATTGCGATAGTTTTATCTTTCGCGATTCTGGCTTTTGGCTCAAAGACCGCAGCGGGCTTGGACAGAAGCCGCAGGCGTCGGCACGTGCGCCGATTTGCGTTTATGTCATTGATACCTATTTGTATCTTTTTTATTATTACGATACCGGTGGTGGTCGATTATTCCGTAGTCAAAGAGGTCGATCCCATACGTCAGACAGAACTCACGACACTCGATGATGTTTCAAAGAGAGTCTCGTCGCAGTCGTACGAAATAAATCTTTTACAGCACGAAGTCCTAAGACTACGCGGAGACTTAACGGCGGTCAATGATTATTATCATCGGCTTGTTTCTGGTTTTCTCTTGAGTCTTATGATGGCCGGAGTGGGAATA
>CBFGSN010000283.1:0-2049 GCA_965651435.1 uncultured bacterium | reverse complement strand
ACCGTCGTTGTTTTTCAGCCGCACCGGTACACGCGGACGCAGGAGCTGATGGACGAATTCGCCCTCGCTTTCAACAACGCGGACGTGCTTTTCGTTCTGGATATTTATGCGGCGAGCGAAGAACCGATCGAAGGCATCGATGCGGAAGTGCTGACGGAAAACATTAAGAAGTACGGGCATAAAAATGCACACTATATCGGCAGCATCGAAACGGCGACCGAAAAAATAACGCCGTATCTGAAGGAAAACGACCTTGTCATCACGCTCGGTGCCGGAACGGTTACGCGGCTTTCGGACGAGATATTGGCAAAGATCTCTTAAAATTTAACGACGAAGACAATGGCAGCAGCAAAAAGAAAACCCGCAGCAAAGAAACCCGTCAGAAAACGGCGGACCGCTCCCGCGCGTCGGCCCGCGTCGCGAAGTTCGGCGGAAACGACAAAGGCCGTGTTCATGGGCCTGATATCGCTTTGCATAATAATTTGCCTCGGCGCAATGATCTTTCTCGGCTATCGAACCGTGACGGCGTCGGATTTCTTTGATGTAAAAGCGATAACGGTTGACGGCGAAGCGCGTACAAGCGAGGACGAGATCGTAAACCTCATTAAGATCGAAACGGAAAAGACGGGAACGTGGGACGCCGACCTTTCCGGAATAAAGGCAAAGATCGAAAAGATGCCGTTCGTAAAACGGGCGTCGGTTTCGCGCGTTCTGCCCGGAAAGATCGCCGTGAATATAGAGGAACGCGTGCCGGTCGCGGTCGTCAGATTAAAGAACGGAGATTATCTTTTCGATGCCGAAGGCAACAGCCTGGCGAAAGCACAGCCGGACGAACTTCACATTCCGTTCGTGCTTGACGGCTGGAACGAAACTAAGTCAAAAGACGCGGACGACGCGAATAAACGCCGCCTGAAAATGTATATCGAAATGATCGACGAATGGAGGGCCGTCGGTATTCTCGACCGCGTCAAGGCCGTCGACCTCAGCGACCTCCGCGAACCGAAAGCCATTGCCGAAGATTCGGGAATGCCGGTGACCATCGCCGTCGGCAAGGAAAATTTTGCACAGAATCTGAAACAGGGCATCGAAGCCATCGCCGGAAAAGGCGAGATGTTCAGCGGCGTCGATCTTTCGGGCGCGAATATGATCCTGGTCGGACGAACGAAATAGAAAGGTTATGACACGAGAAATTTTAGCAGTCGGATTGGATATCGGCACAAGCAAGGTCAGATGTGTCGTCGGTGAGCCTTCCGAAAAAGGCAGAATGGACATAATCGGCATCGGCGAAACCGAATCGCGCGGAATGCGCCGTGGCATCGTCACCGGAGCCGAGGCCGTCGCCGATTCGGTAAAACGCGCCGTTCACGAAGCCGAACGCATCGCGGGAGTCGAGATCGGTTCGGCCGTGATAAATCTGACAAGCGAACATTTTCGCGGCGAAAACAAAGCGGGCGTCGTCGCGGTTGCCGGTGCCGGACGCGAGATAAGCGAAGAAGATGTCGCACGCGCGATCGAATCGGCGAGCGCGATGCAGCTTCCGTCCGGTTGGGAAATAATCACGCGTCTGCCGCAGGAATTCATTATTGACGGACAGGACGGCATTATCGAACCGGTCGGGATGAGCGGAGCGCGGCTCGAATCTCTGGTGCACATCGTCATCGGCCCAAGCGCCGGCCGGCAGAACCTGGATAAAACCGTGCGGCGAGCCGGTTATACGGTTGACGGACGAATGCTCGAACCGCTTGCCGCGGCCGAAAGTACGCTGAATGACGACGACAAGGAATACGGCTGTGCATTGATAAATATCGGTTCGGAAATAACTAGCCTGATGATATTCGGGCGCGGTGCCGTTCAACATACGGCGGTCTTTCCGTTCGGAAGTCTGCATTTTACAAAGGACATCGCCGTCGGCCTGCGCGTTTCGATACAGGAGGCGAACAAGATCAAACATCAGTACGGCTGCGTGGCGTCGTTCCTGATGGACGAACAGGAGCGGCAGGAGATCATAGAGATCGTGCCGGTCGGACGCAGCGAAACGCGCGGGCTTTC
>CBFGSN010000282.1:0-2059 GCA_965651435.1 uncultured bacterium | reverse complement strand
AATTTACTTTTTGTTTATCGAGCCGCGGCAAGATCGCATTTAGACGGCGTTTGAAGTTTTCGAAATTTTTTCCTTCTTTCGGCGACCAAACAACTTCTGCCAAAGCCAGCATTCGCGGAAACGCCATATATTCGACATTCGCCGGACCTTTTAGATATTCGGTCCAGATATTTGCCTGTCCGCCGATTACGTATTCGGCCTCTTCGGCCGTGAGTTCCGGCGGAACCGGATCGAAACTGTAAACTTTCGAAAGCGGAACATAGCCGCCGATGTTCAGCGGTTCGTACGCCGGATCGCCCTGTCCGTAATCAAGATAAACATACGTCGTCGGCGTCATTATCACATCGTGTTTTGCCCGAGCCGCCTCGATGCCGCCTTTCATTCCGCGCCAGCTCATAATGGTCGCGTTCGGCGCCACGCCGCCTTCGAGAATCTCGTCCCAGCCGATTATCTTTTTGCCTTTTGAATTGACGAATTTTTCCATACGCCGAACGAAATAGCTTTGCACCTCGTGTTCGTCTTTTAGGTTCTCGCGTTTCATCAGGTCCTGAACAAAGGCCGATTCCTTCCAAAAATCTTTCAGCACTTCGTCGCCGCCGATGTGTATATACGGCGAATCCGGAAACAACGCGATGGTTTCGTCGAGCACGTCTTCGAGAAATTTGAACGTTTCTTCGGTCGGGCAGAAAACCTCCTTAAAAATGCCCCAGGTCTTTTTAACTTCGAACTTGTAATCGGGTGCGGCACATCCTTTCCCGAGTTCCGGATATGCCGAAAGAGCCGCCGATGCGTGTCCGGGCAATTCTATCTCGGGAATGACATTGATGTAACGCCGTTTTGCATACGCAACGACGTCTTTGATCTCTTCCTGCGTATAAAATCCGCCGTGCGGTGTGCCGTCGCCTTTGAATACGGTCGAATATCTGCCGACCAGTGTTTCGGGCCGCATTGACGCGACCTCCGTTAGTTTCGGATATTTTTTTATCTCGATCCGCCAGCCCTGATCGTCGGTCAAATGCCAGTGAAAATTATTCAGCTTTAGCTGCGACATCAGATCGATGTATTTTTTTACGAACGAAACCGGCATAAAATGCCGCGATACATCCAGGTGCATTCCGCGGTATTTGAAACGCGGCGTGTCGTTTATCTCGGCCGCGTGAATTTTGACCGCTCCGCTGTAATCGACCGGCAATATCTGCGTCAGCGTCTGTATCGCGTTGAACATACCGTGTTCGGTTCCGTAGATCTGTATCGCATCTTCGGAAATGTTCATCGTGTATGCTTCGGCAACGCGCGGGTCGGCCGTTCGAACGGCCTGGTCGTAAAATTTGATCGCGTTCCTGCTCACGTCCTTGTCAGTAAATTCAAGCTTAAATCCGTAATTCGCAAGCAACAGATCGTTCAAAATTCCGGCGGCAGTGCGGCCGGCTTCGCCTTCGGCGACGATCTTTGTTTTCTGATCGAAACGAAAATGGCCGTCGTGCATTACCACCGACGACGGCCGAGGAATAAGGTTGAATTCCGACGTTTGACCGAAAGCACAAACACCGAAGAAAAGAACGAAGATCGAGACAAAGATCAATTTCATATTTTTTCTCAAAAAAGGTTAGAAGAATTAGGCGCGCTTTCCGCAGAATACGAGAACGCGCGATTTTTTTACATCTTACTATAAGCCCGCAAATTTTTACCTATTCGCCGCCGAGCGTAGCTAAAAGCGATTCGAGCTCCGGCGGAATTTCAGCTGTGAATTCGAGCCTTTCGCCCGTGACCGGATGATCGAACGAAAGAAATTCCGCGTGCAGAAAAAACCGGCCTAGTTTTTGCACGGCATTGCGGATCGCGACGTCGGCGATGGTTTTATCGCGGCCCTCGTTATAGGTTTCGTCACCCACGACCGGATGATTTATCGACGCCAGATGCACGCGTATCTGGTGCGTCCGGCCGGTTTTGATCTCTACCTCGAGCAATGCGAACTTCGCGAAGCGTTGGCGAACCTTCCAATGCGAAACGGCGTTGCGTCCGTTTGCCGCCACACTCATCTTTGTCCGATGCCATCGGT
>CBFGSN010000281.1:0-2063 GCA_965651435.1 uncultured bacterium | reverse complement strand
GAGCCAGCTAAAGCTGGAACTCCGAACGGGGCTCATGAGAAAAGACATTTGCTATAGGTGAAAGAGCAGCGTACAGATTGGATAATGTTGGCGATCGCGGCCGGATTGGCTTTATTCGGGGCGGCGATGGTTTACAGCGCGTCCGCGATGATCTCCATTCGCGAGACCGACGGCGGTACGCAGTTCAGTTATTTTTATAAGCAGGCGATCTTTACGCTGATCGGCCTGGGCGTGATGTGGGCGGCGAGCCGCATCGATTACCGCCGTTACAACGACCCGCGGATCGTCTATGCGGCGGTTGCGGTCACGATAATTTTGCTCGGCGTCGTGTTCCTTTTTCCGGCGATCAACGGCGCAAAGCGTTGGATCAGGCTCGGCGGATTTTCATTTCAGCCGTCGGAACTCGCGAAGATCGTGCTGCCGCTGTTCCTCGCCTATTTTTTAACGAAAAAGGCGGACGACATCGGCGACCTTCGGCGGACCGTTCTTCCGGCGATCGTTGTTTTGGCTCTGCTCGGCGGACTTGTTTTTATTGAACCCGACCTCGGCACGACGATCGTGCTGTGCGCGGTTTTCGGCGTGATGTATTTTTCGGCCGGAGCGAAAATGCTTCACATCGCGGCCGTCGGTTTTGCGATGCTCCTGCTCGGCGTCGGCGCTCTTTTGATCGCGCCGTGGCGGATCCAGCGTGTGATGGCGTTTCTCGACCCGTTCAAACACGCGGACGACGCAGGTTATCAGGTTGTGCAGAGTTTATACGCGATCGGCAGCGGCGGAATTTTGGGCGAAGGCTTTGCGAAAGGCCAACAGAAGCTTTTTTATCTGCCGTATCCGTACAGCGATTTTATTTTCTCGGTCGTCGGCGAAGAACTCGGGCTTGTCGGAACGCTGGCGGTCGTTATTGCGTTCGGGCTGCTGCTTTGGCGGGGTGCGCGGGCCGCTTTGCTCGCGCCGGACCGCTTTGGAATGCTGCTGGCGATCGGTTTGATAACCGGCATCATCGTGCAGGCGTTGTTCAATATCAGCGTCGTGATATCGATCGTGCCCGCGAAGGGAATTCCGCTGCCGTTCATTTCGTATGGCGGTTCGTCGGTTTTGTTGACGCTCTTTGCCGTGGGAATTTTGCTGAACATCGCGTCGAATGCCGAGAGCGGTTCGAGCCGAAACTCCGAAAAAACAGCGCCTGTCCACCGTAGAAAAAATAGAGGAGGCCGTGCGAAAGCGAACGCGTAAGTTATGAAAGTGTTGATCGCCGCCGGCGGAACCGGCGGGCACATATTTCCGGGAATCGCCGTTGCAAAAGAACTGCTGCGGCGCGATAGTTCGAGCGAGGTGCTGTTCGTCGGGACCGCACGCGGGCTTGAAACCAAAATTGTGCCCGATAACGGATTTCAGCTTTCCTTAATAAACAGCGCAGGCCTGAAAGGCGTCGGGCTGGTGAACAAGCTGAAAGGAATGGCGGTGCTTCCGAAAAGTTTTCTGGAGGCACGCACGCTGATAAAGGGTTTCAAACCGGATGTTGTCGTCGGTGCGGGCGGTTATGTCTCCGGGCCGGTGCTGATGACGGCGAGCTTTATGCGTGTGCCGACGCTTGTGATGGATTCGAACGCTTTGCCCGGATTTACGAACCGTCGGCTCGCGATGTTCGTTGACCGCGCGGCGTTGACGTTCGAAGAGGCGTTGCCGTTCTTCGGCAAGAAAGGCGTTGTGACCGGCAATCCGGTCCGCGCGGAATTCTTCGACATTTTGTCGAGACCGGAAAATTCTTCGCCGCACCTGCTTATTTTTGGCGGATCGCAGGGCGCAAGAGCGATAAATAATTCGATGACGGACGCGCTCGGCGGTTTGGCGGAATTGGCGGACGGTTTGACGATAACGCACCAGACCGGCGAAGGTGATTTCCCGAAGATCAGGGAATTGTACGACCGCTCGGCGTTTGCGGAAGCCGATGTGCGGCCGTTCATTTCGGATATGTGTTCGGAATTCGAAAAGGCCGACCTTGTCATCTGTCGCGCCGGTGCGACAACCTGCGCCGAACTTGCCGCAGCCGGACGCGCCGCTTT
>CBFGSN010000280.1:0-2123 GCA_965651435.1 uncultured bacterium | reverse complement strand
GTCATTAGATCAAGCAGATCATTGTCCCTAGTGACCAAAGCGTTAGCATTGGCCTTTACTGCCAGATCGATATATTTTTCGTCCTTCGGGTCACGAGGATATTGAAACACATTTGAGACATCCTCTATAAGTACTGACATATCCAGAATGTTCGTGAGGAATGCCTCAACAACCTTGTCGCTGAGCGACGTGAACCGTCGACGAATTTTCGAACGCGACAGGACGTCCTCGATCTCCGCAATTACGCTAGGGCTTAGAAATAGCTTTGCGTGTCCTGATCGCACGGACTCAAGACAAGCATTCGCCGGGCCACCTGAACGGGCGGCTGCCTGCACAAATATCATGCAATCGAATACGACACGAACCGGAGTTTCAATTTCCCGCACTCTCGCATTCCTTCCTTTCGCGGTAAATTTCTTCTCTCGCCTCTTCTACCAGTGCATCTAGATCGTCGTCAGTTAACCCGCTTGCTTCAACCTCACGTCGAAACGGCGCAAGTATCTCATCGAGCGTAGGGCGCGGCGAGATGTCGCGTTCTATCAGGTTCTTTATATATGAATCCATAGGAAAACCAGATAGGGTGGCTTTCTTTTTCAGGGCATCTTCGACTTCCGGTTCGAGTTCCAGTACTACCGACATAAAATTCACCTCTAGGGCATTATACCTCAAATTTTTATACAAACGTTCTTCTCTTCAGTGAAGAATTTCAATGCTTCGAAGCCGCCTTCGCGGCCGACGCCGCTGTCTTTCATACCGCCGAAGGGCGTTCGCAGGTCACGCAGAAGCCAACAGTTTATCCAGACGATGCCGGATTCGAGTTCTGCGGCGACGCGGTGTGCGCGGGAAATATTCTGCGTCCAAACCGTCGCCGAAAGGCCATGGCGGACGCTGTTAGCGTAGCGGATAACTTCGTTTTCGGCGTCGAATGGCATTATCGTCACGACCGGGCCGAAGATCTCTTCCTGATTCGTGCGGCAATCGAACGGCAGGCCTTCGATGACCGTCGGCATAATAAAAGTTCCTTTAACCGCTGAGACGCCGAGACGCTGAGGTCCATTAGGAAGAGCATCGGCCATACCTTCAATTTGTTGAGTCTTTGCTTCATCTTCTCCACATCTCTGCGTCTCTGCGGTGATCGCGTTTCCGCCGCACAGCACCGTTCCGCCTTCGGTTTTCGCGAGTTCGATATACGACAATATCTTGTCGAAATGCTGTTTCGAAACTATCGCGCCGACATCTGTTTTTTCGTCGCGCGGGTCGCCGACCTTCAGCGCTCTCGTTCGTTCGACAAAATCGCCGCGAAACCTTGCATACAGCGGACGTTCGACGAATATCCGCGAACCGCACAGGCAGATCTCGCCCTGGTTCGAAAACGATGAACGAACGGTCGTCGCGAGCATTTCTTCGTAATCGCAGTCCGCGAAAATTATGTTCGGATTTTTTCCGCCAAGTTCCAGCGAGAGTTTTTTGAACATAGGCGCGGCCGTGCGTGCGATCTCTTCGCCGGTTTTCGTCCCGCCCGTGAAAGAGATCGCCCTGATCTCCGGATGCGAAACGATAGCCGAACCGACCTTTGGCCCAAGCCCGTGAACGATGTTCAGAACGCCCGGCGGCACTCCCGCTTCGATCGAAAGTTTTGCGAGCAGATACGCCGTCATCGGCGTCACCTCGCTCGGTTTTGCGACGACCGTACAGCCCGCGGCGATCGCCGGTGCGATCTTCCACGTGAACAGATAGAGCGGCAGATTCCATGGCGAAATGCATCCGGCGACGCCGATCGGTTTTCGCAGTGTGTAATTTATCGCACCGCGTCCGGTCGTTTCGTAAGATTCGTTCGCCAGGTGCATCGCGGCGGTCGCGTAAAATTTGAAATTCGCGACTGCCCGCGGAATATCGATGCTCCGCGCCAGCGAAACCGGTTTGCCGTTGTCGATGCTTTCGGCGAGCGCAAGCGGTTCCAGGTCGCGTTCGATCAGCGAGACCAAACGCATCAGAATGTCGTGACGCTCTTCGGTGCTTCGCCCTGACCAATCGGCAAAGGCGGCTTTTGCGGCGTCTGCCGCGCGCGCCACATCGCGTTCATCAGAATCCGGGATGAGTGAATAAACCTCGCCGGTTGATGG
>CBFGSN010000279.1:0-2129 GCA_965651435.1 uncultured bacterium | reverse complement strand
TTTTTTCGAGACTTGAGAAAGTATTTTAAGTTCATATTCCTGTTTCTGCTTGCGGTCGCGATCCTATGGTTCTTTGGCCGCGATCTGGATTGGAACCTTGTTATAACGGGTCTGCGGCGTGCCGACCCGTACTATCTGGCGGCGGCCGTGCTGATCATCTGTATCGGCTATTTGTTGCGCGCGGCACGTTGGCAGGTGCTTCTGGCTCCGATAACGCCGTCGAGCCTGAAGGAACTTTTCGCAACAACGACCGTCGGTTTTACGGCGATATTTTTGATCGGCAGAGCCGGCGAGATCGTGCGTCCGATGTGGCTGCCGATGCGCGACCGCCGCGTACGGCCAAGCGCCGCTCTTGTCACGATCGGCGTCGAACGAGTTTTTGATCTGCTTTCGCTTATCAGCTTTTTTTCCGTCAGCCTGATCTGGTTCAAAGCTCCGCCGGGACGCGAAGCGGAATTCGATTACATACGGCTTGTCGGAAACATACTGCTCGCGGGCGTTGTGTTCGGTTTGATCTGCCTGATCATCTATCAGCGGCGGTCGAAGCCGATCATCGCCTGGTTCACGAAAGCGACCGATAAAAAATTCATCCCGCAGCGTATTCGCCGGATATTTTTAAGCCTTTTGAAACAGCTTGCGGCGTCGCTTTTGATCCTTCGCGATTGGCGCGAGATCGTCCGCGTTTGTTTGTGGACGCTGGCTTTGTGGTTGGCTATCGCGATCCCTACATGGTTCGTGATATTGGCGTTCGATCTGCCGATAACCTTTATTGGATCGGTGTTCGTAATGGGCGTCGCGTCGCTCGGTTCGCTGATGCCGACACCGGGCGGGGCCGCCGGAGCTTTTCACGCCGCAACCGCCGGAAGTTTGATCCTGCTTGGCGTCAGTACTGAGGACGCGGCGGCCGTTTCGATCGTAATGCATTTGGTGTATTTCGCTCCGGCAGTTGCCTTCGGGTTGTATTATTTCCTTCATGGCGATATAAATATTGAACGATTCCGAAGTCTGCTTTCGGGCGACAATGCGGTCGAAGAGATCGAATCCGAATCGCCGAACGCTCCGGAAAACGCCTGACCCTTTTTATTTACCGAAACTGAGATTATGCGATGTCCGTTCTGCACACATAACGAAGACAAGGTCGTGGATTCACGCGAAGCGAAGGACGGCGATGCCATTCGCCGCCGCCGCGAATGCCTGAATTGCGGCCGCCGTTTTACATCATACGAAAGGATCGACGAGATCCCTTATATGGTCGTAAAAAAGACCGGCCAACGGGAACTTTTCGACCGCAGCAAAGTTCTTTCCGGGCTAATGCGTGCCTGCGAAAAGCGGCCGATATCCATGGGACAGCTCGAAGCTCTTGTCGATGACGTCGAAAAGGCCGTGCAGGATGCGCCCGACCGCGAAATGGCGACTGCCGACATCGGAGCCGTCATAATGAACCGTCTGAAAGCGCTCGACAAGGTCGCGTATGTTCGTTTTGCGTCCGTATATTTGGAATTCGAAGACGTGTCGGCTTTTATGTCGGAGCTAAAAGACCTCGTCCATTCGCGCGACAAAGAATCGCGAAGTTCGTCAAAAAAGAAAAAGAAATAATTAAGAAAGAAGTCCGATCAGGCCTTCGGTTCCGAGTTCGATGATCGGCAGCGGAAAGCGGTGTTTGAGTTCTTCGAACATCATACCGTCGATCATTATCGGCTCGTCCGATTTGATCGTGTGTTCGGGAATGATGACAAAATCGCCTTCGACGTCGTTCGCGACGTTCAGAAAATCGCGGCCGCTGAGCAGTCCCGCGACCGAAACATCGCCGCCGAAGTAAGTGTTCGGCACTGCGCGGACGCGAAGCTTTGTCCCTGCGATCTTGTTGTAGCGGTCGATCTGCCGCCGCAAATACGGTGCGAACATCTCGCCCGTCAGGATCGTGCCGTTGAGTTCACGGCCCGCCAGAGCCTTTGCCGCGGCCATATTCAGCGAGCCTTTTTCGGGACGGATCGCCGCCGGATGCGTTCGCGTAGTTTTTGCGGGCTTTGCTGCCGATGCCCGGCGTTTCAAAAGCGATTCGAAAGCGTTCGTAAATGAACGGATCATCCCGACCCCGTCTTCGATCTGCGGATAATTTCCGTAATGCC
>CBFGSN010000278.1:0-2151 GCA_965651435.1 uncultured bacterium | reverse complement strand
CTTGTCAAAGCGAACGACCGCGTCGAGGTGCGTTTTCCGGCGGCGACGGTCAGCGCCGGAACGGCCAGATTCCAGGTCGCGGTTTCGTCCGGAAATATGTCCGACGCGGCGGAAATTTCGCTGCCGGTTTGGACACCCGCGACGACCGAAGCTTTTGCGACATACGGCACGGTCGAAAACGATACGACCATCTTCCAGCCGGTTCGAGCTCCGGGCGACGTGTTCCCGCAGTTCGGCGGTGTCGAGGTTACGACGAGTTCGACACAGCTTCAGGAACTGACCGACGCGTTCATCAGTCTCTATCGTTATCCGTTCGAATGTTCGGAACAGGTGTCATCGCGGATGATCTCCATCGCCGCGCTGAAAGATGTCCTGTCCGCATTCGAAGCCAAGGATATGCCGACCGAAGCCGAAATGAAGGCGTCGTTCGCGAAGGACGTCCGCATTCTGCAATCGCGGCAGCGTTCCGACGGCAGTTTCGGTATGTGGAAACGCGACGGCGAACGCTATGATTATCCGTTCGTCAGCGTCCACTCCGCGCATGCTCTGGTGCTTGCGAAAGCAAAAGGCTTTGCGGTGCCCGACGATATGCTGAACAGATCGAAGTCTTATCTCAAAGACGTCGAAAAGCATTATCCGAGTTGGTACGGTGATTCAATTCGCTGGACGATCTCCGCTTATGCTCTTTACGTCCGCGATCTGATGGGCGATAAAGACACCGGCAAAACCAAGAAGCTTCTTGCCGAAGCAACGGTCGAAAAAATGCCGTTCGAAGCTCTCGGCTGGACGCTGTCCGTGCTCGCGGACGACAAAGGCTCGCAAAATGAAGTCGCGGCGATCAAGCGATTCCTTATGAACCGCACGACCGAAACCGCGGCGACGGCGAATTTCGTTACGAACTACGGCGACAACGCCTGGGTCATAATGTATTCGAACCGGCGTGCGGACGGTGTTCTGCTCGAAGCTTTGATCAAAGCCGAACCGAATAACGACCTGATACCGAAGCTAGTTCGCGGCCTGCTCGACCACCGCAAGAAAGGCGCGTGGGCGAATACGCAGGAGAACGTGTTTATCCTGCTTGCGCTTGATAAATATTTCAACGCGTTCGAAAAGGTCACGCCTGATTTCATCACGCGCGTATGGCTCGGCAACGCATACGCGGGTGAGCAGAAATTCGCCGGACGTTCGGTCGATTCGAACCTGCTGACGATACCGATGTCGTATCTGATGGATCAGGGCGGAAGCTCCGACCTGATCATCGGCAAAACCGGTCCCGGACGGCTTTATTACCGCATCGGTATGAAATATGCGCCGACGAATCTGAACCTCCGACCGGCGGATAACGGCTTTACCGTTATGCGAAGCTATGAGGCTGTCGATGATCCGGCCGATGTCGTTGAGAATGCTGACGGCACGTGGACGGTCAGGTCCGGTGCGCGTGTTCGCATTCGCTTGACGATGGTCGCACAGGCACGGCGTTATCACGTCGCACTTGTCGATCATCTGCCGGCGGGATTTGAGATACTCAATCCGGAACTTGCCGTGACCGAAGCGATCCCCGAAGACAAGACGCCGAACACGACGGTCGGCGAGTTTTCAAGTAGATCGTTCGGCGGCACGTGGTGGCGGCGAAACTGGTTCGAGCATCAGAACTTCCGCGACGAACGCGCCGAAGCATTCGCGTCGCTGCTATGGGAAGGCGTTTACAACTATTCCTACGTGGCACGCGCGACAACGCCGGGCGAATTCATCGTTCCGCCGGCAAAGGCCGAGGAGATGTATCATCCCGAAACCTTTGGCCGCACGGGAACGGAATTCGTTAAGGTGAAGTAACCGTTGATCGTTGATCGTTGATGGCGGATGGAAGATCGTTGGGTCTTTCATCCGTCTTTTTTTGCGGAATGATCAGCGGAACGAACCTGCGTGTCCATCCTTTGTCCACACCAAAAACGGCAGTGTCCACACCGGTGTCCACAGGGCTGTCCACACCTTGTGAACGATGTTAAGTCCTGCAGGTGCAGCAGTTACGCTTTTTTCCGGGACGATCGGTCACAGTTTTCTTTTCGTTAGCAGACTAATGAAATTTTCAAAGATCATCGGCGGTTAATGCGTATGATCGCCGAAGCGATCATAGCACGACGCGAAAATGTG
>CBFGSN010000277.1:0-2180 GCA_965651435.1 uncultured bacterium | reverse complement strand
CCTTTCTCACCCGATTCGGCAATAAGGACCCGGAAACCTTCGCGCTTCAGATTGTACTGAAGACTTTCGGCAATGTCGGCATCGTCTTCGACGATCAGAATATTTTGGATCATATGGATCTTTGATCAAAACGCTGCGGCAAATTTGATAATAGACGACGGATCTGAACCGTATGTAAACGAAATGTTACGCAAATGTTAAATATTCGCCTTTACGAAAACTTATCGTAACTGAATGCTCACGGCCGGTGAATAAAGATCCGCAAGCCGGCCCGCGTGTCTTTCGGCATTTTCCCAATCGTCAATATCGAACATTATTTTCGCAACCGACGGCGAGTGCATCGCGACAGTCGATCCGGTAAAAAATTCCACGATCGCCCCGAAGCCCGGATTGTGTCCGACCATTAAGGCCGCATCGATACTGCCGGTGATCGAACGAACGACATCGACCAGGCTGGCCGCCGAAGCTTCGTAGATTTCCGGAATTATCGTTTCGCGCACGTCTATTTTTGCGGTGACGAATGCCGCGGTTTCGCGTGCGCGTGTTGCCGGTGACGTCAAGATCACCTGCGGCAGCGGAGACGAACCGGCAATGTGTTCGGCGACAGCTTCTGCATTGCGAATGCCGTCCGGCGAAAGCCGCCGGTCGATATCGCGGCCCGTCGCGCTTGTTGAAAGCGTTCCCGAATGTCTCAAAAGATAAAGCGTTCTCATACGTTTGCCGTTCATTGTTATTTTCGCACGTTGGTACGGCAAAAGTAACGCTCTATTTTATTTCTATTGAAGTTCCGCGGGTTTTAGCTGACAATACCTCTAAGCTATGGAAGGTTTGAACGCCGCTGCGCTTATAAATCTGACCGGCTTTGCGGTCGGCACGGCGCTCTATATCCTGATCGCCGTGATGGTGATCCGTCACCGCGGAAATTCGCGGCTGTTCTCGGGCGTGAACCGGCTTTTGCTGACGACGTCGGCTCTCGGCCTGTTGTGGAATCTCGGCGAACTGTTTCTTTTCATTCAACGCGACCTAGCCTTTGCCGAGGTTCCGCCGCTTCTGACGGCGCTGTCATATTCCGCACTCGGCTTTTTGCCGTCGGTAGTCGTTCATTCCGCCGAAACCGACGACGGTTCGCGTTGGCCGAAATACGCGGCATATGCGCTCAGTTCCGCCGCGGCCGCACTCCATATTTACTACGCGGTGAATTTGGGAACTGCTCCGTCGCAAGGCGGGTTGATGCTGATGACGATCGGAGCCGCCGCAATGGCCGTCGGGCTGCTTGTTCTCAGCCTCACGCAAAAGCTCGAAAAAAAGCTCATCTGGGCAGGCGCACTTTTGATATTCGCTGCGTCCGCTCTGCACCTTGGCGGAGGCCGCGAGAATAATTCGTGGCTGATCGAACTCGCGGGTCATCAAGCTTCACTGCCGCTTGCCCTTGCGATCCTTTATCAAAATTATAAATTCGGTTTCGGCGATCTGTTCCTGAAACGGGCGTTGTCGCTGATACTTTTGACGGCTGTCGCCTTTGGCCTCTATGTTTTTGTCGCAAACCCTCTGCTGCGGTTTCACGAAACGCACGACCGAAACGACGTTCAGGCAATAAGCCTGATAATATTCCTTTGGGTCGCGACCGCACTCATTTATCCGCTGCTGCACAAATTTGCGGGATGGTTCGTGGATAAGGTCGTCCTTAAACGCGCCGATTACGCAAAACTTCAGCTCGATCTGGCTCGCGATTTTGAGGTGACCGACACGACGCGGGCGATACTCGACGAAATGTCGGAAAAACTCGCAAAGGTTCTGACCGCCGGGCGTTCCGATTGGGGCGAGATCAATGCATCTGCGGCCGAACGCGATTTCAACGTAGTTTCCGTCGGTGGGAACGAAACGCGAATTCATGTGCCGACGGCAGAACCGCCGTTTTATGAGATCCGCATCGGCGATTTTCACGGCGGCCGTCGGCTTTTGTCGGATGAAACCACAATGCTCGAAACCGCTGCGTTTTCGGCCGCACGACGAATAGATGCGCTTCGCGTTCTGCATGAAAGGTACGAACAGGAACTTCGCGAAGAAGAATTTTCCAAGCTTGCGGCTGAGGCGAAACTGACCGCTCTCCGTTCGCAAATAAATCCGCATTTTCTTTTTAATGCGCTGACAACGATCGGTTATCTGATCAGAACCGATAC
>CBFGSN010000276.1:0-2195 GCA_965651435.1 uncultured bacterium | reverse complement strand
TTGTGAGTCATCATCGAGAGTGAAATACAGTGAGTTGATATCGCTAAGCTGTTTCGGATATGAAGAGTTGTTAGCATTGCGGAAACCTTCTGGAATTCGGTCAGGTGTGTTGATTCGCGCTATTGCTGACGGAGCTGCTTTTACAGAGACACTATCAATCTTCTTGGAGAACTCAGCGACAAAAAAGACTTTTTGGTTCTTGCTCCATGAAGATGATTGTCGGAAACCTTCTATGCGTTGGTCGCCAACCATATTGGCACTCGACGCAAGAAGCTTGTCCCTCCAATTTAGATCTAGCGTCAAGATCGTATCCCCACTCTTGGGATAAGTGTACCGATGAAATCCGACCCTTTCTGACGCGGTCATTTCGGCCAAGATCCCGTCGTCGTCCAGCATTACCGAATAGTATCCGGGTTCGGCTTTTTCGTTCGCGTGCGAGAATTTTGAGGCGTATCCATTGACCGACTTGTCGCCTTCTTTTGCAAAAAATTGCGCATCGCCGACCGTCGGCATCAGCAAAATATCGCAGCCGTCGGGAATTCCTGTGCCGGACAAATGCGTGTGCGAAAAGCCATAAATGATGTCATCGCTGTAATGATAGCCGCTGGAACCGTCCCAGTTATCGATGCGCGTATCGGGCGAAAGCGCGACCATGCCGAACGGCATCACGGCTCCGGGAAACGTGTGACCGTGGCCGCCCGTGCCGATGAACGGATTAACCCAGCGGGTGTAGTCCTGCGCGGAGATATTAACCGCGAAACACGCAAAAGCCGCGAAAATAAAAATAGCTGCGATTCGTGATCTGTCGAGAATTCTCTTCATACTTTCTCTCTCAGTTGCCTCCCACTTCAGTGGGAGGTTAATAAATAAAATAAGATCCGGCTTTAGCCGAATTATTCCTCATCGTCTTTGAACCTCTTAAATCCGAATTTTCTTATCATCGAATCGAATTCATCGGAAAATGGCTTCATGCTGTGATGCATTTCTTGATCTCTGATATAGTCCCGCACCTTATCGACGATCGACTCTGATACGCCGACCGCAAAATATTCGTGCTGCCATTTGAACTTTCCATGCACTAGACCGTTGCTGTTGATCCAATGCGAAGATTCGCCCTTAAGCAATTTTACAACTCCGGCAATGGTCTGTTCGGTCCCGAGTGAGATCAGACAATGAGCATGCTCGACCCAACCGCCAATAAGATCGAGGTAAATGCCCTTTTCTTTAGCATTTTGGCGAATATGCTCAAAGACCTTTTGCCGAATGTCGGCCGTAAGCAGAGGTTCACGATTCTTCGTTGTCCACACAAGATGGACCCAGATCTTTACATAGGGCATAGTAAACGTTCGGCTAAAGCCGGTCTTTTCTTTATCACATTAACCTCCCACTGAAGTGGGAGGCAACGCAGCAATTTTTTCGCATCGACATTTTCACTAATGAACAAATTCCCCACCATATGCCTGGTTCAATCCGCGCCCCTTTATGCCGTAGCGGAAGCGGAAATGCGCATCGCCGCCGCGGTGGTTGTAGCGAAGCGATATCTTGTGCGGCCCGGCCTTTAGCGGCACGATCGCGCGTTTGATCGAACTGTCTTTCGTTCCGGCTTCGTCGATGATCTTTTTCTCGTCGAAAACAACGGTTGCGTCCCAGGTCGAATCGACGAGAAGTTCGTAAACGCCGTCTTCGGGAATGTTCAGATAACCGTCGAACGTTACGGCGAATGGTTTTGTCATATCGAACGTTTTTGCGAATTGGTTCAGCATTATTGACTTCGTTTCGCCGGTGCGGTGTTCGCCTTCGCCCGACATATCGCCGCGCGGAATGAAAAAGTCATAAGACACACCGGGTTTTGCGGCCTTTCCAACCTCGGCCGGCGACGCAAATGTTCCGCGAATTATCGTCGCCGCATAGATCGAACTTTCGCGGCCGGCCGCGTTTACGACGATGGTTTTCAGCGTCACGGGTTTTTCATCTTTTAGCTCGATCTTGACCGGTTTCGAATAAACAGCGGAATTACGCGTCGGCGCGGAATCATCGGTCGTATAAAAGACCTTCGTTCCCGGCGCGGGCGTAAGCGTGACCGAAACGCTTTTTTCGGCCGTCACGATATTTTCCAAACCACCCGGTTCGGGAATGCGGTAATTTACTTTTTGTTTATCGAGCCGCGGCAAGATCGCATTTAGACGGCGTTTGAA
>CBFGSN010000275.1:0-2200 GCA_965651435.1 uncultured bacterium | reverse complement strand
AGCCGTTCGGCCTGCGGGTCGAAGATTCCAATACGGGCAAGCGTGCCGAACTCGGCGCCGTCGCATTCGATTCGGACGGACGGTTCACGATCCGTTTTGTTCCGGCGGGAACGCCCGCGTACGAACAGGGCTTGAATTCCGGCGATCAGATCGTCGCGGTCGACGGATACCGCGCCTCGCAAAGCTTTCTGCAGAGCTATCTGGCCGGCAAAAAACCCGGCGATATGGTAAAGATCTCCGTATTTCGTCACGATAAACTTCGCGAGTTTGATATAAAGCTTGGTGCGGACAGCCGTGCGTCGCTTTCGTTCGTTCCGGTCGATAACGCGACCGCGGACCAGAAACGGCTTTATAGTCAATATTTCCTTGCGGATCTCGGCGAATAGATCTATGAAAATGCGTTACAGCACATTTTTTCTGTTGATTGTTTTGGCGTCATTCTGTTTTGCCTGCGGTGAGAAACCCGCGGGCAATTCGGAACCGTCTATGCCTTCGGCCCTGAGCGAAGTTCCCGCGGTTCGTCTGAATTACAGATACGAAGCAGATGTTCCGCCGCCGGAGATCAAAAATCCGGCTATCATCGAAGCACGCAACGAATCGGTTCAGGCAGATTTTGACCAGAATCGGATGCCCGAAGTTCTCGACCGCACGGTCACTTCGCCCGACGGAAAGCGCATTGCCGCAGTTTATCATAAACCCAGCGATATGCAGGATGAGTATCGTTTGGATATGTATTCGGCTGACGGAGTTCTGTTGAATAAGGTCACCTCGGACGAAATGGCGGTGCATTTCCCCGACACTATCCAATGGGCTCCCGATTCGAAAACGCTCGCCTTTACGGCGATGCTTCGCGATTTTCAGGCGACCGCCGATGTTCCTGAGGTTAAGGACGACGCGACTCCGACACCAACGGAAACTCCGACGCCGGAAGCCGACGGAAGCGCAAATACGGATGCGAATATCGAAACAACACCGGCCGAAACTGCTTCGCCGGAAGCCGGCGCAACGCCGCAGACACCGACCGGAATTCTAACATTCCGGACCGAGCAGATCTACACCTGCAGCGCGGATGGTGCCGGTGCAAAGGCCATCACACAGAACGAAGGCCTGATCTATTTCTATTACATTTGGTCACCGGACAGCCGAAAGCTTGCGGCACTCGCCGCAACCGCACGCGAATGGCAGTACCTGAAATACCAGGCCGACGAAGCCGGTGCGATATTCATTCCGCGCGGCCGACCGCGAATCGTAGAACCGAACGGCCGCGAACGCAGGCTCGATGATGGACTTACGTCCGTTCAGCCGGTCTGGTCGCCCGATTCCGCAAAGGTTGCGGCCGCTTTTGATAAACAAATAAGACTGTATGACGCGGACGGAACCCCGCCCACGCAGGCGGCCGTTCCGCTAAAGAATGCACTGCTGCTTTCGTCGGCCGCGTATGACAAAGCACAGGCACAGTCGCTCAATGCGGATGCGAATAGCAACACAGTGACTGCAAATTCCGAAACCGACGCAAACACGAATTCACAGCAGAAACCGACGACGCTGCCCGATGAAAAGACCCTGGTTTCGTTCAACCCGATAGTTGCGTTGGTTTGGCTGACGGACGACCAGCTTTATTTTCAAACGGCAGCAATAAAACTGATGAAGCTTGAAACGGACAACGCGACGAGCTTTCAACGCTGGCATCGGCTTATATTAACGCCGCAGCCGCAAGGGAACTGATCAGATGCAGCGAGATGCCAACGAGGTCTTTGCCGAGATCCGATCGATACGCGAAAAGTTCTTGGCCGTATTGGACGAGTTCGGCGCCGATAAGGCCGAACAGCGCGTTGACGGCGAAGGTTGGACGATAGCTCAAACCGCAATGCATGTCGCGACCGTCGAATCGGGCATCATTCGCATTTGCGCCAAACTTCTCGGCAACGCCGAAGCCGAAGGCGCGCTGTCCGATGGCCGAAAGATCACGCTCGGTGAAGATTTTCTCCGTCGTTCCGCCGAAATAAGAAACCAAAAACTCGAGGCTCCGGACCGTGTTCAGCCTGCCGCGGATGTTCGCTTAAAAGATGCGATGAGCGCCGTAAATGCGAACGGCGAGATGTTATATGCTTTGCTGCCAAAGTTCATAGAATTCGATTCCGCGAAAGGAACGTTTCCGCACCCATATCTGGGCGGTTTAACCGCGGCCGAATGGCTTTCG
>CBFGSN010000274.1:0-2207 GCA_965651435.1 uncultured bacterium | reverse complement strand
GCTTCGGGTACAGCCGCCTGCATTACGGCTCCGGCGATAGTTAATAGAAGCAGAACGATGGCCGCCGGGATCGCCGTTTTTCGCAGCGCGGTTTTTAGCCAGTACGTTCTTTCCGTCGAACCGACATGTTTATACAATCCGCCAACGACCGCCGAATCGATAAGCAACTCGGCAAAAAGCGTCGGCGCTATAAAGATCACATAGATCAGTGCTCCCAAAACTAATACCGCAACCAACGCGACGGCCAAAAGCGCTAAACCGTCATCAAGATCGACATCACCAAGATCGAAACCGGAGCCAATTCCGCCTGCACCATCGGAAAGTCCCAATCCGCCGGAACTTGGCGGACTTCCCGCAGAAGAAAACGCGACAACCGGCATCGGAACATTCGGCGCGTCAAGATCGCCGCCCGCTCCGGCTCCCGCGAAATCACCGCCACCGCCGAAGCTGAAGCCTTCCGAACCGCCAACCGAACCCGACGGAATATCGATGCTCAAAATGCCGTCGCTCACATCATAAACATCGCCCAACGACGTGTTGCCGTCGTCATCGATGAGTTTATTATGACGTTCACTGCAGAGCCAGATCCATATCCGCAGCAAACACAGGAAAACAACGTAGCCGATCAGACCCGCCAATAGTAGGCGCCACGCCATCGTCGTCATTCCGAATCGGATAAGGATCGCCGACGCAATAACGACCGAAAACGATGTCATCGCCAGCATTATCGATATCTGAATTCGGGAATGCGACAACCGCCCGCTAAGCAGCCTTACGATCCGGTTACGCGAAAATTTTTTGAGCATAAGTCACCGAAAAACTCGGCCGAATGAAAAATAAAATCTTCCGCGGCCGTTCTCGTTTATGCTTGTGCCGACAAAGAACGGTCCGATCGGTGTTTCGAGAATGGCGCCGAGCGATCCGCTTTGGCGATAATTCGCGTCGCCGAATCTTTCGAACGCGCTGCCGCCTTCGTACCACGCTCCGATGTACGCTTTGCCGCCGAGGAATGTCGGAAATATCTCGGGATTGTACAAAAACCCGCCGCCGGCTTGGATATAGTTGCTTGCGCGAAATTCGTCAAAACCGTAGCCGCCAAGCCGAAACGGACCGCCGAGCGTAAATTGCCGGAGCAGCGGCGCCGTTCCGCCAAAGCTCGTGGCAGCTCCGCCAAAACCGAACAGTACCGTGCGTTCGTTGATCGGACGAAACGCCATATTTCGCGTTTCAAATTGTCCGAGCCGTGTTTCGACCCCCGGGCTGTCGAAAAAATAAGAGAGTCGGTTTCGCGAATAAAATCCCTTGTTCGGCACCTGCGCGCCGTCCAATCCGTCGTAAGTAAATCTAACATTAGGACCATTAAAACCGCCGCTTACGTTCGCGAGAAGCGGATCGCCGATGCGTCGGGTCGCCGTTTGGTATCCGATCGCGTAACCGACCCGAAGCTCCGTTCGCGGATTAAGTGAATAACCGACGTCAATGCCTGCCTGAAAATTTTGCCCAACGTATTCGGCCAAACGATTTCCGTCTTCGAAAAGATTTATCCTGCTACGTTCGTACGAAACACTCGGTGCAACAAAGAATTTGCTTCGTGCGATCGGCCGATAATATTCGCTGGCGAGCCGCGTATTCGAACCGACCTGGAAATCGTTTCGCCATTCGGAGCCATAACGCCCAATGTCGAAAAGCGTCAGCCGGCCTATAAAATTGAAATTCACGTTGTCGGATTCGACACTGTTCACGTCAAAACCGATCTCAAGCCGCGTCGGCTTTGACGGATGCTCATTCCCTTCATTCGTGCGGATCAGCAGGCCGAGCTTTTCGTCGCGGCGCGTCAGGTCGTAATCCAGTTCCTGGAAACGTCCGGTGCCGATAAGCTCGGACAGGTCCTTTTCAAGTTCCTTCTGCTGCAGATCGTTGAGCGGTTTGCCCTCGTATTTTCCTTCGAGCTGTTCTTCGATCGTCTTTCGCGAATCCGGGTTTTCCGCTTCGACCGCAACAAATTCCGGCACGGGTTCGGGTATCGGATGTTCCCGCGAACGGCGTTCGTTCAGATATGCCTGCCAATCTTCGTCATTCAGCGAAAGGCCTTTGAGGATTATCTCGTTCTTTTTCGCGCCTTCGAAACCAAGCCGAATTATCTCTTCATAACTGCCGAAATCCGTAGATGAATATTTTTCAAGATCCGGCGCGATGATGATATTCGC
>CBFGSN010000273.1:0-2217 GCA_965651435.1 uncultured bacterium | reverse complement strand
TCCTATTTTACCAAACTATGCGCGGCGAGTTCCGCGGTTGCCGATTCGACACGGTCGTCGGCTTCCTGCTGCGACACCCAACCGAGCAGTTCTTCGAGCCCTTGTTCAAGCGTGACCTTCGGTTCGTATCCCAACAGCTCGCGAATTTTCGCAATGTCCGAAACGCAGTGGCGGATGTCGCCTTCGCGGTATTTTCCGACGATCTGCGGTTCGATATCTTTGCCCAAACCTTTTGCCAAAAGCCGCGAAATTTCCTTAACGGAAGTCGCGCGTCCGGTGCCGACGTTCATTGCCTGATAATCGCCCTTGTCGGTTTCAAGCGCCAGCAGATTGGCGCGAACGATGTCCGAAACATGGACGAAATCGCGCGATTGTTCGCCGTCCTCAAAGATCATCGGTGCCTGGTCATTCATCAGCCGCGACGAAAATATCGCGCACACGCCGGTGTACGGGTTCGACAGCGCCTGCCGCGTGCCGTAAACGTTGAAATAGCGAAACGCAACGGTCGGAATCTTGTACGAACGGCCGACGGCCAGGCAGTATTGCTCCTGATCCTGTTTCGAAACGGCGTAAACCGACGTCGGGAAAAGCGGCTTTGTTTCCGTCGTGCCGATGGGTTCCAAGACGTCATCGCCGTCCTTCAATTCCCAATCGTGAGCGGCAAGCTGGCCGTCGCTGCGAAGCTGCGGAAAAACGTGTTCGCCCGTCCGCGCATTTTTGTACGCGCCCTCGCCGTAGATCGACATTGACGAAGCAACGACCAGCTTTTTGAACTGGTCTTTGCGCTTGATCATTTCTTCGAGCAGCACGGCTGTGCCGAGGTCGTTGGCCTTTACGTACCGCACGATCTCGTACATAGATTGGCCGACGCCGACCTCCGCCGCCTGGTGATAGACGACGTCAATGCCGTCAAGCGCGGCACGGACGGCTTCCGCATCACAAACATCCGCGCGAATAAATTCGGCGTGCTTGTTCAGATGCTCCGGCACTTTTCCGCCGTGAACCTGGTCCACCAGCGAATCCAATATGCGCACACGATGCCCGCGCTCAACAAGCGCGTCAACCAAATGCGAACCGATAAACCCGGCACCGCCGGTAACTAAAATATTCAGGGTCTCCATTAAAGATCGGGTGAAAGATCAGCCTCTTCTTCGTTCAACAACGCCGCGGAAAGTTTCTGCCAATTTTTCCGCCTGCTTTGGAACCGTATAGTGTTCCAGAGAAAATTCACGTCCGGCTTTTCCCATCTTTGCGCGAAGCATTTTGTCCGAAAGAAGCCTGTCCAGCGAATTATACCAATCTTCATCGGTCTTCGCACTAAAGTGGGTCGTTTCATCGATGCCGATCTCGGCCGCGACGCCGATCGGCGAAACGACGAACGGAATGCCGACGGCCAGATATTGTATCGATTTGAATCCGGATTTTCCCATCAGCCATTCGCGGTCTGCCGAATCGCTGACGGTTATCGGATAAAGCCCAATGTCAAACGAACGAAGATCTTCGACTTCGCGTTCGAGCTCCCAGCGAAGGTTTTGTATCGACAGATCTTTTATAGAAACTGTGTCTTTTCCGGCGCCGACGATCTTTAGGCAAAATTCGTGTTTGGCGGCAAGGCTTCGGAGTACCGGAAACAATGTCTCCAAGAACGGAAACGTCGAATGCGTGCCCATCCAACCGATGATCGGAACGTCATTTGATATTTCAGAGGGTTTGAATATTTCTGTGTCAACGACGGTAGGGATAACGACCGGAGCTCCGCCGTGTGCCCCGACATATTCTGCGATGAAACGGTTTCCGCAAACCACCGCATCGGCGCGTTCGATCAGCCGGTCGGTTTTGCCGAAAAATTTCAGCACCGATGCGAGCTTTCCGAACCGGGGACTTTCGTATCGGACATAGGTCGCGTCGTCCAGGTCCAGAATAAGCGGAAGTCCCGCCGCTTTTTGCATTAGCCACTCGAAGACCGCGGGGCCGAAGAACATCGCTTCGCGCTGAAGAAATATCGCGTCGTATCGTCGCGCGGACACGGTTTCGGCGATCCTTCTGAGCAAAGGCCGGATCATTCCCGCGGCTTTTGCGACAGAATTTCCCGGCGCGTAAAATTTCGAAAATTGTTCGGAACTTAGAAACGAACTCAGCTCAAGTTCAATGCCCGCTTTCGCCAACGGCTCAACGAACTGCGCAACGCGAAAGCGCGTCGCCGCCGCTTCGATCGGA
>CBFGSN010000272.1:0-2235 GCA_965651435.1 uncultured bacterium | reverse complement strand
TCGGAAAATGCCACATCGCTTATATTCCGAAAGGCGGCCGGATAGTCGGGCTTTCGAAACTTGCGCGGATCGCCGAAATTTTTGCCCGCAGGCTGCAGGTGCAGGAACGCCTGACGCAGCAGATCGCAAGGACGCTTTTTGAGGAATTAGATCCGATCGGCGTAATGGTCGTGGTCGAAGCCGAACATACCTGTATGACGCTTCGTGGTGTGAAAAAGCCGGGTTCGAAAACGATAACATCCACGGTTCTGGGCGGTTTTCGCAGCGATCCGCGAACACGAGCGGAGGCAATGGCATTGATACAGGGCTGAGAAAGAACTTTAACTGTCGCGGCTCCGACTCTTAAAGCGTTTCCTTATAATTAGTAAATGATAGAAACCTCTTACATAACTACACCGATCTATTATGCGAACAGTTCGCCGCACCTCGGTCATTTATATACTACGGTCGTGGCGGACGCCGTCGCGCGGTATAAACGTCAGCGCGGCGTTGATACCTATTTTCTGACCGGCACGGACGAACACGGCATAAACATCGAACGTGCGGCGACCAAGAATGGGCGTTCGCCGAAAGAGCAGGTCGATGCCGTTTCGGGCGAGATAAAGCAGCTATTTAATGATTTTCGGCTCGACACGGAAAACGGCGGCTACGACATTTTTATGCGTACGACCGAGCCTTTTCATTACAAGGGAGCGCAGGAGCTCTGGCGCGCGATCGCGAAAAGCACGTCGCCGAAAGGGAATTCTAACATTTACAAGGGGCATTACGAAGGCTGGTTCTGCGCTCCGTGTGCGTCGTTCAAGACCGAAGACGAATACTACATTCCCGAAGGCAGTGACGTTCCGAATTGCCTCGTGCACGAACGGCCGCTCGACCGTGTTTCCGAAGAAAGCTATTTCTTTCGCCTGTCGGATTATTCCGAGTTTCTGCTTGAAACTATCGACGCTCGGCCCGATCTGATCCGGCCAGAAGCTCGGCGAAACGAGGTAGTTTCGTTTATAAAGCAGGGCTTGCAGGATCTTTCGATAAGCCGCGAACGCACGTCGGTGTCATGGGGAATTCCGGTTCCGGACGATGAAGATCACGTAATGTACGTTTGGCTGGATGCGCTTTCAAATTACATAACGGCGCTGGGTTACGGCAACGAACGCGAAGGTTCGGCCGGATTCGATAAATATTGGCAGAATGTCGTTCATCTGGTCGGCAAGGATATTCTGCGGTTTCACGCGATATATTGGCCTGCGTTTCTTTTTGCGGCCGGATTGGAACTTCCGAAAACGATCTTTGCTCACGGGCTTTGGCTGGACGCAGACGGCCGAAAGATGAGTAAAACATTGGGAAATGTGATCGATGTTAATGTTTTACGTGAGCATTTTCAGATAGATGCCGTGCGGTATTTTCTGCTTCGCGAAATGGTTTTTGGTCAGGACGGGAAATTCGGTTATGAAAATCTGATCGACCGCGTGAACGCCGATCTCGCCGGCGGGCTCGGAAACCTTTCAAGCCGTACGCTTTCGATGGTCGCGAAATACCGCGACGGCGTTGTGCCTTCGGGGGCGATGAACGCTGAATCAAGAGTTCTCGCCGAAGCTGCCGGATTGGCACCCGATGAGGACGACCTTATCGCTGTATTAGCGGGACTTCGCGACGATTACTTAAAGCGTTTTGAGAGGTTCGAGTTCAATAACGCTCTGGAATCGGCGTGGGCGGTGATCGCCGCCGCAGACAAGATGATATCGGATTCAAAGCCGTGGCTTTTGGCAAAAGACGAAACGAATGCGGAGGTGCTCAATGCCGTGCTTTACCGTTCGCTCGAAAGCCTTCGCTGGCTATGCGTACTGCTTTATCCGGTGATGCCGGAGGCGACGAGAAATATTTATAGACAGTTGGGTTTCGACGGCGATGTCGCCGCGGTCGATCCGGCGAGTTTGGAATGGGGCGGAACCGCGGCCGGTACAAAGATCGGCGAAACGTCCGGCGTTTTTCCGCGAATTGATAAAACAAAAGTTATGAATGAAATAGAGAACAGTGGACAGGAAACCGTGGTCGATGGTCAGTCAACGGGCGGCCAAAAGTCAGAACCGCCGGCGTCAGCGGGCGGCCAAAAGTCAGAACCGCCTGCGTCAACGGGCGGCCAAAAGTCAGAACCGCCTGCGTTAGCGGGCGGCCAATCTTCAGACCAACCGACATCCGAAGAATCCTTTATCACGATCGACGATTTTCTTAAGGTCGATC
>CBFGSN010000271.1:0-2254 GCA_965651435.1 uncultured bacterium | reverse complement strand
GAACTCCAAACGGGGCTGGCTAAAGCCGGAACTCCGAACAGGCCAGCTAAAGCTGCAACTTCGAACGGGAAGTCCGCCCTATTTAATCTTGACAAAAAAGTAACCTTTTGCGAACATTTAATTAACGGTAATCAACCACAACATTTGAATACGAAGTTATGAAGATCTCAGCACAGGAAGAATACGGGTTGCGATGCCTTGTGCAGCTTGCGGCATTGCCGCCGGGTGAATCGCTGACGCTGCCGCAGATCGCCGAACGCGAAGGCATTTCGACGGCGAACGCCGGCAAGCTGATGTGGCTGATGAACAAGGCCGGGTTCGTCAGTTCGACACGCGGCACAAAGGGCGGATATTCGCTGGAACGGCCGGCGTCCGAAATTTATCTCAGCGAGATAATAAAGGTTCTGGACGACGACGTGATGGATAAACATTGCGAAAGCTATACGGGCGTTAAGGATTCGTGTGTGCACAGCGGCGATTGCGGCATCAGGCCGGTTATCATCGGGCTGCACGAAATAGTCGAAAATGCACTGTCGCGCATAACGCTTGCACAGCTTGTCGGAACGGAAAAAGCCGTCGATCAGATGTTTCATCAAATACGCGGCATCGATAGAACGTTGGAGCCGCAGCGGGCTCAGTAAAGAAGGAATTAAATGTCAACAGCAGCAGAATTACTAACAAAACGCGAGTACAAATACGGGTTCGTTACGGACATCGAAACTGAAACCATCGCAAAAGGTTTGACCGAAGATACGATCCGGCTGATCTCCTCGAAAAAGAACGAACCCGATTGGCTTTTGCAGTTTCGGCTAAAGGCGTTTCGCCAGTGGCTGAAGATGGAAGACCCGCGTGCCTGGCCGAATTTCGAATATCCTGAGATCGATTTTCAGGATATTTCTTATTATTCGGCGCCGAAACAGAAAGCGAAAAAAGCATCGATGGACGAGGTCGATCCGGAACTTGTGAAGACTTTCGAAAAACTCGGCATTCCGCTTTCCGAGCAGAAAATGCTGGCGAACGTCGCGGTTGATGCGGTGTTCGATTCGGTTTCGGTCGCGACGACGTATAAGAAAAAGCTGAAGGAAGCGGGCGTTATCTTTTGTTCGTTTACCGAGGCGGTTGAGGATTATCCGGAGCTGGTGCAGAAATATTTGGGTTCGGTCGTGCCGACCGGTGATAATTTTTTCGCGGCGCTGAATTCCGCTGTATTTTCAGACGGTTCGTTCGTTTTTATTCCGAAAGGCGTCCGATGCCCGATGGAGCTTTCGACATATTTCCGCATCAACACGCAGGAATCGGGACAATTCGAACGCACGCTCATCGTTGCCGAGGAAGGCGGCTACGTCGCGTATAATGAAGGCTGTACGGCGCCGCAGTTCGACACGAACCAGCTTCATGCGGCGGTCGTCGAACTCGTCGCTTTAGACAATGCTGAGATCAAATACTCGACCGTACAGAACTGGTACGCCGGCGACGAGAACGGTAAAGGCGGCATTTATAATTTCGTGACAAAACGCGGAGCGTGCCGCGGCGTGAATTCAAAAATTTCGTGGACGCAGGTCGAAACCGGTTCGGCGATCACGTGGAAATATCCGAGCGTGATATTGCAGGGAGACAATTCGATCGGTGAATTTTATTCGGTCGCGTTGACGAACAACGCCCAGATCGCCGATACCGGAACGAAGATGATCCACCTAGGCAAAAACACCAGATCGACTATAGTGTCGAAAGGCATCTCGGCCGGAAGATCGAACAACAGCTATCGCGGTTTGGTAAAGGTAATGCCGAAAGCCGCCGGCGCGCGAAACTATACGCAATGCGATTCGATGCTGATCGGCCAAACGTGCGAGGCGAACACGTTCCCGTACATAGAGGTGATGAACAATACCGCACGCGTCGAACACGAAGCCACGACAAGCAAGATCAGCGAAGAGCAGCTTTTTTATCTGCAGCAGCGGGGAATCGGGCAGGAAGACGCAGTGTCGCTGATCATCAACGGATTCTGTAAAGAAGTTTTTCGCGAACTGCCGATGGAATACGCCGTCGAGGCTCAGAAACTGCTGGGACTGAAGCTGGAAGGAAGCGTCGGGTAGGCAGAGCCGCAGCGGTTAGATATACGCATTTTTATGAAGTTGAGTATCACGATCTATCCTGTGTTCGGCCTTCTCGCATTGCTCTTGTGCGCATGCACATCAACGAGATTAAATACGACACAGCTATCCAACTCAACTAGCGCCGTAGCGCAAAATGGAAA
>CBFGSN010000270.1:0-2268 GCA_965651435.1 uncultured bacterium | reverse complement strand
TTCGACAAACGCCGCAAACGCACCGCGATCTTTTGCGTATTCGATATTTATCGCGGGCGTCGCAAGCGGTTCGAATTCCAGTTTGTTCCATTCGAAGACCGAAAGCCGGCTTTCGGAAAGATCGGCAAATTCCGAGCGGCAATCCGCGCATTCCAGCAGATGATCTTCGACGCGGGCAGCGGCCGCGCCGTCCGTCTCGCCGTAGATATACGACATCAGCGTTTCGCCGTCACATTGTCCGCAATTATGTTGTGCCGTTTCGTTCATCTGACCTCCAAAGGAAACCTGTCCAATCTCATTTTTAGATGTTTCAGCGCGGTATAAAGCCGACTTTTTACAGTGCTTAACGGCAGCTCCAGCGTTTCGGATATCTCCTGAAACGTCATATCCTCAAATTCCTTCATTACCACCACCTGACGCAGATCGACCGGCAAAGCGACGACCGCTTTTCGCACCAATTGTGCACGTTCGAGCTGTTCCGTATTATTGATCGGAGAAAGACTAGCCGGCGCGAGGAAAACCTTCTCGTCCTCGTGCGCGTCCTCATCGATCAGGTCCTCGGAACGCCGCTTTTCTTTCCTTTTGACCGTCAGACATTGGTTGACCGCGATGCGGTGAAGCCACGACGAAACTTTCGCATCGCCGCGAAACTTTGCAATATTTTTGTATGCGGAAATGAACGTTTCCTGCGCGGCATCGCGGGCATCGTCTTCTTTGCCGAGCATACCGAAACAAAGCGCGAATATCTTTCGCTCCCAACGGCGGACGATCGCGCCGAAAGCCTCCGGTTCCTTACCGGCCGAAAGTTCGACCAATTGTTCATCGGTTAGATCATTCCACATCGGAAATTCGTCGTTCAGCCGTTGTATAAGACGCCGGAATATCCGCAAAAGTTTGAAAAGAATACAATGTTCGGAATCCCGCCTTTAGGCGGCTTCTTTCGTTCAGAGTTTCGCCTTTAGGCGAGTCCGTTTTCTGCCGGCCAAAGCCGGGACTCACTCCGAACCCGAAACTCTCAACGAAAGCAAAATTTTACCGTTGACGCCGTCATTAAATAGATTATTCTATATAAACTCAGAACAAACGAATAATTTTTATTGAGCCGGGACCTCCGGCAAACTAAATCTCGAATAAGGGTAGGTAAAAAAGTCTATGGCAATTATTGTTGGGATCGACGGAACGGGCGGCGGAACATTTCCGGGCGCGGCAAGGAACGCGCGTTACGACAGGGATTTTGCTAACAGCTTCGTGCGGCGGATCGCCGGCAGGGGCGACCCGAACCGCGCATATTTTCGCGGGCCGGTCACATTCGGCGGCGGTTTGATGGACGCGATCGCCGGCGGTTTTCAGTTCATCAAAAGCCGTCGTGACGCGGGCGTATCCGAACCGATCCTGCTCACCGGATACAGCCGCGGAGCTGCGGGCGTTGTCGCTCTTGCTAATCGCCTGAAAAACGCGAATGAAGATGTCGAAGCTTTGCTTCTGTTCGATTGCGTTGACCGCCACATCGGTATCGACGCCGAGGTTATCCCGAACAATGTCGGTTATGTCATGCACGTCGTTCGCGACCCGCGTTCCAAATCGCGAGAAAGTTTCGGCAATGACGGCCTGCGTTACAGCTCGCCGACCGTTTTTCCGGCGGCGTATTCATTTTTATGCACGCACGGCGGAATGGGCGGAACGCCGTGGCAGCCCGAACCGGGAACTTCGATGACCGAGTTTATCGACGAAGGTTTTCCGGACGGAAAAACGACCATCACATATGCCGAAGACGCTCGCGTTTCGGCACAGATCTGGTCGTTCGTCCAACCCTTTATGCGCGAACACGGTTTTGTGTAAACCGCGCACCGCTTGTTAATAAGCACGGGCGAAAGCAACACGCTGTTTCGATTCGGCTCCGGAATACACGCATTTTCCGGCTTCCGGCGCGGCATCGAAAGGAATGCAGCGGATCGTTGCTTTCGTCTCTTCTTTTATTTTCAGTTCGGTTTCGCTCGTGCCGTCCCAGTGAGCCATGACGAAACCGCCTTTTTCTATCTGAGCCTTGAATTCATCCCACGTATCGACATTGAACGTATTCGCATTCTTAAAATCAAGGGCTTTCTTGTAGATCGACGCCTGGATTTCTTCGAGCAGTTTCGCGACGCGTTCGACAATGCCTTCGAGCGGAGCCGATTCTTTTTCGAGCGTATCGCGGCGGGCGACCTCGACCGTTCCGTTCTCAAGATCGCGCATACCGATCCCGAGCCTGACCGGAACGCCTTTCAG
>CBFGSN010000269.1:0-2276 GCA_965651435.1 uncultured bacterium | reverse complement strand
AGCGTTTTCCGGATACGAAGTTCGATGTGATCAAGGCCGATGAGCTGGACATCACAGAACCGAATTTGCGGAAACAATAAAAGCAATCCGCGAAATACACGAACGACGCGAAAACTGTTAAATTCATAAAAACGGCTTTCGCGTTTTTCGCGCTTTTTATAGAGTTTATGCACAAAGATCTTCGGTCATTTTTGGATACGCTGCGGCAGGAGGGCGAACTCACGATCATTTCGGCCGAGGTCGATCCGTTTCTTGAGATCGCGGAGATCCACCGCCGCGTCATCGCCGAACATGGAAAGGCCTTGCTTTTCACGAACGTGAAAGGTTCGCCGTTTCCGGTCGTGACAAATCTCTTCGGGACCGTTCGCCGCATCGAATTGGCGTTCGGCCCGAAGCCGCAGAGCTTCGTTCGTCGCGCCGTCGAAATGGTCGAAGTTCTTATGCCGCCGAAACCGCGCGAGCTTTGGAAGTATCGCGATCTTGGTTTTTCCGCACTAAAACTCGGTACAAAACGTGTCGCGGCCGCGCCTGTGCTCGACACGAAACAAACGCCTGTCGATCTTGAAAAACTTCCGTTCCTTCAGCTTTGGCCCGAAGACGGCGGACATTTCAACACGCTGCCGCTGGTTTATACAAAAAGCCCGGTGACCGGAAAGCACAACCTCGGCATTTACCGAATGCAGCGTTACGACAAAACGACGACCGGAATGCATTGGCAGATCGGCAAAGGCGGCGGCTTTCATTATTACGAAGCGCAAAAGCAGAACGAATCGTTGCCGGTGACGGTTTTTCTCGGCGGTTCGCCCGCGTTGATTTTGTCGGCGATCGCGCCTTTGCCCGAAGACGTGCCCGAACTTATGCTTGCGTCGCTTCTTGCGGATGGAAAGATCGCAACGGCGAAAGATCCGGCGAATCCGGACGGCTATGACCTGATCGCCGACGCCGAGTTCGCTCTTGTCGGCAGCGTTGCGCCGAACGTCACAAAACCCGAAGGCCCGTTCGGCGATCATTACGGCTATTATTCTTTGACGCACGAATATCCTGTGTTTACGGCGTCAACCGTTTATCACAGAAAGGACGCGATATATCCGGCGACGGTCGTCGGCAAACCGCGGCAGGAAGATTTTTTCATCGGCGATTATCTGCAGGAACTCCTGTCGCCGCTGTTTCCGGTCGTGATGCCCGCCGTGCGCGATCTTTGGAGCTACGGCGAAACCGGTTTCCACTCGCTCGCCGCGGCGGTCGTCCGCGAACGTTATTCGCGCGAAGCGCTTTCCGCCGGTTTCCGCATTCTTGGCGAAGGCCAGCTTGCCCTGACAAAATTTCTTCTGCTGACGGACACGCCGCAGAACCTGCGCGATTTTGCGTCGCTCTTTGAACACATTTTGGCGCGGACCGATCTTCGCAAAGACCTGTTCATTTTCAGCCGAACGGCTTTCGACACGCTCGATTACGCCAGCGGAAAGATCAATCACGGCAGCAAAGCGATATTGATGGGCGTGGGCGAACCGATCCGCGAACTGCCGCTCGAATTTACGGGCGACCTGCCGCAATCGATCACGGCCGCCGAACCTTTCTGCGGCGGATGTTTGGTCATCGAAGCTCCGGAATACAAAGACGGCGACGGCCTGGCGGAACGCATCGCCGCGGACAAAAGATTCGCACGCTGGCCGTTGATCGTGCTGCACGACGATGTTTCCGTGGCACGTTCGGCGGAAAAATTCCTTTGGGCGACCTGGACGCGGTTCGATCCGGCGCGTGATATTTATTCCGCAAATACTTCGGTGCAGAACAATCACATCGGCTACGAACCGCCGGTCGTTATTGATGCACGTATGAAACCCTGGTATCCGGGAACCGTCGAACCGCATCCGGACACCGTTAAATTGGTTGATGGCCGTTGGAAAGAATATTTTTAGGATCGCGGATCTTTTCCGTATCAGTTATTATCGCTGCGAATCAAAACAAAAGATCGCAAACAAGGAAGCGTTCTTCTAAATTGCCACTAGCTTTAGCTAGTGGATAGCGAATTCCAAATCATAGGGCTTTAGCCCAAACGTTCGGCTAAAGCCGAAAAATATTGTGATGCTTATTGTCCACTAGCTAAAGCTAGTGGCAATTTATCAAAGCCAGTTGCAATTGATAAACGTTGATCGAATCGATCCGCAGGAAATGAATTTCACCCGCAAAACCAAGATCATTTACACGGCCCTTGCTGTGATCGTGTTCGTGCTTCTGTGCGTTGCGTATTCCTATTTCATCGAACCGCGGCGGCT
>CBFGSN010000268.1:0-2280 GCA_965651435.1 uncultured bacterium | reverse complement strand
GTTGATCGAGTGTCGCTCAACGTCTTTCCGTTCCAAAGCGGAAATGACGGCTTTGATGCTTTACAACCAGTATCTTTATAATGGACTTTTCTAGGACCTCGTAGTTAATTTGATACGGAAAGCGAATAAGTAAACAACGCCGAATATTATCTCCTATTATCGGAAATGCGTAAGGATTGTGTCGTATGAATCGAATACTTCGCGTTAGATCAGCAAAGAATTCGACCGCGACATCCAGGCCGGCTTCCGTTTCGTAATATTGAACGATCTCGGCAACGTCAATACGAGCGAGCGGATGATACCTGATCTTCACGGACGGCGATATTTTTGGAACGAAGCCATGAACTCTTCGTGCGTCAGAGCAATGTTTGGGTCTTCGTCCATTTCCCCGCTGCGTCTGACGGATTCTTCGATACCATCGTCATCACTGACGAATGGTGACGGAAGGGAAGCGATCAATTTTTCGGCGAGCCTCGCTCTCTCGGAATCCGAAAGTCGAAATGCGATACGTTCGGCTTCAGCAACTGTTGACATAAAAATCCACCCCTAGATCAAGGATACCTCACTGCGCGACATTTTTGTAAACTAACCATTCAGTACTTCTGCTGTAAGTTTATCCAAATTTTGTTCGTTCGCGGTTCGCAGGAAATCGTTCATCTTCGCTGCGAAGGTTTCGTTTTCGAAGTCTTGTTCCCATGTGACGGTCGTTTTGCCTTCGCGTTCGGCAAAGGTTATCACAAGCGTATACCGCGGCAGCACGATATGTTCGATGATGATGCGTTCGCCCGGAACGACTTCGCGAAAGACACTTTCGTTCGGATAATCTTTTCCGTCCGGGCCGTGCATCGTGTAGATCCAACGCCCGCCGGTTTCAAGTTTGAACACGTCGAACGAATTCGTAAAACCCGCGGGCCCCCACCAACGCGCGAGCCGTTCGGCATCCGCGAACGCAGCGAAGACGTCTTCAGCCGGCGCATCGATCGTCCGCGATGGTTTTAGTATTGTCATATTGCTTTAACGCTCCCGCCCATTTGAGCGCTTCGCTTTTTTCCGTAAACGTACGAAATTCTATCGCCTTGCCGTCGCGGAACAGAAAGCCATCGGTGATATCGCCTTCGCGCCGATCGGTTTCGGTTTTCAGACGGACGTTGACGTGCACCGAAAGCAATATCTTGTCGCCGATGACCGTGTAATTCTCCGGTTCGCACGCGCCTTCGGCCCAGGTCGAGCGGCCCCTGATGACGTGTTCGCGAACCTCATCAAAGCCGCGAAAAGTTCCGGCCATCGGCGAACCCTCGAATTCGACGCGAAGAACGTCGGGCCCGAAGATACCCATAAATCCGTCGATGTCACCACGATTGAGCGCCGCATAAGCGTCGCGGAGGATCTCGGATTCAGGCGTTTGCGGAGTTTCGGATGTGTTCATTTCTTTCGATTGCCGTTTTCGGCGGAATTTATCGAGCTGTTATGCGACATTTATATTATTTCGTATTCGGTTTTGCGTCCAGAAAATCATTTATCATAGGAACGATCTCGGACAGGCGGTTCATGAGCGTGACATGAGTCGCGTTCGGGATCACAGCGAGGCGGGATTCGGGCCGCGGCTGGATGTCGCCGTGAACGCCGCCGCCTTTAAGGCTGTACATTTCGGCGATGTGATCGAGCTTAACGCCGTCGGCGTCGCCGAAAATAAGAAGCATCGGAGCCTTCGTCGCTTTGAAATTGTCGGCACCGAGATCAAATTTTTTCATAGCGGCCGCTTTTACGTGTTCGAAAAAATCAGGGAAACCGTCAGGATTTGGGTTCAGCTTTCTCCATTCCGTTTCGGTGGGCGTTCCTTTGAAAATCTCCCACGTCAGCGTCGGCCACATATCGAAAGAACCATCAACCCAGCCGGTGCTCCGGAACGGAGCCGAAATAATAACGGCCTTTCGCACCTTTTCCGGATGCCGCATCGCGCAGGCGATCGCCGTTTCGCCGCCCAAACTGTAACCGACGACATCGGCGCGTTCGATCTTCAGATGATCGAGCACCGCGGCCGCGTCATCGGCCAGATCTTCGGGCGTGATGTCGCGGTCGATGTCGGCCGTCCGGCCGTGGCCCTGCATCTCGACGGCGATGACCTTGTGCTTTTTCGAAAGCTCGGCGACAAGCTCTTCCCATTCGCCCGATATCGCCATGAACGCACCATGCAGCAAAAGCACCGGCTCGCCGCTGCCGCGAACCTCGTAATACATTTTCAATCCGTTGACCGGAGCATAACCCGTCACGGGTTTTTGC
>CBFGSN010000267.1:0-2281 GCA_965651435.1 uncultured bacterium | reverse complement strand
GAAACGCGTGAAACAGTTGAAACAACTGAAACAGCTGGAACATATGAAACAGATGAAACACACGTAACGGCCGCATTCTTCGGCCGCGTTGACCGGTTTCGATTATGAGATGGCCGACAGTGATCATAGTTTGAAATTATCGGATGGACCGATTGAAAAATACACGACCGTTCTTATAATAATCGACGGTTTTTATGATTTTTGACGGTTTTAAAGCCCGCGGAACGCGAACCGATGCGCCTAGATATTTTCCTGAAGCTCAGCCGCCTTATACATCGGCGAAGCCTTGCACGCGAATTTTGTGATGCGGATAAGGTGCTCGTAAATGGAACGGCGGCAAAGGCATCCAAAAGCGTCGCAGCGGGTGACGAAATAACGATAATCAAACCGAACGTGACTGAGAGCTTTCGCGTTCTGGAAATTCCAAAAACAAAGCAGGTATCGAAAGCAGGCGCGGCCGAACTGTTCGAATTGATCGGCCGCGAAGAACACGACATTTTGGGGCTATGAACCAAGGATTGCGTTGACGGCTTTTTCGTAGATCTCCAGCTTCTTCGCCGTCTGTTTCACCTCGGGATGCCCGTCCGCGTAGGTCAATTTCAACCGCCAAAGCTCCGTTTCGATCTCCGCCTGCCGCGAGAGCATTTTGCCTAAAGCGATCGTCAACTTCTCTGTTTCCGCTGCCTTTACGGCGGCGACACGACGTATGGCGATGTCGATCAGGCCGAGGTGATACCTGTCCTCAATGATCTGCGGGTATGATTCCGTTCGGTCGATCAGGAGCGATTCGATCTCAGACGCAAGTTCAGCCCGGACAAGCAAAAGCTCGGCATATGCCGCGGTCGAACGAACGAACGCGGGAGCCGCCGGCGGTTCGGAAATGTTCACATTGTCCGGCTTCGTCTCAGCCTTCGGATCGGCCGCGGGCGAAGTTTGGGCAAAGCATGCCGAAGCAAAAGCCGCAACGGCGGCGGCAATAAAAATATATCTAACGATTCTCATTGAAATTTGAAATTTATGAAACGGCCGCGGAGCTGAACGCATCGCAGCTTGTGATCGCCGGTTCGGACAGATGATCGGCTTCGACGATGCCATCGCCAAAGCGGCTTCCGTTCGTAAGCGTTTCAAAATAAATAGAAATGTTGTCCAATATCTCATTCGCCGAATGCGAATGATAAAGCGTCTGCCGAAACTGAGCTCCGCCCGGCAGACCTTTTGTAAATTGGCCGGCAAGCTGTTTCATTTTCCCGAGAGCGACTATCTCCGGCATTTGTTCGATGCACATTCCGAAAAATTCCAGCAGCACGGCTTTCTTTTCTTCGACATCCGGCTGATATGGTTCGCGGCCGTTCAGAACGTCCTGAAACTGGCGAAATATCCACGGATTCTGCATTGCGCCGCGACCGATCAAAATACCGTCCGTCCCGGCAAATTTCCATTTTTCCATTCCGGATTCGATCGACGTAATATCGCCATTGCCGGAAACCGGAATGCTGACAGCTTCTTTCACCTGCCGAATTATTTCCCAATCGGCGAGTCCCTTATAGCCTTGTTCCTTTGTTCGGCCGTGAACCTGTATGTGTTCGACGCCGCATTGCTCCGCCATTTTCGCGACCTCGACTACGTTGATAGTCGATTCGGAATAACCGGTCCGCACCTTTAAGGTAAGCGGGATCGTGATGGTTTTCTTTATCTCTTTCAGTATCGTTTCAAGTCGCGGAACGTCCCGCAGCAGCCCCGAACCGCCGCCGTTCTTTACGACCTTCGGCGCCGGACAGCCGCAGTTCACATCCAGAATATCTGCACCGACCTCTTCGGCCATTTCGGCACCCAACGCCATACGCTCCGGCTGACCGCCGAAGATCTGGACGGCAAACGGACGTTCTTCTTCGTCAAAGAACATCTGCCGCTTCGATTTCGGATTGTTTCGCGTCAAACCTTCGACCGAAATGAACTCGGAAACAACCAGACCGACACCGCCCCGCCGCTTTATCAGCCGGCGAAAAATATAATCCGTCACGCCCGCCATCGGCGAAAGTATCAGCGGCGGATCTATGGCGATGTCTCTGATCTTAAATGGTTTCACTACTTCAGTATTAATGTAGGGACCTGCGAATCAGCATGAAATCCACTTACTTTGCTCCCAAGCAAAATTCGATGCGCGTCACCGACGCTTCGTTCGCCGCATTTGAGTATAAGAGCTCCTTCGAGCCGAAACAATTTTACACACCCGCCGCAAGCTTGTTCTTTTTACGGTTTTTCATAACGAAGATCAGGCCGA
>CBFGSN010000266.1:0-2303 GCA_965651435.1 uncultured bacterium | reverse complement strand
CTAAAGCTGGAGGCAATGTAAAGGCCGCAAAGCCGCAAATGTCAACAGAACCTAGAAATTCACTCAGTATCCATCGTTTCGCAAAAGCAAAAAAAAAGGCCGCCTTTCGGGGCGACCTTTTATTATCTGTTCAGATGCGAAATTACCAACGGTTTTGGCCGTGGCGTCCGCCGCCGAAGTTTCCGCCGCCGCCGCCGTAGCCGCCGCGTCCACCACCGCCGCCGCCGCGGGGTCCGCCAAATCCGCGGTTCTCACGCGGGCGTGCTTCGTTGACCTTAAGTTCGCGTCCATTGAGGTCCGAACCATTCAATTGTTCGATCGCTGCCGTACCTTCTTCCTGCGATGCCATTTCGACAAATCCGAAGCCGCGCGAACGGCCCGTTTCTCTGTCTTCGACAACGGTCGCGGATTCGACCGTGCCGATGCCTGCAAACAATTCTTCCAAATCGCTGTTCGATGTGCTGAACGGCAGATTACCTACATAAAGCTTCATTGTCATATATACCAATCCTGTTCCTCTTTCAAAAAAGGAATCGTCAAAAAGAAAGTATCGAAATCGGGATCGTGCGTTCGTGGATAACTCAATGTCCTCAAGATCGCGTTCGGGCGCATTCAAAAAACCAATGCTACTTCCTATACCATAAACCAGCCTGCCCTCGAACTCCTGAACATCGTCGAAAAAACGCTTTCTTCACGGGGCGCATCACCGTTGATGCGCGAGAGAAGGATTAACAGCTATATGATGCACGTTCGAAGTTTATGTTGCAAGTATTATTTTTGCATTTCACACAAAATCCGGCGGCGGTATCATATTGCGTTTCAAATGCTTTGGGCCGGCCGGGCGAAATTGATTTTAATGCGCGGTTGTGGAAAACTTATTCACGCCTTTTATGACTCCTGAAGAATCCTTACAGCTTCATCGGCCGTCGCAGCCGGCGGACATCGCCGCTGGTGAAAACGTGTGTCCGGTCTGTTCGCGTGAAACGCCGGACGAATTCATTTCGATGCTCGTTCTGGACGAAGATCTGCGAAAGCTGATCATCGCGAATTCACCCGATCACCGCGATCTGAAAGCAGTCTGTTCGCGGTGCCTTCGGACGTTCGAACGCGCAAAAGACCACATCGTAAAGGACGCTGCGATGCAGAAAGACGGTTCGCACGTGCTTTCGACGCCGCTGCGGCTCGACGCGGTCGAACGTTTTACCGGCAAAGGCGTGACGATCGCGTTCCTTGATTCCGGATTTTATCCGCACGTCGATCTGACAACGCCCGAAAACCGCATCGTAGCGTACCGCAGCATGCCCGACGGCGACGGCGAACTCGATTCGCTGTTCAAACCGGACGTCGCGAGCTGGCACGGAATGATGACATCGGTCGTCGCGGCCGGCAACGGTTCTCTTTCGAACGGCTTTTACCGCGGCATAGCGCCGGATGCGAACGTCGTTCTTGTAAAACTTGCACGCACCGGCCGCATTACCGAAGAAAATATCAAAGACGCGCTCGAATGGGTTCTCGAGAACCGCGAACGCTACGAAATAAAGATCGTGAATATTTCCGCCGGCGGTGATATGGAACGCAGCTATCTGGACGATCCGCTTTCGCGAACGGTCGAGCGATGCGTTGCGGCTGGCATCACGGTCGTGTGTGCTGTCGGCAACGCCGGGCATCTGCCGAATCATCCGGTCTTTCCACCGGCAAGTTCACCGTCGTGCATCGCGGTCGGCGGGCTCGATGACAAAAATTCGCTGAACCGTGCAAAACGCGGAATGTACCGTTCGTCATACGGCCCAACGCAGGACGGCCTGCAGAAGCCCGAGTTGATAGCACCGTCGTTGTGGGTTCCGGCGCCGATCCTGCCCAATACGCCGACGGCACAGCAGGCCGCTTTGCTTGACGCGCTCGATCATGCGGCGGACGACGAACTGCACGAGATCATCGAATCGCATCCGGGAATCGATCCGGAACTCGACGCGGCTTTCGATCGGCCGGTTCACAGCATTCGCCAGATAATCGCGCTGAAGCTGAACAGCGAAATGGTCATCACAAAGCATTACAAATACGTTGACGGGACTTCGTTTGCGGCGCCGATCGTGTCGTCGGTCGTTGCGCAAATGCTCGAAGCCAACCCGGATCTCACTCCGCAAAAACTTAAAAAAATACTGATCTCTACGGCCGAAAGGCTTCCGCATTATGAGGTGGACAGACAGGGCTGGGGCGTGATCGATCCGCGCAAAGCCGTCGAAATGGCGGTGTCGCTGCGCGGATGATCTTCGCTATTTATCGTCGTCCCTTCGCCTGACGTT
>CBFGSN010000265.1:0-2325 GCA_965651435.1 uncultured bacterium | reverse complement strand
ATCAAATTGATTTCTCGGCGGATTTGCGTAAAAATCATCCCTTATGTCAATCAGAGTCAGATTTGCGCCTTCGCCGACCGGATACCTGCACGTCGGTGCCACGCGTTCGGCGTTGTTCAACTATCTTTATGCCCGCCAAAAAGGCGGTAAATTCTTGCTGCGGATCGAGGATACGGACCTCGCGCGTTCGACCGAAGAATCAACGCGTTCGATACTCGAAGGCCTGGCCTGGATCGGCCTGGAACCGGACGAAGAGATCGTTTTTCAGTCGGCAAACGCGGACAAACACCGCGCCGCCGCGATGAAGCTGCTTGACGAAGGCAAGGCGTATCGTGATTTTACGCCAAAGGCCGAACCGAACGACGCGAATGTAAAGGACGCTATCAAAGCACGCGCACGCGCACAGGGCGGCGAAAAGAATATGCGCGACAACCCGTACCGCGAGCTGGGAAAGGACGAATCGGATGCGCGGGCCGCCGCGGGCGAACCGTTCGCGATCCGCCTGAAAGTTCCGGAAAGCGGTCGGACCTCGTTCGAAGACGGAGTTTTCGGCATGCAGGAACGCGAATACGCCGAAACCGAAGACCTGGTGCTGCTGCGGTCGGACGGCCATCCGCTCTATAACCTAGCGGTCGTTTGCGACGACATCGAAATGGGCATAACCGACGTGATCCGCGGCCAGGACCATCTGACGAACACGCACAAACAGATCTTGATCTATGAGGCACTTGGCGTCGCGCCGCCGCGTTTCGCGCATCTGCCGCTGATACTCGCGCCGGGCGGCAAAAAGCTTAGCAAACGCCTGCACGGCGAGATCGTCAGCCTGACGACGTACCGCGACGCGGGTTTTATCGCCGCGGCATTTCGAAATTTTATCGCTCTGCTCGGCTGGTCGGCCGGCGAAGAACGCGAAATATACACGCTTGACGAACTTATCGAAAAATTCTCGCTTGCCGGCGTGCACCGTTCGAGCGCGATATTCAATTACGAACCAAACAACCCGAAACGCTGGACGGACGACAAGCTGATCTGGATGAACGCGGAATACATCCGCACGATGCCTTTGCACGATCTGCTGCCGCTGGTAAAAACGGAGCTGAAGACGAACAAGCTTTGGCGCGAAGAGTATGACGAGGAAGACCGCGCGAGACCGGCGACGATAGATTCGACCGAATCGCAGACGTTCGAATCGACAACCGAAATGGCGGACCGGCCGGAGGCGATCGCCATCGAACTTCCGGAATACGGTTCTTACGAATGGTACGTCCGCACCGTCGATCTGATCCGTGCAAGATTCTTTACGCTTAAAGATTTTTCGTCGCAGGGCCGCGCATACTTTAGCGAAGATTATGATTTTGACCCGGCCGCCGTCGCAAAGAATCTGACGAAATTTCCGGATCTGGAAACGTGGCTGCCCGAGCTAGCCGATAGGTTCGAGGCGGAATTCGGCGAAAGCTCCGATCCGCCGCCATTCACCGAATCCAACATCGAACACATCGTTAAAGAGTTTGCCGAGCAAAAAGGAACAAAACTCGGCGTCATAATGAACGGCTCGCGTACGCTTCTAACAGGCGTCGGCGTCGGCCCGTCAATGCTCGCGGTTTTTGAAACACTCGGGCTTGACCGCACACTAATGCGCCTCCGAAGCCGCGTTGCGTGGAATTTATAAAAGGACGGCAGAATTGGTATGGCCGAACTCATTCTCATACTTTTCGGCGTTTTATTGATGTTGGGATTTCCGGTTTTGATGATCGGCATCGTCCTTTATCTGCTATCGAAACGAAAGACGATGAACCGGACGATAATTTCGACGTTTCGAGTCATCGCCCCCCAGCTCGGCCTTACGCAGGACGCGACGGGTTATAAAATGCTCGGAAAATGGAACGGTTGTGAGGTTGAGTTGGGCATCGGTTGGCGGCTGCACCGGCCTCCGGGTTCAAGGGGACATCAAAGAGTACAGCTCACATATTGTTTCGCGTCATTTCCGGTGGATTTGGGAATGAATCTGAGCGTTCGCCGGCACGAAGATTCGGTCTTCGACATCGGACGCAGCGAACTTGAGAAACGCTACACGATCGTATGCGATGAACCGGACCGTTTCAATGCGATGCTGTTTTCCGGCGTGGCCGGCGGCCGATTCGCAACTCTCGCCGAAGATCTCGTTTACACCGGGCGCGGATACGAGATCGCAGAAGCCACCGACGCCGGAGTGAATCTTGGAAAGTGGGAAGAAATATTGGATCCCGCACAGCTTGTCCAACTGCTCAACGAAACGACATATCTTGCATCACGCCTGAACGCCGTAAAAGGAAGCATTCGATGATC
>CBFGSN010000264.1:0-2428 GCA_965651435.1 uncultured bacterium | reverse complement strand
AGTTTCGCCTTTAGGCGGCCTTGTTCGGAGTTCCACCTTTAGGTGGCAAACTCTCGCCTAAATACGAAACTCTAAGCAGAGCCGCCTGAAGGCGGGACTCCAAACTCATCATGGATGCGTCATATCTTCGGCGATGACCCATTCGTCGAATTGTTCCGGCGTCAGCAAGCCAAGTTCGACGGCGGATTCTTTCAACGACGTTCCTTTTTTGTGGGCGTTCTTTGCGATCTTTGCGGCGTTGTCATAGCCGATGTGCTGATTGAGCGCGGTCACGAGCATCAGCGAATCGCGCAAATAATGGTCGATATTTTCGCGGTTGAGTTCGATGCCGGCAATGCAGTAATCGACAAACCCATGCGCCGCGTCATGCAGCAGCCGAACTGAATGCAGATAATTGTGGATCATCACGGGTTTGAAAACATTCAGTTCAAAATTTCCCTGCGAACCGGCAAAGCCGATCGCTGCGTCGTTCCCGAAAACCTGAACGGCGACCATCGTCATCGCTTCTGATTGCGTCGGATTTACCTTGCCCGGCATTATCGATGAGCCGGGTTCGTTTTCCGGCAGCGAAATTTCGCCGATACCGCAACGCGGCCCCGACGCTAACCAGCGAATATCGTTCGCGATCTTCATCAAACTTGCCGCAAGAGTTTTAAGCGCGCCGGAGGCAAAAACCACCTCATCGTGAGCCGACAACGCGGCAAATTTGTTCGGATGCGAACGGAAGGGAAGTCCGGTGAGTTCGGCGATCTTTGCCGCCGCGCGTTCTGCAAATTCCGGATGCGCGTTCAGGCCCGTGCCGACCGCAGTGCCGCCGATGGCAAGGTCCATCAAACCCGGCAGAACCATTTTCAGGCGTTCGATGTCGCGGTCGATAAGGTTCGCCCAGCCGCCGAATTCCTGGCTGACGGTTATCGGCGTCGCGTCCTGCAGATGCGTGCGGCCGATCTTTACGACACCTTCGAATTCCCTCGCCTTTGCCTTTATCGCGTCGCTTATCTTTTGAATTTCGGGAATCAGTGCGGATGTTCTTTCCGCGGCCGCGATATACATTGCCGTCGGAAATGTGTCGTTCGAAGACTGTGACTTGTTCACATCGTCATTCGGATGTATCGGCTTTTTCGAACCCATTTCGCCGCCTGCGATCTCGATCGCGCGGTTCGAAATGACCTCGTTCGCGTTCATATTCGTCTGCGTTCCCGAACCGGTCTGCCAAACGCGAAGCGGAAAGTGAGCATCGAGTCTTCCGTCGATGACCTCGTCCGCCGCCTGTGCGATCAGCTTCATTTTGTCTTCCGCCAGTTTTCCGAGGTCAAAATTCGTGATCGCCGCGGCTTTTTTCAAAATGCCGAGTGCGCGTATTACCTCGCGCGGCATTACGTCAAAACCAATGTTGAAATGCAAAAGCGAACGCTGTGTCTGCGCTCCCCAATACACATCCGCGGCCACCTCGACCTCACCCATCGAGTCTGTTTCGATACGAAATACTTTTTTATCTTGAGACATTTTTATTGAACGTTTCTTTGCAGCAAATCTGATTTTATCCGAATTTCACGCGGCGGCAAAATTCATTCGGCAAGGAGAGCTTCCGCATCCGACCGAAGCGTCGAAGCGAGCACGATGCCCGTGTATTTTTTCGCAAGCCGGCCGTTCTTGTCATAGAGCATTGTCGTCGGCAGCGGAAAGCCGTCCGCGGACGGAAGAGCCGCGGCATTCGGATACGCGATCGGATAATTTATCGCATATTCGTCTATGAAGGGAGCCACCGGCGAAAGGTTTTCGTCCATCGTGACGCCGATGACATCGACGCCGCGGTTCTCGAATTCATTGGCGAACGCGACGAGGCCGGGCGTTTCGACGCGGCACGGTGCGCACCACGTCGCCCAATAATTTACGACTACGACGCGTCCGCGGTGTTCGGACATTTTCCATTCGGAGCCGTCGAATTTTTTCAGCGAAAATTCCGCCGCGGCGGGCCGCTGTGCATCGGGCGTTACGCCGAACTGCCACCACGATTCGGGCGCCATAAAGAACAGCACCGCCGCGAATATCGCCGCGTAACCCAGCCAACCGAATATCTTTTTCGCAGTCGCGTTCATCGTTTATTCCATCGGCATTCCGCTTTCGCGCCACGCCGCGGTGCCGCCGCCGACGTTATAGATCTTCGTAAAACCGGACCTTTGCAAAAGCTCCGCCGCTTTTTGCGAGCGCCGACCGGTTTGGCAAATGACATACGTCGGCTTTTCGGCGTCGAGTCCCGAAAGAGTTTTTTCCAGATCGTCGAGCGGCATATTTACGGCATTTTTCGCATGACCGGCGGAAAATTCCTGCGGCGTGCGGACATCGATGAACTGCGCTTTATTGTCGCCGAGATCGCCGATGACGTCGCGCATTTCGGGCGGCCGGATCTGTATGATCGCCGCGGCCG
>CBFGSN010000263.1:0-2465 GCA_965651435.1 uncultured bacterium | reverse complement strand
GTGTCATGGACGTTCACGACGTCGCCGCCGAAGATGACGGCACATTCGCCCTACAGCAATAACATTGTCGGACGCGATCCGCTGATCTTCGTCGCGTTCGATCAGGCGATCAACCCGGAAGCGGTTCTTGAAAATATTCGGGTTACGGGCGGCGGAAAAACTATCAAAACACGGCTCGCAACAGAAGCCGAGATCGCTGCGGACGCATCTGTTACCAACCGCATAAAAGATCAGCAGCCCGGACGCTGGCTCGTTCTGCGTGCCGTAAATGCGGACGGTTCGACGGCCGATGCTTTGCCCGCGGCGTCGGCGATATCCGTCACGATCAGGAAAGGAACTCCGTCCGCCGAAGGTCCGCTGAAAACCAAAGAGGACCAGTCGTTCCATTTCCGCACCTACGGCCCGTTCAAGTTTGTCAATGCTCGGTGCGGATATCGGAGCGACAGGGAATGCACGCCGACGGATAACTGGACGATCGAGATGACAAATCCGATCGATCGGGCGAAATTTCAGCAGTCTATGGTGCGGATCGAACCCGCGGTCGAGGGTGCGAATATATATCCTTCCGGAACCCGCATCTACATTTCCGGAATGAAAAAGGGCAATACGACCTATACGATAACGCTGGCTCCGGAACTTGTCGACGAATTCGGGCAGACGCTTGGCCAGGCCGCGTCAGCGAAGATAAAGGTCGGGCCGGCGGAGCCTGCGCTCTATACGCAGGGCGGAGCGATGGTCATTCTCGATCCGTCGTCAAAGCCGGTCTATTCGGTTTATTCGATCAATTTCGCGTCGTTCAAGGTTCGGGTTTATAAGGTCGAACCGACCGATTGGGATAAATTTACAGCGTATTACAAACGTATCAATTACGACGACGGCGTGGCTGCTCCGATTCCCGGAAAACTCGTCGTTGATAAAACGGTAACCGCCGAAAACAAAGCTGATGAGCTTATCGAAACGCGTATTGATATTTCGAAAGCGTTGGATAAAGGTTTCGGCAACGCGATCGTTGTCGTTGAACCCGCCGGACGAGTGAAAAAAGAGGACCGCACACGCGTCGCCGCGTGGATCCAATCGACGCACATTGGCCTCGACGCTTTTGTTGATAGCGAAGAACTCGTTGCGTATGTCAGCGATCTGAAAACCGGAGCGGCTTTGAGCGGAGCGGAACTCTCGCTTTATCCGACGCCTGCTACATCGACTACTACCGTTTCCGAAAACGCCGAACCTGAAAAAGGCTACATCGCACAGCTTTGGGATTGGATCGCGGGAACCGGCAACGCCGGCGGCCCGAGCGTTCGTGCTTTTGACGAAAGCGGAGCTGCGATAGAAACGGAATCCATCGAACCTTCGCAAACGACCGTCACCGGAGCGAACGGCATTCTGCGGCTTGCATTGCCGCCCGATTCGGCAAAAGACCCGAACATTCTGATCGCCCGACGCGGCGGCGATGTCGCGTTCCTGCCGAAAAATTCGGACTATTATTGGAATGACGACGGATGGTTTCGAACGGAACCGCGCGATTCGCTGCGTTGGTTCGTTTTTGACGACCGCGGAATGTACAAACCGAACGAGGAAGTTTCGGTCAAAGGCTACGTTCGTGTGATGACCGCGGGTAAATTTGCGGACATCGCGGCGGTCAACGACAAAGCTCACGGACTTAAATGGGTCGCGAAAGATCCCCGCGGAAACGAGATCGCAAAAGGCGAGGGAAACCTGAATGCATTCGGCGCGTTCGATCTGAAATTCAAACTTCCGGACAATGCGAACCTCGGTTACGCGAGTGTCGAAATTTCAACGGAAAGCGATCTGAGCGGCGATTCGACGACGCATCAGTTCCGGATACAGGAATTCCGCCGTCCCGAATTTGAGGTTACGGCCGGCGTCCAAACCGAAGGGCCGCATTTCGTCGGCGACAGCGTCCAGATACTCGGAGCCGCGAAATATTACGCCGGAGGCGGACTCGCGGATGCCGATGTGAATTGGACCGTGACGGCGACGCCGACGAATTATTCGCCGCCGAACCACGACGAGTTCACATTCGGAACCTGGGTTCCGTGGTGGCACGGATTCAGCTACGGCCGGTATGGCGGCGGCGAAACGCAGACGTTCGAATCGAAAACGGATGCCGCGGGCGAGCATTTGCTGAAGATCGATTTCGATTCGGTCAATCCGCCGCGTCCATATACGATCCAGGCTTCGGCTGCGGTACAGGACGTCAATCGCCAGACGTGGTCGGGTTCGACGTCGCTGATGGTTCATCCGGCCGATCTTTATGTCGGCATCAAAACACCGCGAACGTTCGTTCAGAAAGGCGAACAGATCAAGGTGCAGTCGATCGTCACCGACCTCGACGGCAAGGTCATAGCGGGCCGCGATATCGAAATGACCGCAACGCTAAAGGACAACGTTTTCGAGAACGGCAAATGGAGCGAAAAGGTCATTGACGAACAGCAGTGCACCGT
>CBFGSN010000262.1:0-2477 GCA_965651435.1 uncultured bacterium | reverse complement strand
GAGCGGACAACGGCCGGAACGCCGTTCCGAAGCAGAAGCGCGACAAAACCGTCGTGCTGCGAACTTATCAGCAGCGAATCGCCGCCGCGTGCATGTTCGATCAGCCAATTCGCTTCGCCGACCGAACGCGGCAGCATCAGCCCCGCTTTCCAGCCGTAGCTTTCAAATATAGTTTCGTACTCATCGAGCACGGCGAGCGAAACCGCCGACGCGAAATAACGCGCCCGGCCGTCGGCGTCATCGCCGATCCGGTACCGCGAGATCCGCAGGTGCGAAGCCGGTGCGCCGAATGTCTGTTCCGCCTTCCAATCCAAGATATCTTCGAGCTCCTTGCCCGACGGCTGCCCGGCATCAAGCGTCAATATCGCCGAACGCGCCGTATCGCTGGATAAAGCCACGGACCAGCTCTTTTTGTCCGCAAGCCCCGCCGTTTCGACCGCCTCTTCTAACAGAACGCGGAATTCGGATGTGTTAGCGATGTTGCGTTTGGTAAAACTAGGTTCCAGCAGGCCGTTCGGCAGATCGACCGTCGCGGCTTGTTTAATGCCGAACATGCCGCGGCCCTCTCTTTGTAACGCAAGAGCGGTGATGCGGTCTTTTTCGATGCCGAGAGCGTTTTTCGGAAAACTCGGTTCTGTCAGAGCGGATAACATTTATTTCTAATATTCCTTGTATGGTTTGTCGTTGCTGTCGCGTCCGTCCGAAGTACTTTTCACATCCGTCAGGCCCTGTCCGCCGTCCGGCGACATCGCGTCCTCGCCCATGACCTGTTCCCATTCGGTCGTTTCGGTGACCGGATCGACAGGCCTTTCGCGAAGGTATTTTGCTTCGACAAGTTCGTCTATCGACTGCGGCAAATGTCCCTTGTCCGCTGAATATTGATCGATCGCGCGACGCATTTGCCAAAGGTTTTCCTTAAGAACGGTTTCGCGTGCCTGCTGGACGGTTCGCTGATACGTCGGTATCGCCACCGAAAGCAAAATGATGATGATGAACATCGCGATCATCAGCTCCAGCAGCGAAAATCCGGCATTCGAACGGCGGCTCTTTATTTCTGAGATCTTACCAATCACTATATTTTTCTCCGTTCATTGCCTCTTCGTCCGACGCGGACGAAACGTCAAAAACATTTATGTTGTCCCAGGACCTGTCGTCCGGGTCCTGATACGAAGACCGCAGCCGCCAGTTCGATTCGCCCGTCATCGGGTCGATCGGCATTTCGCGCAGGTAAACTTTTGTCATCTCGTCCGTCGCCGAAGAATTTATCTCCGTCGCCTGCCGCGTGTCGTCGCCGAGCCCAGCACCGCCCGTCATGTTCACGCCGCGTGCCTTTACCTTTACACCCTCCACCAATGCCTCAAGCGTCGGCGGATATCGATCCAGATTATCCGAATCGAATATCGTACAATCGTCAATGACCACGCGGCTTCGCGGATCGGGCGGAGCCGTGTTGCCGGGCTGTTGGCCGCGACCGCCCGTTGTCAGGTTCGTCGTCGAAACAGCTCCCTGCGGACACGCACCTATCGAATCGCGTTTGAATTCGTCTATCGCATTTCGGATCATCCGAAGCTGTTCGCGAAGCCGCATTTCACGCTGCCGCTTTACGGCGTTTTGCGTTAGCGGTATCGTGCCCATCACGAGTATTGCCAAAACCGTCAGCGTTATTACGAGTTCGAGCAAGGTAAAACCGCCAGCCGCTTTGCGCCGCCGCTCAAGACAAATTTTTAACTCCGCGATCATTAAAACGTAACCTTGAAATTCCTGCCGTCAGCGGTCAGAACATTCAGCACATCTTCTTCGAACTTTATCTTCGGCGTACCGTCGGCCAATGCTTCTATCTCAATATACGCAAGAACGCCGGTCGGATATGCTTCGCCCGCGGGCATCGAAAGCGAAACGTACATCAGGCCGTTCTGATTCAGGAACGGAGCCGTCGCCGTATTCGCCAAGCCCGTGCCGAAAACCTCGCCGAACGAAACCGAACGAACCGCGACCTTGCGTTCGTCAAATTTCAGACCGACAACGGCCGAACGGAATGGAGCCGAACTCATTACGTTCAGCGGTATTTTAAGAACATCGCCTTTTTCCATCTTCGGCATTTCACCGGCAAAAGAAATATCCGCGTCAAGAACCGTTGGGGCCGCGGGCGTATTCGGCGTCGCCGCCGTATTTGCCGCCGGTTCCAGTCCCATCATCATCGGCTGTTCGTCGCCGGAGCTTTTCTGTGAAACCGCTGTCGGCACAAAGCTCTGCAGAGGAACCTGCGACGTTTTGCCGAGGTCGATCTTCCGCGCGGACGTATCGATCGGTTTCAGGTTCAATGCCTCCGCCGCGGTGTTTCCGGCCGCCGGCTGTTCGGGCGAAGTATTCGCCGCTATTTCGGTGTTCGCCGCCGCCGCATCCGCGTTGCGCACGTACTGCGGCCCGTCAACGGGTTGATCGGGCAATTGAACGACCGCCTTGTTCGGCACACGCCG
>CBFGSN010000261.1:0-2482 GCA_965651435.1 uncultured bacterium | reverse complement strand
TTCGCCGACGAAGATGCGGTTTCGGCCGCCTGAAAAATTTATGAGATCAATGACCGGCTACGGCCGCGGCACTTATGCCGATGACAATTATTCGATAAGCATAGAACTGAAAACGGTGAACAACCGTTTTCTGGATATTTCGATGCGGCTTCCGAGCGATCTTTCGGCGATCGAGGCGGACATGAAACGCCGGATCGGCGCGCGTTTGTCGCGCGGACGCGTTGATGTGAATCTGCAGTTCGAACGGAGCGGCGACATCGTTTACGACCTGAACCGGCCGCTGATCGGCGGTTATATCGCCGCGATGAAAAAGATGCAGGATGAATTTTCGCTCACGGGCGAACCCGACCTGAATGTGATCGCGCGTTTGCCGAATGTCATCGCGCCGGAACGAACAGAGCTCGGCAAAGATTTTACCGAGGCGGTCGGCCGCGCTCTTGATGCCGCGCTCGACGACCTGGAGAAAATGCGCGGGAAAGAAGGCGAAATGCTTGCCGCCGAATTGGAAACGCGGCTCGGAAACATCGAATCGCGTATTCCGCCCATCGCCGCCGAAGCCGAAAACGTGACCGAAGAATACCGCGGCCGGCTTTCGAAAAGGATCGGTGAAATGCTGGCGAAAACGGATTCACAGATCGATATCGATCAGGCAAGGCTCGCGCAGGAAGTCGCGTATCTGGCCGACCGGTCCGATATTTCCGAAGAGATCGCGCGGCTTTCGACGCATATCGAACATTTCCGCGCCATCATGAACGAGGAGAAAGAGGTCGGCAAACGGCTCGATTTTTTGACGCAGGAGCTCAACCGCGAGGCGAATACCATCACGTCAAAAACGGCGAACATGAATATCAAAGAGAACGCGCTTCAGATAAAAAGCGAGATTGAAAAAATCCGCGAACAGGTGCAAAATGTCGAATAATATTTCATGAAAGGGAATTTGATCATTATCAGCTCTCCTTCCGGCGGCGGCAAAGGAACGCTGATCCGCGAGGTGCTTCTGACCGTTCCGGAGATCGGATATTCGGTTTCTTACACGACGCGCGAACGCCGATTGGATGAGATCGACGGCAGAAATTATCATTTTATCTCGGTCGAAGAATTTCAGAGTCGTGTCGATGCGGGTGATTTTCTCGAGTATGCCGAGGTGCACGGAAATATGTACGGAACGTCGCTTTCACAGGTGCACGAGATAACGGAAAGCGGCCGCGATGTGATATTGGAGATCGATGTTCAGGGTGCGGCGTCCGTTCGCGAAAAAGTTCCGGAAGCCGTTTCGATATTCATTCTTCCGCCGTCGTTCGAGGTTCTAAAAGCTCGGCTGACCGCCCGCGGCACCGAAGATCCGGCCGATCTGGCTCTTCGTCTAAAGAATTCATTCGGCGAAGTGATGCAGTACAAGAATTTCGATTACGTTGTTGTCAACGACCTGGTGCCTGCCGCGTCGCGTTCGCTGGCCGCAATAATTCTCGCGGAAAGACACCGTTTAGATAGACAAAACGACGGTATCTGCGATATTCTACATAGTTTCGAGGTATCGAAAAAGCACAGGAGCGGAGATTAGCGACAAACAATGGCTGAAAAGAACGAAGAACTCAACGCAGAGGAAACCGAGATCGAAGAAGGGCCGGACCTTTCGATGTACGATTCGCCCGGGATCGATTCGAAATATCGGTTGATAATCCTGGCCGCACAGCGCAGCAAACAGCTTCAGCGCGGAGCGCAATCACGGACGAGCATCGATGTCCGCTCACACAAACCGACGCGCGTCGCGCTTAGGGAATTTGACGAAGGTGCCGTGAAATACCGCATTCTCGAACCCGGAGCGGAAGCCGCGTAATGCACGGCGTCGCACTCGCCAAACACACGAACAATATAATGATCTTTCACGGCCCCGAACTTGTGTCGGGGTCGCTTTCGCGCGCGTGCACACGCGTGATAAAATTTTCGTTTGCAAATATTTAGAACGGTTTAACAGAGGTTGATTTACATAAATGAAGATCGCATTGAACGGCGCGACGACGATGACCGCCGATCTCGTTACGGACATAAAAGCATCAGCGGCCGCGGGATATGACCTGGTCGAGCTGCGTTCGAATAAACTTTACGATTTTTTGAAGAACGACACCGTCGATTCGCTGAAGGTAATTTTGGATGAAAGCGGCATCGGCGTTTTGTCGATAAACACACTCGAACACATCACGTGGCGAAGCGACGAAGATCACGCCGCGATACTCGACGAATGTGAAAAGCTCTGCGAAATATCCGCCGCGATCGGTTGTCCTTACGTTCTTTCGGTTCCCGGCTCTTTGCGGCAAGGTCCGAAAACGGACGATGAGACCATCGAAGAATCGGTCCGCGTGCTGAATGAACTCGCGGACATCGCCGAACCGCACGGCATAAAGATCGGTTTTGAATTTCTTGGCGAGGCGGGAAATTCTGTTCAGACGCTCGACCTTGGCAGCCGCATCGTCGATCTTGTCGG
>CBFGSN010000260.1:0-2483 GCA_965651435.1 uncultured bacterium | reverse complement strand
CTCACCCGCTAAAACTACATTCCCTTATAATTCGGACCGCCGCCGCCTTCGGGTGTGACCCAGTTTATTATCTGGTACGGATCGGAGATATCGCACGTCTTGCAGTGCACGCAGTTCGAAAAGTTCACCTTTAATTCCCTGCGTCCCGAAGCCGGATCTTGTTCCATTTCGTAAACCTGAGCCGGGCAGAACCGCTGGCACGGGTTGCCGTATTCTTCGACGCAGCGTGTCGCGCAGATCTCGGTATCCAAGATATGCAGGTGCGAAGGCTGGTCTTCGTCGTGTGCGACACCGGCGTGAAAAACGTCGGTTATCTTGTCGAACGTCAGCTTTTTGTCGATCTGCATTCCGGAATAACGTTTGGTCTTGGTCAGATGATCCGTCGGGCCGAAACCTTCGCCGGTTCCCGCCTCGTCTCCGCGAAAACGCGAATCCAGTTTCTGCATTCGTTCGTATCCGGCGACGTGATGATCTTTCGGCAAAAATCCCCACGCCAGGCCTTTTGTGATGTACTGCAGACCCGCGTTGACGAGTCCCATCCAGCGGCCGCGTTGGAATCCCGAATGGAAATTGCGCACCGGATGAAGTTCTTCGTACATCCAGCTCGACATAAATTTTTCGTGAAAGATCTTCAGCGTTTCGGACGTAAAATCATCGTGATCAAACGCAAGCACGATCGTTTCGGCCGCGAGCATTCCGCTTTTTATCGCGGTGTGAATTCCCTTTATTCGCTGGCCGTTCAGGAACGTGCCCGAATCGCCGACCAGCAGCACGCCGTCCGCATAAAGCTGCGGCATCGTGTAATAACCGCCGGTGTTGATCGATTTTGCGCCGTATTTGATCATCTTTCCGCCGGCCAGAATTTCGGCGATCTTCGGATGCGTCTTGAACTTTTGAAATTCGGCGTGCGGATCGATGTTCGGATCGACATAATCGAGCCCCGTCACATAACCGATGCTCACGACGTTGTCCTTCATTCCGTAGATCCAGCCGCCGCCGTATGTCTTTTTATCCGAAGGAAATCCGAGCGTATGGACTACCTTTCCGACCGGAAAATTCCCTTCCGGCAGTTCCCAAAGCTCTTTTACGCCGAGCGAAAAAACCTGCGGCTCTTTGTCCTTGTTCAGGCCGAGCCGTTCGGTCAGCTGTTTCGTCAGCGAACCGCGCGAACCTTCGCCAAGCACCGTTATTTTCGCAAGCAGATCGACGCCCGGTTCGAAATTCGGTTTCGGGTTGCCGTCTTTGTCGATGCCTTTGTCGCCCGTGCGGATGCCGATGACGGCGTCGTTCTCGTCATAAAGAACCTCGGCCGCGGGAAATTCCGGAAAGACGTTGATGCCGGCTTCTTCGCATTTTTCGGCAAGCCATTCGCACATTTTCGACAGCGAAAGCATATATTTGCCTTTGTTTTTCAGCGGCGGCGGCACGATCGGCGCGTTTATGCACTTCGTATCGGTCAGATACCAGGCGGCGTCTTCGGTCACGACGGAATCGACCGGACAGCCTTGTTCCAGAAAATCGGGCATCAATTCGCGAATTGCGATCGGATCCATCACCGCGCCGGAAAGGATGTGAGCTCCGACAAAAGAGCCTTTTTCGACTATGGCGATCTCCAGTTCGCCGACCTTTTTGCCGTGGCGAAGCCCTTTATCGACGAGGTCGTCGTGTTCGGCGGCCATTTTCTTTAGGTGAAGAGCGGCGGCAAGATTCGCCGGGCCTGCGCCGACGAAAACAACGTCCATTTCAATCTGTTCGCGTTCGATCATAATTTTATTTTGGTTGTTAGAAAGACCGTAAAAAAGAATGGTAAAAGTATAACACGAAACGATTTACTGTAAACGAACCTTGTTTAGTAAACTTTTAGCGATGAAATTTGTTTGCGTGATGATATTGGCGGCGGCGTGCATCGGCTGCGGCCTCAATAAAAATGCCGGTAAAGTAAGGATGACAACGCCTGTTCCGGGCCGTCCGCCGGTGATGCTTTGGGCATGGGAACGCCCGGAAAAGCTCGGGTTCATCGACCCGAAAACGACCGGCGTCGCGCTCTTGACGCAGACCTTATACCTTGACAAAGACGGCGTCGAGACACGCCCGCGGATGCAGCCGCTCGACGTTCCGCCGGGAACTTACATAATCGGCGTAACACGTATCGAAACGAATAAAAAGATCGAAATGCGGGCCGAATATTCCGACGATGACGCCGCAAAGATAGCCGCGGCCGTGAAACGCACGCTGGAAATGCCGGGCGTAAAAGAGATCCAGATAGATTTTGACGCGGCTTTGTCCGAACGCGCCTTTTACCGAAAGATGATGAAGCTTTTGCGAAGCGAACTGCCGCCCGAAGTTCCGCTTTCGATGACGGCGCTTGCTTCGTGGTGCGTCGGCGACGTATGGATCGGCGATATGCCGGTCGTCGAAGCCGTGCCGATGGTCTTCGAAATGGGCGCCGATAACGACACGATCCGAAATTTCCTCACAAAAGG
>CBFGSN010000259.1:0-2485 GCA_965651435.1 uncultured bacterium | reverse complement strand
GGTTCGCAGTCCGTCGGAATGGGCAAGGAGTTTTTCGATAACTTCGCGTCCGCGAAACGGACGTTCGAAGAGGCTGACGAAGCTCTCGGCTTTTCGCTTTCGGCTATGTGTTTCGAGGGCGACGAAGGCGATCTGCAGCTTACGGCGAACACGCAGCCGGCGATACTTACTGCGTCGATCGCGGCTTTTCGCGTGATGGAGGAAGAAGGTTTCGGAAAACCGGCGATGGTCGCGGGCCACAGCCTTGGTGAATATTCGGCGCTTGTCGCCGCCGGCGCGGTCGATTTTGCCGATGCGGTGCGGACCGTTCGAAGTCGCGGAACGTATATGCAGGAAGCGGTGCCGGTCGGCGTCGGTGCGATGGCCGCGATACTCGGAATGGAACTTTCGGCGGTTGACGACGTATGCCGTAAAGCCGCTGACGGACAGGTTTGCAGTCCGGCGAACATCAATTCGCCGTCGCAGATCGTGATTGCCGGAAATTCGGAGGCGATCGACCGAGCGTGTGAGATCGCCAAAGCCGGCGGAGCGAAACGTGCGATAAAACTGAATGTTTCCGCCCCGTTCCATTGTTCGCTGATGATGCCGGCCCAGGAACGGCTTGCGGCGGATCTTGAAAAATTAAGCTATTCGACGCCGGAATTTCCGGTCGTGCATAACGTCGATGCGGAACCGTCCGCCGATGCCGATGCAATAGCTGAAAAATTGACGCGGCAGGTTTCATCGCCCGTCAGATGGCTGCAGACGATGGAAAAAATGGCGGCCGAAGGCGTTACAACGTTCATTGAGGTCGGCCCCGGAAAGGTTCTATCCGGTTTGGGCCGGCAGATCGCGAAAGATCTTCGCCACCTGAATGTTGAAAATATCGAAAGTTTAAGAAATACTTTACAAATACTATAAAGGCTATCAGGAGAAAATATGTCCGAAATACAAGATAAGATCAAACAAATAATCGTAGATGAATTGGGTGTTGACGAAGCAGAAGTTACGGAAAATGCCCGTTTTATCGAAGACCTCGGTGCGGATTCGCTCGACCTCGTTGAACTCGTGATGCGTTTCGAAGAAGAATTCGACATCGAGATCCCGGACGAAGACGCCGAAAAGATCCAGGCCGTTCGCGACGCATACGCTTACGTCGAACAGGCAAAGGGCTAAAACAGAGATCAGATGTGAGGGGTGAGGTGCGAGCCGGAGCTCGCCCGCCTCTCTTTAGTCATCGGCTCAGGGCCCACTGATTTATTTATGAAACGACGAGTAGTAGTAACCGGAGTCGGGATCGTTACGGCGCTTGGAAATGACGTGCCGACGACGTGGAATGCGCTTGTTTCCGGCGGCAACGGCGCCGATTATATCAAGCGGTTCGACACCGAAAAATTTCCGGTCAAATTCGCCTGTGAAGTAAAAGGTTTCGACGCGCTCGATTTTCTGGATAAGAAAGAAGCCCGCCGCATGGGTGCTTTCACGCATTATGCGATAGCGGCTTCGGACGAAGCAGTAAAAGACAGCGGGCTCGTGATCGACGAATCGAACGCCGAGATGGTCGGAACGTATATCAGTTCGGGCATCGGCGATTTCTGGGCGATCGAACGCGAGCATGAAAAACTTTTGACGTCCGGGCCGGACCGCGTCTCGCCGTTCTTTATCGTATCGGCGATCGTGAACCTGGCCGCCGGCAACGTTTCGATACGGCACGGAGCAAAAGGGCCGAATTCGGCGACGGCGACCGCCTGTTCCGCAGGCGCTCATGCCATCGGCGATAGTTTCCGCATTATCGAACGCGGTGACGCCGACGTTATGATATGCGGCGGAGCCGAAGGCGCGATCACGCCTATGTCGGTCGCGGGATTTGCTTCGATGCGTGCTCTTTCGACGCGTAATGACGACCCGAAACACGCTTCGCGTCCTTTTGATGCGGAACGCGACGGTTTTGTTATCGGCGAAGGCGCAGGCATTCTGATACTTGAGGAATACGAATCCGCAAAACGCCGCGGAGCAAAGATCTATGCCGAGATCGTCGGTTACGGAATGAGCGGCGACGCGTTTCACGTGACGATGCCGGACGAAAGCGGCTCGGGCGCGATCCGCGTAATGCAAAAGGCGATAAAGGACGCGGGCATCGAACCGACCGATATCGGCTACATAAATGCGCACGGAACATCGACGCCGTATAACGACAAATTTGAAACGCTGGCGATAAAACAGGTCTTCGGCGAACACGCGTATAAGCTTGCGGTAAGTTCGACAAAATCGATGACCGGCCACGCTCTCGGAGCTGCCGGCGGCATCGAAGCCGTGATATCGGCGCTCTCGCTTAAGAATGAAGTACTGCCGCCAACGATCAATTACGAAGTGCCTGACCCGGATTGCGACCTCGATTACATCCCGAACGAAGCCCGCAGCCAAAAGGTCGATCACGTCCTGTCGAACAGCTTCGGCTTCGGCGGAACCAATGCGTGCTTGATATTTAAGCGGTATAATGAGTAAC
>CBFGSN010000258.1:0-2520 GCA_965651435.1 uncultured bacterium | reverse complement strand
TTCCTCACGCGAATTTTCCCACGCCTGACGGTTGCGTTCGCGGTAATCGCTCATCGAAGATTCGAATTCCGCGATGTCCGCGGCTTCGCTGTCGTGAATGCCTTCTTCCTTAAATTCGTCGAACGTTTCGAATTCCTGCGTTACCTGTTCGTGCGGCGAATGATCGGGCGGCATAAGCTGCGTCGTTTCGTAACTCGTTGTCGGAGCGTCGTCCGAGCCTTCATACGACGAAGTTTCTTCGTACGGCGATGTCTCATGTACAGGCGAGGCTTCCTCGCCCGTCGCCGAACTTTCCTGCGAAACTACCTCGAAACCCGTCGATTCCTGATAAACAGGTTCGTCAGTCCGTTCCTGACTCGGAGTTTCCGCCGCCACTTCGCCTTCCGCCCCGGTATCTTGATATCCGCCGAAATGCTCAGCTTCAACCATTTCGTCGTCCATTCCGGCGTCGATGTATTCGATGGTTTCGGGTTCGTCGGGTTCGCCGCCGCTGAGGCTTTGGTGATAAAGAGATTCGATATCGTCCGGCTCGTCGGAACTTCCGTCCGTCGCGATCTCCGGCAAAGGCTCCGTCGATGCCTCGGTCATGGCTTCGCCGGCCGGTCCAGTTTCGGCATCGTTTCCGGCATTAGGTTCGTCCGTCGTGTCCGCGGGCGCATACGCATACGTTTCATGTATCGAATCGTCCGCGCTCGCCGCCTTATCCAAAAGTTCGTTGACCTTATCGACCAACGCTCGGATCGAAGCAAAAGGCTTTGTTAAAACAGAACTTGCACCGACGCGTGCGGCTTCGTTCGCATCAAATGGTTCGAACGACCCGACGAGCAGCACGACCGGAATGTCCTTTGTCCGGTCATTATTGCGGATCATTTCGCAAAGCTTGTAACCGTCCGTGCCGGGCATATGTATATCCGCCAAGATAATGTCCGGCAGTCCCGCGTTTATGCGGTCGATCGCCTCGTTGCCGTCTTTGGCAATTTCAACGTCGATGCCTTCGTCGGCAAAAGTAAGGTTTACGACCTTTTGGATCGTCAACGAATCGTCGGCTAATAATAGCTTGCGTTTTGACACAGACAGTACTTGCTCCTTTAATAAAGTGCGCGCCGGGAGAAAATCGATATCTGAAAATTATCACCCAAATGGTGCTACGTCAAGAATTACGGATTTTCACCGCAGATAATTCCGCGGCGAGCCGTATCGCCGCCGTCATGCTCGAAGATTCCGCGATGCCTTTGCCCGCGATATCGAACGCCGTGCCGTGATCGACCGACGTTCGGATAAGCGGCAGCCCGAGCGTCACGTTGACCGAATCGCCAAAGGCAAGCGATTTTACGGCGATCGTCGCCTGATCGTGATAACAGGCGATGACGGCGTCGAATTCGCCTTTCGCACCGCGAAGAAAAATGGTGTCCGGCGAAAACGGTCCGCTGACGTCGATGCCTTTGCCGCGGCAATATTCGACGGCCGGCGCGATCTCGGCGGCTTCTTCGGTGCCGAACATTCCGCCCTCGGATGCGTGCGGATTTACGCCCGCGACGGCAATGCGAACCGCTCGTCCGAGCATTTCCAAAAGCCTTGCGTTTGCAAATTCGATCAGTTCGACAAGGTTATCTTTTTTAACGCGGGCGATCGCATCCAGTAAAGACACGTGCGTCGAAAGAAGCACGACGCGGAGTTTGTCCGCAAAAAAGCTCATCGCTATACGAGGAGCGTCCGTCAGGAACGCGAGGAATTCCGTGTGGCCGGGAAAATCATAACCCGCTGCGGCGATGGCGGCTTTGCTGATCGGAGCGGTGGCGATCGCCTCGATATTTCCGGTGCGCCAAAGCTCGACCGCCGTTTCGATGTATTCGGCGGAAGCCTTGCCGCCCGCGGCGGATTCGACGCCGACGACAACATCATTACCGACATTCGCCATATCGTAAACGAATATCTCGCCGGAATTTTTTAATTCATCGACATCGGAAACCAGATCGACCGGAATGTTCAGTTCCGCAGCGACACGCCGCAAATGCCGCGCGTCGCCTATGAGCCGCGGTTCGCAAACGCCCGCGAAATTGCCGTCCGCGACGGCCTTAAGCGAAATTTCCGGGCCGATTCCCGCCGGATCGCCGGTCGTAACTCCTATGACCGGAAGCCGTGTCTTATCAGTATTCGACGCTGTCATTGCTTTTATTTTACGCGGTCGGAAGTGAAATTGATATTACGCGGAATTAAAAATACGAAGAAGGACGAACCCGAAGAACGAAGCTAAAAGCTTAAAGCTGAGAACTAAAAGCTGTTTTCATCTGGTTCACCAGTCTCGTCGTCCGAAACTTTCGTTGGAAAAAATAACGGCGAAGCAAGCTCCGCCGCAGATCGAGCGGCAAAGCCGCATCAATAATGAATTTTTAATTAATCAGCCTGGCGGCGAATGAACGTCGGGACGTCGAGGTCTTCGTCGCGGCTGATGTCGAGCGCGATGCCGGTCGTGCCGTTCGCAACGGCGTGCTGCTGTGCCGGTATCGGCAGCGACGCGGC
>CBFGSN010000257.1:0-2527 GCA_965651435.1 uncultured bacterium | reverse complement strand
AGCACCTTCTTTTTGAACGCAGGTTCCATCACCGAATTGTCGTAAACATCATACGCGGCAGAGATCGCTTCCGGTGCAGGCTGCGATTCGGCCCATTCGGCTTCGGCATCGAGGAACGATCTGACCTCGCGGACGACCTCGTCCATCTGCTGCGGCGTCATAATGCCGTTGTCCGCAAGGTAGGCTTCGTACCGCGTCACCGGATCGTTATGCTCGGCCCACCAAGCGATCTCGCCTTCGGGAACATACGCCTGATTGTCGTGTTCGGCGTGGCCTTTGCGGCGATATGTGTGGGCTTCGATAAGTGCGGCACCGTTTCCCGAACGGCAGTATTCGGCGGCCTCTTTCATCGTTTCATAACAGGCGATGATGTCGTTGCCGTCCACCGAAAAGCCTTTGATCCCGTAACCGACAGCCTTTTCAACGAACGCATCGCAATTCGCCTGATTTCGCGTCGGCGTCGAATAGGCGTAGCCGTTGTTTTCGATGACCGTCACGAGCGGCAGCTTTTGAACGGCGGCGAAATTCACGCCTTCGTGAAACGCGCCGGTCGAACTCGCGCCTTCGCCGATGTATGCGACGGCAATGCGGTCTTCTTTTTTCATACGCGATGCGAGCAGAACGCCCGTCATCACGGGGATCATATCGCCGAGATGCGATATCGGGCCGACGAAGCCTTTTTCAAGATCGGCGAAATGGAACTGAACGTCGGTCGCACGGCTCGGCGCATTTCCGCGGCCAAGGTACTGCAGAAAGATCGTCCGCGGTTCGATACCCTTTACAAAACATGCGCCGATGTCGCGTATCAGCGGAGCGATGAAATCCTGCGGCTTTAAGGCATATGCCGTTCCGACCGCCGTCGCTTCTTGTCCAAGCGATGTGAAAACGCCGCCCGTCAGCTTTGATTGACGCTTCATCGCGACGGTTTTTTCGTCAAACATTCGCGTCAATTTCAGATAGCGGTAAAGCTCCGTCTGCTGTTCTTTGGAAAGTGTCGTTTCGGTAGTGCAGGAAAGCGGCTCCGAAGGGGCTTCTCGATATATGTTTTGTTCAGTCATTTGGACTCACCAAACCCAAAATATCTAGAGTAAATGAATAAATAAAAAATTCAAGCCAAACGACGCACCGGCGTAAATTTGCACTTGGAACTGCATCGTGTCCCACAAAAACAGACACTGTCCACAGGGTGTCCACACCCCTGTCCACAGGTGTGTACACACCTCGTGAAATCCACTAAACCATTGTGAAACAACGCGTTACGAACCGTCAAAAGTGTGGCCGATGCCGATCTTGAGAAAGTATTCCTTTTCACGTTTTCAAAGACCTAAAGGCGCAGAACGCCCGCCGCGATCATCTCATAAAAAATCAATAAAACAATCGTGATATTTTTAATATGTCGTGGTTTTTATGAAAACGAACGGATCGCACGGATCGATTCCGCACTTAGCTCGTGACCCATAGGGAAAGACCTCGACGCGGACACGGCCGCGAACAGAAACACGACGAATAATATGGAGCGTCGTAACCTGATATTTTTCATCTGCTTATTCTCCGTCAAGTGTAACGGTACCGAGAAACGTGCGTGCGATGAGGCCTTTTGGGCCGACCGCCCAGACCATTCCCTTGCCGTCGATCTGGACGGCGTTGAAATTTTCGTCGCCGAATTTCGACCAGGTTTTGCCGCGGTCGCGTGAGATATCGGCGCCGGTCGTGCCGGCAGCGATGATGGTTTTCTTGTCCAGATACGCAACGCCCGAACGATATCCGCGAAGGCCGCGGACCGCCGACCAGGTCCGGCCGCCGTCACGCGTCACAGCCGCAAGCGAATCCGTTGCCGAGGGCTTTTCGTAATTTCCGCCGACTACAATGCCGTTCTTTTTATCATGCATTGCTATCGAAAAAATGCCGCTGCCGGACGTGCCTTTGACGATCGGAGCTTTCGCAACATTCCAGGTTTGGCCGCGATCCTCGGAACGAAAAACGCGTGCAACCGCACCGCCGGTGACAAGAAACGCGGTGCGTTTTCCGGTTGCGATGAGGCACGTTCCGCTTGCCGCAAACGAAGCTTCGCCGGCTTCGGCGGCAGGCATTTTCGCGGTATCGACCGGCGTCCAAGTCTTGCCGTCCGTCGTTCTTATCAACAGATATTTGCCGTCAACCGGATCGGACATCGCCAAACACATGCGCGAATTCCAGCAGGCGATCGCATCGAAAAACGCCTTCGGGTTTTCGTTCTTGAACTGCATATTCCAGGTTTTACCGCCGTCCGCGGTCTTGTATATCCGCGAATCCCCGCCGTTTCCGATACTCAGAATATACGCCGTTTTCGCATCGAAAGCTTCGATGTCACGAAAGTCGAGCTTTTCGGCTCCGGGCACCGTCATCACGTGCCACGTGTCGCCGCCGTCCTCCGTGCGAACAACCGTCCCGCCGGTGCCGCTCGCCCAAACGACGTCTGCGTCAACGACCGAAAGCCCGCGAAAGCTCGCATCCGTATCAACGGACTGCTTATGCCATTGAGCATTCG
>CBFGSN010000256.1:0-2573 GCA_965651435.1 uncultured bacterium | reverse complement strand
GGCGGCCGCAACTGGCCCGAAGGCACCTTCGTCATACGCGTTTCGCGAAACGGCGATTCCGTTCACGATACGGTCGCGAAAGCCGCCGCCGAGCTCGGCGTAAACGTGACGGCAATAAATTCGGGTTATCCGGACGAAGGCGACACCGGCATCGGCGGCGAGGCCGTAATTCCGCTGAGAGCTCCGCGCATTGCGGTCATTGCCGACGATGCTGTCGATCAGACCTCGTTCGGTTCGATCTGGTGGACGTTCGATCGTTACGGCATCAAATTCACACCGATCGCGGCGAACCGAAGCTTCGATGATTACAACGTTCTGATTCTGCCGAACGGTTCGTCAGGCCGCTATGCGCGTTCGTTCGGCGCGAGCGGCATTTCGCGGCTGAAAGCTTTCGCGCAGCGCGGCGGCACGATCATAACCGTCGGTGGAGCTTCCGTCTTTGCAGCTCAAAAAGACACGGCGCTTACCTCTGCCAAGATCGTCGGCCGTGACGATGATGACCGGAACAAAGACATCAAAAAGAACGACGATGACAGCTCGGAACCCGCGGCGACACCGACGCCCGATGCGAACGTTCCGCTTCCGGCGATAACTTCGCCTTCGGCGGACGGCAACGAGGTGCCCGTCTATCTGCCCGGAGCGATCATGCGCGCGACGGTTGACCGTACGGTTTCGTTGAACTACGGCGTGCGTCAAAACGAATTGCCGGTGATACTTTCCGGCGGCGATTTCTTTACATTTTCCAAAGAAGGCACGAACGCGATCGTCTTCAAGAAGAACACGGCGTTGCCGCTTACGATCTCCGGATTCGTTTGGGAAGGAAATACCGAAAAGCTCCTGGCGGGAACGGCCTATGTCATAGACGAACCGACGGGCCGCGGGCACGTCATTCTTTTTGCCGAAGAGCCGTTTTTCCGCGGTATTTTCCGTTCGGCTACCAAACCATTTATAAATTCAGTAATTTTTAACGGCGCTCTTTGACTTATAATTGTATAATGTCCGTCAGACGGTTATACACAAAAAGCGGGAGCGATATATGTTCACGATAAAGGCAGCTTACAGCGACAATATCGAAGTCAAAACCAGCGTCGAAAAGGTCCGCGAATTCTTTATGGATTTTAAGAATTTTGCCGACCTGATGCCCGGCATCGCCAGTATTCACACTGACGCAAAGGGCGTTGCCCATTGGAAGATCCAAGCCGAAATTCCGCTCGTCGGACAAATGGTTCAGAAATTTGCCGTCGAACTCGCCGAAAATTCGGACGAACGCATCGAATGGTTCCCGGTTGCCGTCGAAACCCAGAATTTTCTGCGGTATTCGGCCGAATTCCTGGAAAAAGCGAAAGATATTACCCTGGTCCACTTTACTCAAATGGTAGAACTTCGCCGCCGTTCCGCCCGGGATCTGCATATGCTTGCGGGCATGGCGGGCGAAACTCTGATAAGCAACGAAATGACAAAAAAAGTTTCGGAAATGATACGAACATTCATAAGCCGGGCAAAGGAGAAATTGGAAAAATGAGAAGAAGTATTTGTTTTATTATAACGGCATTCATAATTTCGCTATTTGCGGCAACGGTTTTCGGACAGGGCGTACCTCGCGTAAGCCAACGCCAGGAGATAACACAGACGGTCGGCGACACGACGATCTCCATCGTATATCACCGCCCGAACGTTAAAGGCAGGAAGATCTGGGGCGGATTAGTTCCGTACGGCGAAGTTTGGCGTTCGGGAGCGAACGAAAACACGACGATCGAATTCAGCCGCGATGTTCTCATAAACGGCAAACCGCTGCCGGCCGGGAAATACGGCTTTCAAACGATACCGACCGCCGGTAAATGGACGCTTATATTCAGCCGGTCAAGCGGCGATTGGGGCAGTTTCAGCTATGACGAAAAGAACGACGCGCTCCGCATCGATTCGACACCAACGGCTTTGCCCGGTTCGCGCGAAACGCTCGCCTATGAATTTAACAATGTAACGGCCGATTCGGTCGAAGTTGATCTCGTGTGGGAAAAACTTTCTGTTCCCTTCACGGTCAGCATCGGCGACATCAATGGCCGCGTTGTCGAAGGACTCCGCAAAGCGATCGCCGAACGCAAAGACGGTGACGTCCGTCCGCTCATGACCGCGGCGAACTATGTCATTGCGAATGAAATGTCCGCCGATTATGCCGATGCGGAAAAATGGCTCGACGAAGCTTCCGCGGCCGGTGAAACATTTAACACGGCCAGCGCAAAGGCAAAGCTCGCCTTCGCGACCGGTGATAAAGCAAAAGCTGTCGAATTCGGCGACCGGGCATTAAAGATCGCCGCCGAAGCGTCGCAGCCTCCGAACGGCGAAATGCTCAATTCGTTCAAGAAAACGGTCGAAGAGTGGAAAGCCTCGAAATAATTTCAAAATGCTTCGTCAAAATTCCCTCTCCGAGTTTGACGAAGCATTATTTTTTTCTATATACTCTTATTGAAATTGGATTTCACTTCCGTTTCCGTAGGTTTTATGCAGAACAGTACAGCAGCGAAATTTGCACCGGTTTACACCGAGGATAAAAAGGTAGAAGTATCGCTTTCGGG
>CBFGSN010000255.1:0-2621 GCA_965651435.1 uncultured bacterium | reverse complement strand
TTCTCTTTTTGGGCGCTGCCGACTGCGTCTGCGGGAAAACCTGTGTACCCGGTACGGATTCGCGCGGAACATAAACCGCGGTCGGAACAGACTCGCTGTCCGGAATGAACGGAGCCGTCGGATAAGCCTGAGCCGCATCGGACACCCGAGTTATCGGTGTTCCGCAATTTACGCAGAAAACATAATCGGCATTATTTTCTGTCCCGCATTTAGGACATTTCATATCGATCCTCCAAGATCATCCTAAAGATCCGGCACCCAAAACGTAAAACCGCCGTGCTTTTCGGAACGAAGCCCGCGTTGCGGAAGTTCGTCTTCACGATAACCGAGATACGTAAAATGCGGCGTATCGTTCGCGATAGTTTGAAACCAACCGTGAGCGTTCAAGATCGCTCGAACACGCGCATCGCCAAATTGGCGAACGTCCAGAGCGAGCATCGAAAGATGCTGCGATGTTCCCGGTGCCGCTACGGACGAAAATATCGTTCGCGAAAGATTGGTGTTGAACCAATAGCCTTTCGCCTCCCATTCCATCACCCGGACGACCTGGTCCGCCGTATCCATTCTCTTTGCGGCGTTCGCATCGGCGACGGATATTTTTCCGCGTTTTTGCCAATATGCGAGTGCCGGAAAGAAACGCGAATTCCAGATCCGCGCCGTATCACCATACGAACGCCTTGCTGCGGATGAGCTTCCCCGCGGCGTGATATTCAGGCCCTTTGCTTTTGCTTCGGCGACGGCGGCGAGCAGATCCTCCATCGCAGCTTTTTGGAGTTCGATCACGGTTCCGCCGAGTTTAACTGTCGCCGTTTCGACGCTTTTTTGAAATTTTTCGACCTCCGGCTCGGACGCAAAAACGCACGATGTCGGAAAATCAACCGTGTTGCGCGAAACGAACACGGCTCCGTATTCCGCAAAAACGCGTTCCGCAACCGGATCGGTATCCGTCGGACAAACTTCATCCAGCGACGACCCGCCGGCTTTGATGCGCTTTTCGGCCACGGAAGCAAAGTCCGCAGACTGTGCCAAAGCCTGTCCGAAAAAAACCGCGACGACGCAGAAAAGTAAACTTATAGATCCGAACTTCATATTCATATGATACATCGTTCCGAACGTCCGTTCTTATACCTCAAGCTTCGATACGATCTCGTGGATCTCCTTCATATGCTCTTTCATATACGTGTCGCTTGCGATGAACGGGACGCGTTCGCGGATCTTCTCGTAAACGCCGCGTGTTCCGACGCCGAGTTTTTTATCGGCGCCGATCGCCTTTTTACGAAAATCGATTCCCTGTGCGGCACAGAACAATTCGATCTCCAGTATCGTCTGCAGATTTTCGACGATCGCGCGCAGTTTTAATGCCGAGGTCGCACCCATCGAAACGTGATCTTCGACGTTCGCGGAACTCGGTATCGTATCAACGCTTGCCGGATGCGAAAGCACTTTGTTTTCGGTGCAAAGAGCCGCGGCCGTATATTGCACGATCATAAAGCCCGAATGAAGCCCGCCGTTTTCGGTCAAAAATGCGGGCAGTGTATGCGCGTTCGAAGCTTCGTCCGTCAGCCGCATAATGCGGCGTTCGGAAATATTGCCGAGATCGGTGAGCGCCGTCGCCAAATAATCATACGCGAGCGCAAGCGGTTCGCCGTGAAAATTCCCGCCCGAAACGACCTCGATATTTTCTTCGGCGTCGATAAAGATCAGCGGATTGTCCGTGACGGAATTCAGCTCAAGATCGACGACCCATTTCGCATACGCAACCGAATCGCGGCACGCGCCGTGAACCTGCGGCATACAGCGAAGCGTATAGGCGTCCTGAACATTCGCCGGATCGAACTTTCGGACGAACTCGCTTTCTTTGAGGATATTTCTCAGATTTTCCGCACACGCGATCTGCCGCGGATGAGGACGCAGCGCGTGTATCCGCTCGTCGAACGCGGACGCAGTGCCATTCAATGCTTCGAGGCTCAGGCATCCGGCGACATCCGCGAGTTCCGCCAGCCGCATCGCCTTTGCCGTTTCGAGCAAGCCGACGGCGGTCATTATCGTCGTGCCGTTCGTGAGCGCGAGGCCCTCTTTTGCGGCAAGGGTCAGCGGTTCGAGGCCGGCTTTTGCAAGCGCTTCCGCACCGCCGAGCGTTTCGCCCGAGAATTCCGCCTCACCTTCGCCGATCAGAACGCACGCGACGTGAGCAAGCGGAGCAAGATCGCCGCTCGCACCGAGGCTTCCTTTTTCGGGAACTATCGGATGAATGCCTAGGTTCAGAAAGTCGATCATTCGTTCGAGCGTCGTCAGCCGAATACCCGAAAAACCGCGCGCAAGCGTGTTCGCACGGATCAGCATTATCGCCCGAACCGTCGGTGTATCGAACGCGTTGCCTACGCCGACGGCGTGGCTGACAACGATGTTTCGCTGGAGTTCCTCGACCTGTTCGCGGCTGATTATCTTGTCCTTGAACGCGCCGAAACCGGTCGTAATACCGTAAGCCACCTCGCCGCGGTCAAGCAGAGTATCGACCGCCGCGGCCGCCCGGTTCACCTTTTCTTTCGCCGCGTCCGAAAGCGACACGCGCGGACCGCCCGGCTCGCCGTACGCTACCGCGAGCACTTGTTCAAAGGTTA
>CBFGSN010000254.1:0-2661 GCA_965651435.1 uncultured bacterium | reverse complement strand
CCACATCGCGTTCATCAGAATCCGGGATGAGTGAATAAACCTCGCCGGTTGATGGATCGAAGTTATCCAAATATTCGCCCGAAGCCGGTTCGACAAGCTGTCCGCCGATCAGATTTTGAATTTTGAGCATTTGTTTCAGGTAAATGAGAAAGATTCGCAACGCGTTGAAAACATTCTATCAGCGGTCGAAAAGTTTGACCACCTTTTCCCGGAAAATCCGCTTTAGTAGATATGGGCGTCGCTCTGATGCGGCGCCGCAATTTTTATGACCAGAGCTTGTATCAAATGCGGAACCATTAATCGCCCCGAAGCCATGTATTGCGAAAACTGCGCGTCGCCGATGCTGCCTCCGTCGCCGCAATTTCAGGTGAACGCCGGAACTCAGCCGGGTGCGAATCAACCGTCACAGCGGCCGATGATCGCCGTCGGGCTTGCGGCCGCGGCACTGCTTTGCTGCGGGCCATTCACCGGACTTCCGGCGGCTATCGTCGCCTGGCTGGAATTAACGGCGATCAAAGAGGGAAGATCTTCGCCGGACGGGCGGACGATGACGATGATCGCGCTTTGGGTAGGCATCATCGCAACGGTGATACACAGCGGCCTCTGGTTCCTTTGGATGCTGTTCGGAGCGATGGCGTCGTCGCCGTACGGATACTAAAAAGATGAGCAATAACGGAGGGCAAAGGTTATGTCCGAACGGCCACGCGCAGCCCGCGGCCGGGACGAAATTCTGTATATACTGCGGAGCGGCCGTGGCGAATGTTCCGCCACAGCAGGGAAGCGTCCGCGCTCAAAACGTTCCGAACCAAACGCAGCAGACGATACAGCCGCAGCAGTATCAACAATATCCCGTTCAGCCGCCGTATCCGCAGTATCAGCCGTACGTGCAATTGCAGACGTGCCGAACATGCGGCGGCGATGGAGTCGGGCTTCCGGCTTCGGCGGTTTTCTGCCGCGAATGCCGCTGGCTTAGGCCGTTGGTTCCTGGTTATGCGATCGACACGGCGCATTTCGCATGGGCCGCGGATGCGAAAGCGATGGCCGCGCTTCGCGCCGTTAAGCCGCTGAACGCCGCGGCAAAAGCCGTTTCTGAGAAGGTCGGCCGCCGCTGGATAGAGGTTTCGTTCAATGGCATCGCGCTTGGCGAAAAACAGATGCCGCATGTTTTTATGCAGGCGGTTCGGGCGGCTCGAATACTCGGCATGCCGCGAATGCCTGACGTTTATATTTCGGGAAACAGGCCGTGGGATTGCCTAACGTTCGGCAGCGACCGCGATTCTTTTATCGTCATCGGTTCGGCGGTCGCCGGAAATTTTCGCGGCGTCGATCTGCTTTACCTGCTTGCACGCGAGATCGGCCACTGCAAAGCCGGACACGCGCTCTGGAAAACGGTCATACGATTTTTCCTCGGCGAACAAGGCCCGGCGAGAGGTTTTATGGCGGGCGGCGTTCTGGCTAATATTCTAAGCCCGTCGGCAATGATAAGCGGGGCGATCGAAATGCCTTTGCTTGCGTGGGCGCGTCAGGCAGAGATCACGGCCGACCGTGCCGGCCTGATCGCCGTCGGCAGCGAAAACATCGCCCGCCGTTCGCTGATAATGCTTTCGCTGCGGTCGTCCTTCATCTTTCGTCAGCTGAACATACAGGCATGGCTCGACCAGCAGGAAGACGACCCCGGCGATATGCAGCGGCTGTCGGAACTGACCACGACATCGACGCCGTATCTCGGGCCGCGGCTTCGGCTGCTCAGCCAATTTGCCGCGAGCAATGAATATCTGCGGCTTGTCGAATGGATCAAACAAATGCTCGCAACAACGGCCGCGGCAAAAGCGGCGCGGCCAAAACAGATTACGCCGCCGAAAACTGCTGTCGTTGTTTCTAAGCCAAAACCGGCCGAATTAAAGATCAAATGCTCGGCCTGCGCGGCTCCGATGCGAATTCCGATGTCCGCTCTTGCGGGAAAACCGACGCTGTCGGTCAAATGCCCGAGCAAAAATTGCGGCAAGCTGACCGTTATAACAAAGAAACCAAAACCGGATGGACGAAAGCCGTCTGCGATGAAACCAAGAGAGGAGAATTACCATGGCGAATGAACAAGACACAATTTCGATCACAGAAGAAGACGGCAGTGCGTTCGAGATCACGACGGCTTCGTCCGCCGGCGATGCGGAGTTCGAAGGCGAGATCGTCGAAGCATTGTTCGATGACGGAACTGAAGAATCCGATGTGACATATGCCGATCTTGACGGCGACGGAACTATGGAAACCGGAGCCGCGGATACTGACGGCGATGGGCAATTGGACCGAGTGGCAAGCGACACCGACGGTGACGGACAGGTCGATGCCGTAGCGCTTGATACCGACGGCGACGGCCAACTTGATGCGATCGGGATGGACACCGACGGCGACGGAACGCTCGATGCGGTCGGTGTCGATGCCGATGGTGACGGCACGGTCGAGGCGGCCGGTTTCGATACGGATGGCGACGGCGAGATCGACGAAGTCCAGATGGACACGGACGGCGACGGCGAAGTCGATGAAACGATCGATGTCAGCGAAGGGCTTCCGACCGACGAAGAGCTTTCGACAAATTCGGTCGAATTTTCCGTCGGCGAAGATGGTTTTCCGATCACGAACGAGGATCCGGCGGCCGAAGAATAT
>CBFGSN010000253.1:0-2683 GCA_965651435.1 uncultured bacterium | reverse complement strand
GGTGTCGCTGCGCGGATGATCTTCGCTATTTATCGTCGTCCCTTCGCCTGACGTTAGGCGTCCGCCGCGTGTCGGGCGCAGGCCGTATGATCAGCGGCGTCGGTGTCGGAACCGGTGTTCGGACACGAACGGGCGTCGGTGTCGGCCGCGGCGTACGATCGTCGTCATCGCCGTCATCATCGTCATCGTCGCGGTCGGGTGTTGCGGTCGGCGACGGGCTCGGCCGCGGTGTCGGAGTTGCGGTCGGTGTCGGCGTCGGGGTTTTTTCGCGGTCGTTCGAATTGCTGTTCGAATTTGAGTTAGTATCAAAGCCGCCGGTGTTGAAATTAAAGTTCGAATCGATGCCGAGGTTGGTGTTTACGTTCGTGTCTTCGTTAGCGAGATTGACGTTCGCGTTCGCATTAACATTCGAATTCGCATCCGAACCGCCCGCGAGTTTTTGCAGTCCCCAGAAACCCAAAGCTCCTATCGCAAGCACAAAAAGCGTTCCAAAAACCGTGAGTATTACGACCTTTACCGTGTTCGACTTTGGCGGTTCGGCGGCAGCCGCGCGGTAACTTTGCGCCGCGGGCCGCTGAACGTCCGGTTCGGTTGAAACGACGATACGCGAGCCGGCGTCGGAACGCGGCTGCGGCGTTGGCGGCGGATAAGCGGGTTCCGCGGCGGGCGGCGGGATCGGCGGCGTGCTTTTGCGCACGATCGTCACGTCCTCCGGTTCGTCCTCGGCGTGTTCGAGACTTTCGCTCGGCATCGCGATGAAATTCGGCTCGTCATCCTCATCGATCAGAGGCGTGCCGTCTTTCATACAGAACCGTAAAATATCTTCGTCGTATCTGGTTTCGCAGGTCGGACAATATTTCATAAAACAATTAGGGAAGCCGCGGTCAATTTGGAAATTTTACCACGTTTTATCGATGTCGAATAATGAAGAGCGGCTTTAGAGTTTGAAATTGTAAACGAGCATGCCGCTGACCGTGACCGCCTGACCCGCGAGTAGTGTCGGCGGAAACTTTGCCCGACGCGCCGCCCGGACGGCGGCCGGTCTCAAAATCGCCGGTCCGCTGAACGCGGATGCCAAGATGACATCGCCCGTTTTCCCCACCAGGATCTGTACGACGACTCGGCCTGATATTCCGGCCCGCCGTGCCGCCGGCGGATATATCGGCTGTGGGAGTGACGTCGCTTTTCCATTCAAAATTCCGCCGGAAATTTGACCCGGTTTCGCCAGTGGCGATTCTGGTTCGTCAACTTCGACCGGCTCAGGCGTTGGCGTTTTTGGCGAATCTTTTTTCACCGGTTCGTCAGGCGTTTTCGCAGCAGTAGGTTCAGGCGAAGGCGTCGGATAGTACTGATTGATCGATTCGGGTGTCGGGCTCGGAACGGGCGTTACTTCGAGATTCGAATTTGTCGCAGCGGTTTCGATTCCGGACCGGGTCGAATAATAGATAAATCCGCCGATGCCCAGGGTTATCAACGCAAAAGCGAGAAGCATAAATCCCGTTATCACAAAGATCATGACCTTCGAACCCGCGGCATTTGGGGCCGGTTTAATGAGTGTTGGTTCTTCGCCGGGACTTTGTGTGACGCCATCGCGAAGAGCCGATCCGTCTTCGAGACAGAACGACATTTCGTCGCCGTAGGTCTTTCCGCATGTGCTGCAAGTTTTCACCGAAATCAAGGTAATCGAACCTGTGTCCGGACGCAAGCCGTTAGATGCCGGTTGAGATGTTCAGTTTTTCTCTGGGTCTTTCGGTTCTGTGGGATTTCTTAAGAAACACACAAACCGCAAAACCTGCGGATTTGATGAGAACAGTTTTTAGCTCCATTCGATTCAGTTAAGGTATTCCGTTTTCGGCGGATCGAGCGACGGCGGTTCCGGAAACGCCACCGGCTCTTCCTGCAGGTCCCAGACCTCGAACATCGCGGGCGGACATTCGGTGATGAACCGTGATGGTTTTTGGATGACGGTCTGACGGTTGTAATCCGTTATCATCAGCGGATAGGTCAGATAAAGTTCGTTCTTTGCACGCGTCAAAGCGACGTACCAAAGCCGGCGTTCTTCTTCTTCGCTGTCGATCTCGCGAAGCGAACGCGGGCTTGGAAATTTGCCTTCGGCGGCCCAGATGATAAATACGGAATGCCATTCCAAACCTTTCGCCTGATGCACGCTGGTAAGCGTCAGAAGTTCGTCCTCTTCGCCGCCTTCGACGACCTCTTCCCCGACGATAGCCTGCGGTTCCTTGAACCGTTCGGTCGAAAGCAGCGCGAGCTCCGATAAAAGATCCTCGGTGTTCGCATAGCGTTTTGCGTAAAGCGAAAGCCCCGCGATGTCTTCGGCGCGTGCCTCTGCGTTCTCAAAATTTTCGGCGAGGTATTGTTCGTAGCCGCTTTCCATTATCAGATGGATCTGCTTTGCCGGGTCGGTGCGATTTTCGTGCGCCGTCAGAAGTTCGAGCAGAGCAACGAATTTTTTCCAGGGTTCGCTTGAACGCAGCCGGCCGATCTTTGTGAGCCGTTCGGAGCGAAGTATTTCGCCGACGTCGCGGCGGGCAAGTTCCTGCGAATCGTCGTGTGTATCGTCGGGCGGCGTCGGCTGTGCGGTCGCGATGGCTTCGAAAATCCGCGCGGCCGTTTTATTTCCGATGCCCGGAATGAGTTTCAGAATGCGCATCCAGGCGAGTTC
>CBFGSN010000252.1:0-2687 GCA_965651435.1 uncultured bacterium | reverse complement strand
TTTATATAAGGTCTATCCGGTCAACTACGCCGACAATAGCCGAATCTATTGCCGCTCCGGCTTTTCCCGTGGCGGCGGTCGAAGCCGACCAGCCTTCCTGAGCGATGACGACGATGTCGCCTTCGCCGGCGCTGACCGAATCTAGAGCGAGGCAGGTGTAGCTCATATCTTCGCCTGTCGGTGCGATCTGGCGGCAAAGCATCACGCGCGAACCTTCATAACGCTGGTTCTTCTGCGTGGCTACGACGTTTCCGATGACTCTGGCAAGAAGCATTTCCGATAATTTCAGCCGGCGTTAAAGATGTGTTCGTTCGAATCTATGATACCAACGATCGTGCAGTCCGTCGGTGTGCTGTCGCGTTTGAACGGGAATGACGCTTCCTTTCCGCGGCACCAGAAAACGAGCTCGCCGACGCCCGCGCCGATAGCATCAAGCGCAAGCGTCGGCTTTCCCTTCTCTTTCAGATCTGCGTCCAGCGTTTGAATAACAAGTATCTTCCGCCCTTCAAGGGCCTCATTCTTTACCGTCGAAACGACAGTGCCGATGACGCGTGCGATCTGCATAAATTTCAGCCTTGTCAGTCTTGGAAGTCCTGTCAGGTATAAACATCCTGAACGCCTAAACTGTCCGACTTCCCAGACTTCCTAGACTCCAATGTCTATCGTATCGATGACGCCGATGATCGCCGAATCGACCGGACAGTCTTTGTTGCCTTCGGCCATGCGCGCGGACGAACCGCCCACGACGATGACCTTTTCGTGAAACCCGGCACCGACGGTATCGACCGCGACGACGTAGCCGCTCTGATCTTTCCCGTCCACATCGACGGGTTTCACGATCAAAAGCTTTTTGCCTTTCAGCCGTTCGTCCTTTTGGGTCGAAACCACCGTGCCCAATATGCGTCCGATTATCATTTTGCGACTACCGGCAGGTTTTCATCGACGCTCGAGTGCGGACGCGGAATAACATGTACGCTGACAAGTTCGCCGACGCGACGCGCAGCGGCCGCTCCTGCGTCCGTCGCCGCCTTAACCGCCGCGACGTCACCGCGAACGATCGCCGTTACGAATCCGGCACCGATCTTTTCATAACCGACGAGTTGTACGTTCGCCGCTTTGACCATAGCGTCTGCCGCTTCGATCATTGCCACAAGGCCTTTGGTTTCAACCATTCCCAATGCTTCCTGCATTTAAATTCTCCTAGTTTTATAGAGATCCGAAAGTGATGCTAGTTTACCCTAATTCTGCCGCCTGACCCAAAAGCTCGATCAAATCTATTGTTCGGTGTCGGGGCCTTCGATCATTGAATCAAAAACTTCATACTGGTCGCGGGACGAATGGAGCACTCTGAAAACTTCAATTCCGGCCTCGGTCTTGAAATAGTAGATATTATATTTTTTGTACGGAAACATTCTCACCCCGACCATGAACTCGTCTTTCGTTGAACCGATCGAACTGTTCCGCGCGGCCAGATCGACCTGTCTTATCATCTCGGTCATTAATTTTCGGGCGGCGTCTAGGTTCCTTTCCGCTATATACAGAAATATCTGCTCAAGATCGTCATACGCAAGCGGCGATATCCGGTAGTTACTCATTCACTTTGTCTTGAGTTTTTCCATACCGCTATTTATCACCGAATCGGTCAGCTGTTCAGCCGATCCGAATTCGAGATATTGTCCGTTTCTTATCTGTTCCGCTCCACGTCGAACTTCTTTCCGAAGTTCCTCTTGCCGTATTTTGCGTAGTTCATCGTGATCCCGAAGGAGGCGCAATCCCTCACGCACAACCTCGCTCGCGGAATTGTAAAGCCCTGACTGCACTTTATCGTTCACTAGTTTCTCAAGTTCCGGTGTAAGTGAAATGTTCATAACCTGCCTCGGACAAATAATAACACAAAATGTCAATCTTTGTTATCACAGGTTTGCCGCCTGACTCAAAAGCTCGATAAGTTCTTCGCGGCTAAGCGAGATCTTTTCGGCGCCGTTCGCGGCGGAATACGAGTGCGAATTGCACGTAATTCCGGCTTCGTGCAGATATCCGCACGATTGGCACCGAGCTGCGGATGTCAGATAGCCGGCTTTTTCGCGTATATTTATCAATTTTTCGATAGCGTCTTTCGGCAGATCATTCGCGCCGCCGAGAGCTTTTGCAAGTATCGCGATCTTCGCCGTATGTTCCAGCGTCTCGAGCCGGTCGAACGCCTGCCAAAGATCGCCGCCATAGGCGACCGCGCCGTGGTTCGCCATCAGCAGTGCGTTATGATGCGGCACGAAAGGCTTCATCGCCTCGGTCAATTCGTCGGTCGAAGGCGTTCCGTAACCGGTCAGCGGCACGCAGCCGAGCGTCAGGATAACCTCCGACAATATCGGTTTGTCGATGGCGATGCCCGCGACCGCGAACGCCGTTCCGTGCGGCGGATGAGCATGACAAACTGCCTTGATCTCCGGCCGCATCTTGTAAATCAAAAGATGCATCGCGAGTTCGGACGAAGCCTTTCCGCCGGAGATCGCTTTGCCGTCCATGTCCGTAAGCGCAAGTCCGTCTTCGGTCATTCGGCCTTTGCACGTCATTGTCGGCGTCGCCAGCACCCTGTTTTCGTCTAGGCGCACACTGACATTGCCGTCCGACGAAACGACGTAACTTCTTTCGTACATTAATTTGCCGATCTCGCAGATCAGCTTTCGGGC
>CBFGSN010000251.1:0-2699 GCA_965651435.1 uncultured bacterium | reverse complement strand
GACGGAAAAAATCCGGACGGCTGGATCCCGGAGCAGAAGATCACGGTCAACGAAGCCGTTCGCGCATATACGCACGGTTCGGCTTACGCCGAGTTTCAGGACCAGGTGAAAGGCACGCTTGAAACCGGAATGCTCGCCGATATGGTCATTCTTTCGGACAATATTTTCGAGATCGATCCGGTGCAGATCGCCGATGTGCGTGTTGTCCGGACGATAGTCGGCGGCAAAACAGTCTATGAGGCGAAGGGTAAATAGGGCTGTTTTTTTAGCGGTGCTGCTCGTGGTTTTTGCGGCCGCGGCCTATTCACAGGCTGATCTGATCATCGTAAATGCGAACGTCCGAACGCTCGCAAAACCCGCAAAAGCCGAAGCGATAGCGATACGCGGTTCGCGGATCATTGCCGTTGGTTCAAATTCCGCCGTGCGAAAACTCGCAGCGGAAAATACGGAAGTGATCGACGCCGAAGGCCGACTCGTCATTCCCGGTTTCAATGATTCGCACGTTCATTTCTTGCCGCTCGGAAATACATTTTCGACGCTCCGCTTGAGCGGGATGCAGATCGACGCGGCTCTCGAAAAAATAACGTCATACACGGCTGTTCTTCCGGAGGGAAGCTGGCTGGTCGGCAACGGATTGGCGACTGTTTCTGCGCAAGACATCGGAAAGATCGACGTGGCAACGCCGAAGCATCCGCTGTTCATTTATCTCGAAGGCGGAAAAAAGGCGTTAATAAATTCTATTGCCGCCGGCGACGGAAAGGCGCGTATCGTTGAAAACGTCGAGCTTGCAAAATTTCGCCTCACCGTTCCGAAAGATCATTCGACAAACTACGCAAAGCTTGCTGAAACCGCGTCGAATTACGCCGCATCGCTCGGCATCACGTCGATACAGGAAATGAGTTCCGACGACCGCCGCGACGTTTACCGCGAACTGGAAAACGCCGGTCGGTTGAAAGTGCGGATCTATGATTGTTCGGAGCTTGGCGGAAAGGGAAATGCAGATCGAAAATTTGATGACAGCGAGATGGTTCGCGGCGGCTGCCGCAAAGGCTTTTGGGAAGGCGACGAAGACCGCATTCCTTCGCTTGAACGCGACGCCGCTGCGGCGGACGCTGCCGGGCTTCAGGTAATGATACACGCCATCGGGCGCGTGCCGAACGAAGTCGTGCTTGGCATTTTCGAACGCGTCAGTAAAACCAACGGCAAACGCGACCGGCGTTTTCGCATCGAACACGCGAATGGTATAACGGACGCCGACCGCGAACGGTTCGTGAAAATTCCTGTCATCGCTTCGTTCCAGCCGCATCTTTTCCGAAGATCCGCAGGCGAGCAGGCCGCGAAATTTGACGACGCCGGCGTCCGGCTCGCGTTCGGTTCAGATGCAGCGATGACGGATATGGATCCGCTGCTTGCCATCCGCGATGCCGTAGTCGGCAGCGGCGGAAAGTTCACGGCCGAAGATGCTGTGCGTGCGTACACCATAGGTTCGGCGTACGCCGAATTTCAGGAGAATGTAAAAGGTACGATCGAAGCAGGAAAATACGCGGACCTTGTGATAATTTCGGACGACATCTTTTCTATCGAACCGGAAAAGATAGCGGATGCACGTGTGGTATTGACGATGACGGCGGGCCGGGTCGTTTACCGGACGAAATAGCTGCGGCTAAAAATGGTCAGCGGTCGCGGCAATTTGCTATAATGCAGACATCGGAGATCTTTAGAATTTTATAGATATCGGAGCAAGAATAAAATGAAAAACATAATTGTATTCGCAATATTCGTACTCGCGTTTTCGGTGACAGCGTTCGCACAGGATGGCAGCACCGGGGCAAAAAGCGGGATGAACAGCAAAGGTGAACCCGTCGTTAAAAATAAATCGAATGAGGCAGTTGAGCTCAGATCGGGCGAGGTGATCAAACGCGGTGAAGCCCTGGAAAAAGGCATTAAATATACCAGCATCGAAAGAGCGCTGAAAGATCCGTCGCAATTTGCTGACAAGAAAGTTGCCGTTACTGGAATCGTCGTTCGTTCGTGCAAGAAGGAAGGCTGCTGGGCAGAGGTTGCCGATATGGTAGGCGGAAAATCGATTCGCGTCACATTTGGCGATCACAAATTCTTTATCCCGGTGAACGCCGCGGGAATGAATATAAAGCTTCAGGGAGTCTTTGTTACCAGAACGCTTGATAAGGAGCATGTAGATCATCTGATCAATGACGACGGCGCGAAATTTGAAAGCCGAAACGAAGATGGTTCCGTGACCGAAGTTTCGTTCGACGCGGTCGGCGTTGAACTATCTAAATAATTCGAAAGTTCAGTAAGTTCGATCCGCCCTGCCGAGTTGTTTCAACGGCGGGCGGATATTATTTTTGCCGCGAAATATTGCGTTCGCCGATACCAAAGTGTGTTAATATCTTACGGAAAAACACTGGCTGAAATTGGGCCGAAACCTTATTGGAGATTAAACATATGCTTTGGAAGATCGTTTTGGTTTTGGGTATTTTGGGCATTTTACTTGGTCTGTTAACGACCGGAATTTCGGTCGCACTGCCGCTGGTGACGGACGGACGCACCAGTTGGGAAGAAGCCGCCTTGGGTATAGTACCGGGGATCCTCGTCCTGGTCGTGTCGTTCCTGATGTTTGTAATCGGCCTGATCTTCGTTATGAAAAACCGTAAAAAGAACAAGCTTGCGGCGGGTGT
>CBFGSN010000250.1:0-2730 GCA_965651435.1 uncultured bacterium | reverse complement strand
TCGCCCGTCGGAAAATCCGCGAGCATGATCGTCGCGTCCGCCGAAGCATACGCCGCATTATGAAACGCCGACGAGGTGCCCGGCAGCTTTTGCCAAAGTTCTTCGGTCAGATACGGCATAAATGGATGCAAAAGCCGCAGTGCTTTTTCGAGTACGGAAAGAATTAAAGCCCTGTCAGAACCGCCTGCGTTAGCGGGCGGCCCATCCGCAGCTATGTCTTGGCCCGCCGCTGACGCAGCGGGTTCCGACACGATCGAATCCTTTTTCAGTTCGATGTACCAGTCGCAGAATTCGTCCCAAAAGAAATGATACAAAAGCGAAACCGCCGTATGATATTCATATTTTGCGAGAGCTTTGTTCACGTCGATCGCCGTTCTATTAAGCCGCGAAATTATCCAGCGGTCAGCCAGATCATTGCTCGGAGTCCCGCCTTTAGGCGGCTCTCCCTCAGCATTGGCCAGCTGAAGCTGGAACTCCAAACTAACGCCGTCGCTGTTCATTAAACAAAACCGCGTCGCGTTCCATATCTTGTTCGCGAAATTGCGGTAAGTTTCGATCAGCAGGTCGTTCCATTTTATGTCCGCGCCGGTCGCGATCGACGCCAAGTAAATTCGCGTCGCGTCCACGCCGAATTTGTCGAACATCTCCAGCGGATCGACACCGTTATTGCGCGATTTGGACATGGGCTTGCCGTCCTTGCCAAGCACGGTTCCGGTAACAACAACGTCCTCGAACGCCTTCTTGCCGGTGAATTTTTTCGTCAGCATTATCATCCGCGAAACCCACAGAAAAATAATGTCGCGGCCCGTGACGAGAACATCGGTCGGAAGAAAAACATCAAGGTCCGACGGAACGCGGACGCCATCGTCCGCAATGAGTGACGCCCCGTCACTCACATCTTTCGAGCCTGCGTGACCATTGTCCGCTTCGCGGCCGTTGCGGACGGGGGCGTCCGCGCTCCCGGTCCAACCGAACGTCGAGAACGCCCAAAGGCCCGACGAAAACCACGTATCCAGAACGTCCTGGTCCTGGCGAAGCTCTTTGCCGCCCGCTTTTTCTTTCGCCTCTTCGGCGGTGCGCGCAACGTAAACGTTTCCGTCTTCGTCATACCACGCCGGGATCTGATGCCCCCACCAAAGCTGCCGCGATACGGTCCAATCTTTTAGATTTTCGAGCCACGCCGTATAAACTTTTTCGTGCGGAACCTGCGGAAAGAAATGCGGAACGCCTTCGCTTTTCATTAGATCAAGCGCCATGTCGCGCATCTCGTCCATCTTCACGAACCACTGTTTCGACAGGATCGGTTCGACGATCGTCTTGCAGCGTTCGCAAACCGGCAGCGATATTTCGTAATCTTCGATCTTTTCGAGCAGTCCGAGTTCGTCAAAACGTTCGATGACCTTTTTGCGTGCTTCGAAGCGGTCCATGCCGTCGAATTCTGCTCCGGCAGCGGCGTTCATCGTGCCGTCGTCATTCATTACCAAAAGCTGTTCAAGCCCATGGCGTTCACCGACCAGATAATCGTTCGGGTCGTGAGCCGGCGTGATCTTTACCGCTCCTGTGCCGAATTCGGCATCGACATATTCATCCGCGACGATCGGAATTTCCCTGTCCGTCAGCGGCAGCGCGATCGTTTTTCCGATCAGGCCTTTGTAACGTTCGTCCGACGGATTTACCGCGACCGCCGTATCGCCGAGCATCGTTTCGGGCCGCGTCGTTGCAACGACAACGAAATGGTTTGGAGTACCGCCTTTAGGCGGCATTTCTTCATCGCCGGAAGCCGCCTGAAGGCGGGACTCCGAACTTATCGGATATTTTAGGAAATAAAGCTTCCCGTCTTTCTTCGTTTCTTCCTTTACCTCCAGGTCGGAAAGAACCGTTTTGTCTTTCGGGCACCAGTTCACTATCCGCAGGCCGCGGTATATCCAACCTTCGTCATAAAGCGTGCAGAAAACATTTCGTACCGCCAGCGAAAGGTCTTCGTCCATCGTAAAGCGTTCGCGCGACCAATCGACCGACGCGCCTTCGCGCCGCATCTGCTCCGTGATCGTGCTGCCGTATTGCTCTTTCCACGCCCACGCGCGGCGGACGAATTCTTCGCGTCCGATGTCGAGCGGCGTTTTGCGTTCGTCTTTTTTTAATTGCTCGACAACCTTTCGCTGCACCGAAATTCCGGCGTGGTCCGTTCCCGGCAGCCAAAGCGTCCGGTAGCCCTGCATGCGTTTCCACCGCGCAAGGACGTCCATCAGCGTGTGCTGAAGCGCGTGGCCCATGTGAAGCTGGCCGGTGACATTCGGCGGCGGAATGACGATGGAAAACTTCGGTGCGTCGGGGTTTTCGTTTATTTCGGGCGCGAAATATCCATTCGCTTCCCAACGGGCGTAATGATGTTTTTCCGCTTCTTTCGGATCGTACGATTTAGGGATTTCCATATTCAAAACTGCAATTCTAAAACAAAAGCGGCCGGTTTTCATCTCGCGAATAAAAACAGGCCGCCGGTCGTGTGATTTTCTATAAAAGATCAGCTTTCGCGGCGGAGCCGTTCCACCACGCGGTCAACTATCAGATCGATGAGTTCGGGCGAAAGACTGACCGCCCGCTGAAGACTGTCCCGGGCGATCGCCTCGGACGAAGTGACCAGATCAACGCCGCCGGAATTCGGCAGCTCCAAAAGCTGAACTTCTTCGAATTCGAACGGATCTTCGGCCGCCGCCGGTTCTTCGGCAACCG
>CBFGSN010000249.1:0-2732 GCA_965651435.1 uncultured bacterium | reverse complement strand
AATGATACCACGGTAAAGTGGAGTTTTCGGTCTTTGATAGAATGATAAAGGAGGCTGGAGATGAAGCGAAGCAGGTTCAGCGAGGGGCAGGTGCTGGGGATATTGAAGGCGGTTGAGAGCGGTCGGAAGGTGGCGGAGGTGTGCCGGGAGAGTGGGATCTCGGAGTCGACGTATTTTAATTGGAAGGCGAAGTACGGGGGGATGACGGCGAGTGAGATCAAGCGTTTGCGGGAGCTTGAGGCGGAGAACGCGAAGCTGAAGGCGATGTACGCGGAGATGAGTTTGGAGAACCGAGCGCTGAAGGGATTGATCGAAAAAAAAGGCTGGTGACGGCGGAGCGTCGGGTGGCGGCGTGGTATTTGAAAACAGAGCATGAGCTTAGCGAGCGGCGTGCGTGCGGGGCGGGATTCTTACAATTGGAAAATCACCGTTAAGCTGAATAACGGTAAAGTGGAAAAATGTGAAACTTTTTCATTGAGAGTAAAGTGACTAGGTTCGAAGGCGGGTAGCGGGCAGCGGACAACAGCCAGACGCCGATAACGCTTGGGGTGATGGGCTATCAGGTGTGGTCGAGCGTTTTGGGGCAGAGCCTGACGACGGTTAGTTATAATGAGAGCAAACTCAAGACTATGGTGTATGCGGGCGGAGCGTTGATCGCGACGCAGGTCAGAGGAGCGACGGCGGACATTGTGACGTTTCATACCGCGGATCCGGTGACGGGGACGACGATGCTGATGGGCGACAACGGCACCTACACATACAAAGAAGAGTCGGAGCCTTTGGGTCAGCGATCGAGCCGTTTGACCCTTCGCGTATTTGGGGTTCTTATGGTTCGGGGCTTTTTAATAAACATCGAAAATTATATAATCTAAAGTTTGGGTTATTATTAAGCATAAATTCAGGAGTGATCGAATGAAGATCGGATTACCGAAAGAAATCAAAGACAACGAATACCGTGTCGGGCTTACGCCGGCGGGTGTCCACGCGTTGGCCGATGCGGGCCACGAAGTTTTTGTTCAGAAAAGCGCCGGAGAAGGTTCCGGTTTTTCTGACGACCAGTATGCACAGGTGGGCGGAAAGCTGCTCGATACCGCCGATGAGGTTTGGGAAGCGGGCGATATGATCGTAAAGGTCAAAGAACCTATCGCACCGGAATATCCGCGGATGCGCGAAAACCATCTGCTTTTCACGTATCTGCATCTCGCGCCGGAGCTGGAACTCACCAAGCAGATGCTCGAACGCAACGTCACCGGCATCGCATATGAGACCATCACGGACAGCAGGGGACGTCTGCCGCTTTTGACGCCGATGTCCGAAGTTGCGGGACGTATGTCCGTACAGGTCGGTGCGACCTGCCTTGAAAAAATGAACGGCGGCCGAGGCATTCTGCTCGGCGGCGTTCCGGGAGTTCCGGCGGCGAACGTTGTTATCCTCGGCGGCGGCATCGTCGGTACCGAGGCCGCAAAGATGGCCGTCGGTTTGGGTGCAAAGGTCACGATCATCGACAAAAACCTCGATCGCCTGCGTCAGCTTGATGATATTTTCCTGTCGAAGGTACAAACGCTTGCGTCCAGCCATTTTGCTATCGCCGAAGCGATCTCGCACGCAGACCTCGTCATCGGCGCGGTGCTTATTCCGGGAGCGGCCGCACCGAAACTCGTCACACGCGATATGCTGAAACTCATTCCGGACGGCGCCGTTCTCGTGGACGTTGCGGTCGATCAGGGCGGATGCTTTGAAACGACGCATGCGACGACGCATTCGAACCCGACGTTTTACGAAGAAGGCGTGCTGCATTATTGCGTTGCCAATATGCCGGGAGCGGTTCCGCGCACATCGACGTTCGCACTGACGAATGCAACGCTGCCATTTGCGCTCGAACTTGCGAACAAAGGCTTCGAAGCCGCCGTCAGGAACGACAAGGGCCTGCAGGAAGGCGTCAATACCTACAAAGGAAAATTGACGTACAAAGCCGTTGCCGATTCGCAAGGGCTGGAATACACGCCGCTCGATACGCTTGTCGATCTGAAAGCCGCAGCGGCGTAGGGCAGTTTAGGTGTCCGCGAAGGACGCGAAAAACACGAAGCTTTTTTTGTGTCTTTTGCGCATTTCGCGGACAATGTTTTTATGTACGAATTTGCCGTCACACCGGCCGTAACGCAGCTCCGGCGTGCGGGCGTGATAATTACGGAGGTCGCACCGGACAGTCTCGGCGAAGAGCTTGAGCTGGAACCGGACGACAGGATCGTACGCGTAAATGGCCGCAACGTCCGCGATTATCTCGATTTTCGGTTCCAGACGGCGGGCGAAACCGAACTCACGCTTCGTGTAAAAAAGAAAAGCGGCGAAACGCTCGATATCGAGTTCGACCGCGACGAAGGCGAAGATTTCGGGCTTTCGTTCGAACAGATCGTGCCGCGGCAATGCGCCAACGAATGCCTGTTCTGTTTTTGCAAAGGCAATCCGGACGACGCGCGGCCGTCGCTTTTCGTCCGCGACGAAGACATTCGCCTTTCGTTCCTATACGGCAATTACACGACGCTTTCCTCGATCACGCCGGACGAAATGCGGCGGATTATCGAACAGCGGTTGTCGCCGCAATATGTTTCGATACACGCGACGGATCTTGCGACACGCGCCTTTATGCTCGGTGTTCCGCCGGAGCGAGCCGACATTTCCGACAAGCTTCGCACATTGCTCGACAATGACATCGAACTTCACGGCCAGATCGT
>CBFGSN010000248.1:0-2736 GCA_965651435.1 uncultured bacterium | reverse complement strand
TCTAAGGAGGGGAGCCTGAGCGCGCAAAAACGCACGAGGAACGCCTATGCTCCCCAATCCGGCGTGTGAAAGATGCCTTCTTTGTCGGTCCGTTCGTAGGTGTGCGCACCAAAGTAATCGCGTTGAGCCTGGATAAGGTTCGCGGGCAGACGTTCGGAGCGGAACGCTTCGAAATACGCGAGCGCGGACGAAAGGCAAAGCGCCGGAATTCGGCTGTGCGAAAAGACACCGACGACCTTGTGCCAGCTTTCGCGCGAACCGGCGATGATCTTTGCGAAATGATCGTCGAGAACAAGGTTCGGCAGCTCCGGCTTTTCGGTGTACGCACGCCGCATTTCGTCGAGCAAAGCGGAGCGGATGATGCAGCCGCCGCGCCAAATTTTCGCGATCCCCGCGATGTCGAGCCCGTAATCTTTCTCGGCCGATGCGATCTGCAAAAGCGAAAGCCCCTGGGCATACGTCACGACGTACGAACTGAGCAGCGCGGCCTCAAGTTCGGCAAGCGAGTGTTCCGGGTCTTCGCCAAAAACATCGCGGACGGCTCCGTCAGGTCGGTGAGGTCCGTTATCGACGCGTTTTTCGGAAACATCGGCATTCGCTCCGGCGGCTTCGTGATGTTCAGTCGCCGCGGTTTTTGTCGCAAGGTGTTCGCGGATGCCTTTCGGATCGTCCGTCGGAACGCTGGATGCGACGTCGCCGCCTGCGGTTCTGTCATTGGCGGAATCGGTACCGCCGAATTTTTTTGAAATAAGCCGCCGCGTGTCTTTCTGCGCCGATATCTGACGCATCGAAACCGCCGAATCGATCGTCGGTATCGGCACGCCGAGGTCCATTGCCGCCTGCGACGTCCATTTGCCTGTGCCTTTCTGCGCGGCTTTGTCGAGGATCATTTCGACGAGCGGTTTACCCGTATCGGCGTCCGTTTTTCTAAGGACTTCGGCCGTTATTTCAACAAGGAAGGAATTCAGGTCCGATCCGTTCCATTTCGCAAAAATGGATGACATCTGCGCGTGGTCCATCTTCAAAATGCGGTGCATGAAATCGTAGATCTCGGCCAAAATTTCCATCAGCCCGTATTCGATGCCGTTGTGCACCATTTTTACAAAATGGCCCGCCGAACCCGTGCCCATGTACGCCACGCACGGCTCGCCGTTCGCTTTTGCGGCGACGGCTTCGAATATAGGCGCGACGCGGTCGTAAAATTCGCGGCTGCCGCCGGGCATTATGCTCGGGCCGTTCCGCGCGCCTTCTTCGCCACCTGAAACACCGACGCCAAGAAAGCCGATGCCCTTTTCCGCAAGCGCGGCTTCGCGAATTTCGGTGTCAGTAAAATGGGAATTGCCGCCGTCGATGATAAGGTCGCCCGCTTCGACGTGCGGAAGAAGATCGGCGATCACCGAATCAACGATCTTGCCCGCCGGAACGAGCAGCATTATGCTTCGCGGCCGCGCGAGCTTTGCCGTAAACTGCGCAATGTCGTCGGCCTTTTCGATCGGCATACCCGCGCCTTCTTTCAGCAGAAGCTCGCGTTTTTCCGCGTCCAGATCATAACCGACGCACGAAAAGCCGTGCTCAGCGACGTTCAATAAAAAGTTTCGCCCCATTGTGCCGAGGCCGACCATTCCAAATTGTGCTTGTGACATAAAACTTCTTAGTGTCCCGATTTCCGCAGATACGAACGTTTCAGCGTATCTTCGATCTTGTCATGCAGCGGCAGACGTCCCGTCGCGTGTTCGCCGTCCTTGAAGATCTGCTTCGCGCATTTGCCGCAAAGCAAATAGCCGATCAGAACGCCGTGTTCGCGAAAGATGAACGTATTCAGCGACAAGGTGTCCTTGCCCTTGTATTTCATCGTAGAGATCTTTTTGCCGCAGCCCGGACACGGATCGTCGGTATGGAACCAACGCGACCGAATTGCGTCGCCGAACTGGAGCTTGGACTGATGGAACAATTGATCGAGAGCTGCGAATATTTCGTTGTTGGACATAGATGACTTTCCGATTATAAACTTGCGTCTAACATTATGATAACGCTGAATGAGGCAATTCGCCCAACAACCTTTATCGACTCGGCAAAGCTCCGCGACCGGCTCGGGCTTGATATAACGATAGCGACGGAGACTTTCCAGCACACCGGAAGCTTCAAATTCCGTGCGGCGTATAACCTTGCGCTGAATGTTCCGAACGAAGAGATATTGACGGCGTCATCGGGAAACTTCGGCCAGGCGATGGCATATGCCTGTAAACTTTTGGGAAAAAAAGCCGTGATCGTGATGCCCGACACCTCCGCCCAAGTAAAGATAGATGCGATAAAAGGTTACGGAGCGACGCTCGACCTGATCGACACGAACAAGATCGGCCGCAACGAACGCGTCGAACAGCTCGCGGCGGAAATGCCGAATGCATATAAGGCAAGCGCATATGACGACAAATTCGTGATCGAAGGAAATTCGACGCTCGGAGCAGAACTCGCGGCGGAAAATTTCGACGTCGTCATCTCGCCGGTCGGCGGCGGCGGTTTGATCTCTGGCATCGCGACCGGGCTCCGAAAACACGATTCGCCGGCGGAAGTTTATGCGGCCGAACCTTTGCTCGCGAATGACGGTGCTCGTTCCTTTCGCGCCGGCGAAATAATCCCGAACATCACGGAACCGCAAACGATGGCCGACGGTGCACGCACGATCTCGGTCGGCGATCTGAATTTTCCGATAATTCGCGAGAACGTACGGGATTTTAT
>CBFGSN010000247.1:0-2742 GCA_965651435.1 uncultured bacterium | reverse complement strand
ATATGCACACGCTTGAGCGACAAAGGCTCACAACCTATTGCTTTGATTTCCATATCTATTTCAACAAACTAAAGTTTGTTGGACGTTCGCAGCCCGCGTAGCGGGCATCAGCATTTAGCCTACGGCGTAAGCCGTAGGTCAACATTCACAATTTTCAACAGAGCCCGTGAAACGGGCGGCAGCTCACAAAAATCCTGCCGCTGTCTTCGACAACTCGGATCGTTACTCGCATCCGCACCCCACGCTCACGCGTGGGGCTATATTCTACCGCCGTCTCCGACGGCTTTACGGTGTATCGACCGGTTATTCAAAACTTTTCGTTATCGCGTATTTACCTTCGTCAAACATATAATCGGTATAAAAACACGTGTTCGCATTACATCCCGAAAACTCGATATTCGGCCATTCGTTCGATCTCTCATCCAATATCTCAAATCCCATCGCGGCGTGGAAAAGTATCGTGCCGTATTTTTGCCCATGTTTTCGGAGAACCCAATAGTAATATGAGGTCGCACTGTTCCCACATTCTCCTTTTACCACGACTTCGGCAATGCCATCGTGGTTGAGATCGATCTCGCTCGCTTCGAATGATCCGGCCGCAAGTCCTAATTCGGCACAATCACGAAAACTCTCATTCGAACTAACGGCCGATGCCATGTTCTCCGAAATGGCAGTCGGTGATTCGAATTTGTCCTCGCCGTAAAAATACTTTGTTTTCGACTGCGCCTGAGAGGAACAAGCCGCCCCGCACACCAGTACTGCGATAGTAAAAAATTCAAAGATCGAAAACTTTTTCATTTTGCATCAACGTCGGTTTTTCTCATAAGCATTCAAAAAATCTTTTCGCGAAATTCCTGATTGATTGCAGATAGTTCTTAATGTCGAACCCTTGATCTTTTCGTGGTTCGGAAGAGTTAATGGCGTCCTTGTGCCATCGTCATTTTCTCTCTGCAACGCAATATGTTCTCTTTCCCGCACAAGGTGAAACCCTAACGATTCAAGAGCCTTTAACACTCTTCGTTTTGGTGCATCAGCCGGAAATTTCATGCTGCTAATCTGGTTTCCGCAACAAATGCCTCAAGCACCGGCGAATCATCCTCGAATGCATCGGCTCCGAACGTCTCTATATGAAAACGAATAGCCGATCTAACATCAGCCAAAGCTTCTTCATATGAGTCTCCCTCGGCCACTACAACTCCCTTGAGTCCAAGAGGGTACGCAATAAATCCGTCCTCGTGCTTTTCGATTATGACCTTAAAATCATTCATTTGTACTGACCATTCGTATCAAAAAACTTTTGGGTCCATAGCATCTTCCGCATGTTCTTCGACAACCTTGTAATGCGAAACTATTCCAACTCATCCAATATCTTATCGACCTTTTCGACGGTCAGGTCTTCGTGATAATCGAATCCGATCTGCATCATCGGCGCGGTGCCGCAGCTTCCGAGGCATTCGACCAGCGACACGGTAAACTTTCCGTCCGGCGTCGTTTCGCCCGGTTTTATGCCGAGCCGGGAACAAACGTGGTCGGTTATCTCCGGTTCGCCCATTATCTTGCACGACAGTGTTTTGCAGATCTGTATGTGATGGCGGCCGACCGGATGCAGATTGAACATCGAATAGAACGTCGCCGTTTCCCAGACGTCGGTCACCTCAACGCCCAGATACTGCGCCAAAAAATTGACGCCGGCGTTATCGACCCAACCGCGTTCGCGCTGTATCACAAGCAGCAAGATCGGTATCAACGCCGAACGCTTCCGCTCCGGCGGATACTTCGCGAGATACGCGTCCATTTCCGCAATGATCTCCGGCGAAAATTCCGCCACTTCGGAGGAATATTCAACCTGATCCGTATAACTTGTAGCTGTATGTGCTGCCATAAAACAGTGGTCAGTTGTCAGTGTTCAGTCGAAAGCCGGAGCATTCACCGCCGATGCTGACAGCTATCTATCAATTTCTCCCAAAACGATATCCAAACTTCCGATGATCGCCACGGTGTCGGCGACCATTTCGCCGACGGCCATATCGGGAAGTGCGGACAGGTTCACGAAGCTCGGCCCGCGGAAATGCACGCGTTCGGGTTTCGGCCCGCCGTTCGATCTCATATAAACGCCGAGTTCGCCTTTTGACGCTTCGATGGCGTGATAGACCTCGCCGGGCGGAACGTTAAAGCCTTCGGCGACAATAAGGAAATGGTGTATGAGCGAATCCATATGCTTGCGCATATCGTCGCGATCGGGCAAAACGACCTTCGGCGCGTCGGCTTTTGTCGGGCCGGGTTTTAATCTTTCAAGCGCCTGACGGACGATCTTATGCGATTCTTTCAGTTCGCGCATACGCACAAGGAATCGCGACCACACGTCGCCGCCCGTTTCGACCGGAATGTCGAAATCATAAGTTTCGTAGCCGGTGTAAGGATTATGCCGCCGAAGGTCGAGTTCGACGCCGCTGCCGCGAAGCGACGGCCCGGTCAATCCCCAGCTTATTGCGTTCTCACGGCTGATGACGCCGATGTCCATCGTACGCGCCTGCCAGATCGCATTTCCGGTGATAAGAGTGTCGAACGTATTCAGCGCGTCCGGAAAATCATCCAAAAATTGCCTGCACCGATTTTCGAATCCGGCCGGCAGATCCATCATCAGCCCGCCGATGCGGAAATAGCTCGGCGTCATACGTCCGCCGGAGGCGGCTTCGATCAGGTTCAGGATCTTTTCGCGTTCCTTGAAACAGAACCAGAAAG
>CBFGSN010000246.1:0-2750 GCA_965651435.1 uncultured bacterium | reverse complement strand
GCGGGCCGAGACAAAAATCAATGAACGGCGAATTATCGATGTAATAAACGCTGGCGGTTTCGCCTACCTTTTCGTCGATCAGTTCGCATTTCAGCGGTTCGTCGCGTTCCTTGAAAATGTCCAGGATCTTCGCCTTTGCGACGTCTTCGCGGCGATAGGGAAGGTTCTGTTTCGCCAGGGCCTTCATTTTCTTTTCGATCGCGGGCAGATCGGTTTCGGAGATCTGTTCGGGTGCGATGAAATCGTAGAAAAATCCGTAACGCGGGTCGTCCATCAGCGCCGGGCCGATGCCGAGTTTGGTTCCCGGATAAAGATCGAGCAGAGCGGCGGCGAGCAGATGCGCCGTCGAATGGCGAATTAGCTCAAGCCCGTCGAGCGAATCGGCAAAAACAGGTTCGATCGAAAGAACTTCGTCGGTTGCAGCAAGCTCTTTGTTCAGATCGACCTCTTCGCCGTTGACCTTTGCGGCCAGCGACTTTTTAAGCGCGTCGCGGTCGAACGCTTTTATGGCGTCTGCGACACTCGCCGGAGCAGGGATCGCCTGCTGCGTTCCGTTAAATTTGATATTTATCTCGCTCATCTTATGTCCATCAAACTTTAGTTTGATGGAAACCCACAACAAACCGAAGTTCGTTGAACTTATGTTTACTGGGCTTAATTTTATAAAACGCCGCAACAAACTGAAGTTTGTTGGACTCCGTTCTACTACTAAAATAGATCTGATCCGATAAGAGCGATTTTGCAAGGTTTGGAGTTCCGCCTTTCGGCGGCCTCCGAACATCACGCTATTAGAAGCGTGTCGTAGTAGTTATTAAAAGTGCAAAATTCTTCGAAAGCATCTTATCGAAAAAATATTAAATGGTAGGCACTAGCAGAGTTGAACTGCTGACCCCTACCGTGTCAAGGTAGTGCTCTACCACTGAGCTAAGTGCCTACGTATCGCAGTTTCAAAGAGAAAAGCGAACCTAAAGAATAAGAAACGGCGGCATAAGTGTCAAGCCGAAAGCCGCGTTCAGTTCAGCAAAAATACGACCGAAACCTGCGATGAAACTTTGATGGAACCGGGCGAATACGACGCAAGCGTTTCTGATCCGAGTTCGGCTCCATCAATAATAACGGTGTTCGCGGAAGGATCTCCGTATCCGTACCGCGGATTATTGACTTCCTTGATCGAGATCGCCTTTCCGATAGTTTGGCCGATCGCCCCTGCCATTGCCGACGCTTTTTCGTGTGCCGCTTTCATAGCCTTTATGCGAGCCTCTTTTACAAGTTCGACCATTCTCGACGATCGAAATGCGACATTATCAATTTCCGAGACGCCGGCTTTCAGCACGTCCGAAAACAGTTCCTGAAAACGGTCAAGGTCTTTGAGAAGTATCGTCACATTGGTCGATACTTCGTACCCGATGAAAGTGCGCGTGCCGATCTCGTCGCCGTCTTCGTCAAAGACCTTATTTTTTGGATCGCTCACCCAGATGTATTTCATCTCCACCGAAAGGCGTGTCGTTCTTACATCTTCCGGTGCGATGTCGAATTTCTTTGTAACCGCCATGACGTTCGCATAGGCTTTGTCGGCTTCGGATTTCGCGACCGCAAGATCTTTATTGAGTTTTGTGATGTCGATCCCGATCGAAACTTCGTCAGGCTGAACTACGATCTCCGCCAGCCCATTTACCTCGATCGTCGGCGGATCGTTCTTTTGCTGGCCAAATGCCGCGGCCGTAAGTAACAGAATGAAAAGTATTATCGAGGGTGTTTTCATATTTATTCTCCGAATTTGTAGGGTTAATTCTGATCGGCCGCGCCGCATTTCGAACAAAATAACCTTTCCTGCATATCAAACCCGAACGGAACATATTCTGTGCATTGCTATTGCGACCAGCCGTGTCGTTCGGTTGTCCTGATCGTAGGTCGGATTGACCTCCGAAAATTCGACAAGCCGCGTGTTCGCAAGACTTGCGGCATAATTTACCAGATCGATGAATTCGCCCGCGCGAAGGCCGAGCGGCGACGGTGCCGACGTTCCCGGAGCATCCGACGACCTGACCGCGTCCAGGTCAAAGCCGAAAAAGGTATTCAGCGATCTGCTGTGGTTGATGAACTTTTCGCGGATGCGGTTCTTTATCTCTTGTTCGACGTGATCCTGCGAACGAAGGAGTTCCAGGCTGATGCGGTTAACGCCCAGGTCGCGAATGTAATCGTAATAAACGGGCGAAAGGAAATGCGATTGGAAGCCGACCTCATAGAAAGCTCCGGGCCTGACAAGGCCTTCTTCGAGCAGTTGGCGGTAAGGCGTGCCGCTGTTCCGCGGTTGGTCGGCACGGACGTCCAGGTGTGCGTCAATGTTTATCGCCAGCCATTCATCCGCACCGTAAACTTCGCTCATTGCCTTACCGTCCGGATAAGCAATGTCATTGCCGCCGCCAAGAGTTATGACAAGTTTTCCGTCGGACAGGCATTGTTTTACCGCGGTGCATTGCCGATCGTGCGTTTCTTCGAGCGAGCCTTCCGTTATGACATTGCCCGCGTCGAGTATGCGTCGGCGTACGTTGAATGTGGAAAGTTTATAGAATTGTTCGCGAATCGCGTCCGGAGCCGCCGCCGCGCCGACGCGGCCGCCGTTTCGCCGGACGCCTTCGTCCTGCGGACAGCCGATGATGACGACATCCGCCGCATGATAATCTTTTTCGTCGTGCGAAATAATTTCGCCAATGCGCGGGTCGTTCTTGTCGCCGCGCGGCTTGAAGATC
>CBFGSN010000245.1:0-2774 GCA_965651435.1 uncultured bacterium | reverse complement strand
GAGGACGGCGTGGTCAAAGCGGTGGACGGAATTTCGTTCGAGCTAAAGAAAGGCGAAACGCTCGGCATCGTCGGCGAAAGCGGCAGCGGAAAATCCGTGACGAATCTTTCGGTAATGCGGCTGATCCCGCAACCGCCGGGAAAGATCGTCGCCGGCGAGGTTGTTTTTGACGGCGTCGATCTTCGCGAACTGCCGATCGCGGACGTGCGAAAGCTTCGCGGAAAGCGTATCGCAATGATCTTTCAAGATCCGATGACGTCGCTTAACCCGTTCCTTAAAATTTCGACGCAGCTTATGGAAGTGACGCGTCTGCACCTGGGCCACACCAAGGAAGAAGCACGCGCACACGCGATAAAGATGCTGAAAATGGTCGGCATTCCGGAGGCCGAAACGCGTGTCGATAATTATCCGCACGAATTTTCGGGCGGTATGCGCCAGCGCGTTATGATCGCGATGGCGTTGAGCTGCGAACCCGAACTTTTGATCGCCGATGAACCGACGACGGCTCTTGATGTTACGATCCAGGCACAGATACTCGAACTCATCAAGGATCTGAAAAGCCGGCTCGGCACCAGCGTGATTCTGATCACGCACGATCTCGGCGTCGTTGCCGGTATGACCGATCACATCGTTGTGATGTACGCCGGAAAAGTTTTCGAACAGGCTCCGACCGAAAAGCTGTTTTCGACGCCGGCAAATCCTTATACGAAAGGCCTTTTGAAAAGCGTTCCCGATCCGGCACACGAACAGGGAGCCGAACTTTACCAGATACCGGGACTGCCTCCGGATGTTGCGCATTTGCCGCCTGGCTGTCCTTTTGCCGAACGCTGCGAACGAGCCGAAGACATTTGCCGCGCGGAATATCCGCCGTTCGTCGAGATCGCGCCTGACCACAGTTCGCTTTGCCATTTTGCCGAAGAAGTCTATGCAACATCGCTAAAAGAAGCGTCGCGGCCCGAAGCCAAACCTGAGATCAAATTGTAATAAACGATGGAAAACAACGACCTGATACAACTAAAAGATCTGAAAGTGCATTACCGCCTGGGCGGCGGATTGTTCAGCGAAGCGCGGTTCGTCAAAGCCGTGGATGGCATCACGCTCGATATCAAACGCGGCGAAACGCTCGGGCTCGTCGGCGAATCGGGCTGCGGTAAATCGACGCTCGGAAAGGCGATACTGCGGCTGACTGAACCGACCGGCGGCGAAGTTTTTCACGACGGAGCGGAACTCACGTCGCTTTCACCACGAGCAATGCGCGAACGCCGAAAGGCTTTGCAGATGATATTTCAGGATCCGTACGCATCGCTGAATCCGCGTATGACGGTCGGCGACATCATCGGCGAACCGATCCGCACCTTCAAGCTGAAAGACGGCGGAAGCACTGCGGAAAAAGTTCAGCGTCTGATGGAAACCGTCGGACTCAGCCGCCGATTCATTAATCGTTATCCGCACGAATTTTCCGGCGGCCAGCGCCAGCGCATCGGCATTGCGCGTGCTCTTGCGGTCGATCCGGAATTCATCGTTGCCGATGAACCGATCTCCGCTTTGGATGTGTCCATTCAGGCTCAAATAATGAACCTGATGGAAGAACTTCAGGCAGAAAAGAAACTCACGTATCTGTTTATTTCGCACGATCTGCGTGCCGTGCGTCACCTGTCGGATCGCGTTGCGGTGATGTATTTGGGCAAGATCGTCGAACTTGCCGAAGGCAAGGACGTTTACAGCGATCCGCTGATGCCGTACACAAAGGCTCTGATATCGGCCGTTCCGGTGCCCGATCCTGAGGTCGAAGCAAAGCGCGAACGCATAATCCTGCAGGGCGATGTTCCGTCGCCGATAAATCCGCCGTCGGGCTGCCGTTTTCACACACGCTGTCCGTATATGATACCCGAATGCAAAAAGATGGAACCCGTTCTTGCGGAAATAAAGCCGCGTCATTTCGCGGCGTGTATCCGGATCAATCCGGAATATCCTGACATTGATGCGAATCGCATCGCGGGTCTTGCCGCGATCGGATCGGCAAAAGAAGTGAGTGAATGAGTGAATACGGCGGCCCGTCCGGAACACCGTATTCACAATAGCTCAGGCCTATTCAATTAAAACGTGTCGAAGCGACGTTCGTTTTTCTGTCCTCTTTTGCTGCGTCGCGCAAAGCTTTCACTTTGTTATGGGCTTCCTGGACGCCCGCGTACTGCGCCTGAAGCGAATCGCGGATGTGCGCCGGAAGCTTCATTTCAAGTGCGCTCTCATACGCGCTTTTTGCGGCATCTTCGCCGCGTTCGGCCTCGACCAGAATACCGGCTTCATCGTTGCCGGTGATCGCGGCCTTCAGGTTCAGCCATCCGCGATGGATCGTCCCCGAAAAGCTGCCCGAATCTTCCGGTTCGTCGCCGAGCGTCTGTACCAGCGCCTGCAGGTCGCCGACATAACGCGCACGTTCCTGCGAATATTTATAGAAAAGTGACTTGATGTCGGTGTCGCCAAGATTTTCCGCGGCTTCGGCAAAGCCCTGTTGTCCGTCGCGGCATATCTCTATCAAACCGTTCAGCGTCGATATTACCTCGTTATTGTCGATGTTTTCTCCCGGATTTGGTGTAAATTCATTCATTTTATATAACCTCCTTGTTCTTGAGATCGTTCGCGATCCCGCCGTTTCGGCCCTCTCGCCCATAATCAGACAACTGACGTGCCAAACGCCATAAACATTGGCTTTTCCGCGGTATTGTTGTGGATCGATGCACCGATAACACGCGATGTGCATTGAAACGCAACGA
>CBFGSN010000244.1:0-2776 GCA_965651435.1 uncultured bacterium | reverse complement strand
CATCATCATCCATCGCGGGAAGCATCGGGCTTGGCCGGGGCGGCTCGGGCGTCGGCCTTTATATCGCCGGGCCGGATATGGAGATGCTGAACCAGTATGCGAACGCTCTGGTCGAAAAGATGAAAGGCGATCCGATATTCAATGATCCGGATAGCTCCATCCAGGTCGGAACGCCTGAGATCCGCGTAATGATCGACCGCACGAAAGCGGCGGACCTTGGCGTCCGCGCCGGTGATGTCGCACAGGCTTTGAATATTTTGGCTGCCGGCCAGATCGTCTCGACATACAGCGAAGGTTCGGAACAATATGACGTTGTCGTTCAGGCCGACGAACGCTATCGCCGTGACCGCAGCTATCTTTCGGCATTTACGGTGGCATCGGCGAACGGCGGCACGGTCGGGCTCGACCGCGTCGTAAAACTCGAGGAAGGACTGAGCCCGTCGTCGGTCAGCCGTTTGAACCGCCTGCGTCAGGTGACGGTTTCAGCGAGCCTTCCGCCGAACAGCTCCGAATCCGACGCGCTTGCGAAATTGAAATCCTATGCCGACGAATTGAACATGCCGGCGCAGTACATAACCGGCGTGACCGGCCAATCGAAAGAGCTGGAACGGGCATATGATTCGTTCATGTATGCATTCCTGCTTTCGTTCGTTTTTATGTACCTGATCCTCGCCGCTCAGTTCGAATCGTTCATACATCCGATCACGATACTGCTCACGCTGCCGCTTTCGGTGCCCTTCGCGCTGCTTTCGACGGCGCTTGCGGGTCAGACGCTGAACATATTTTCCGCGCTCGGTATCCTGCTTTTGTTCGGTATCGTTAAAAAGAACGCGATCCTGCAGATCGATCATACGAACACGCTCCGCAGCCGCGGCATGAGCCGCTACGACGCGATCATTCAGGCAAACCGCGACCGCCTGCGTCCGATATTGATGACGACAATGGCGCTTGTTGCGGGCATGATCCCGTTGACGCTCGGCGCGGGAGCCGGCGCGGCCACGAACCGTTCCATCGGCGTTCTCGTTATCGGCGGCCAGAGCATGTGTCTGCTGCTAACGCTGCTCGCGGTGCCTGTGTTCTATTCGCTTTTTGACGATGCGGCGGATTCGAGCCTGTTCCGAAACTTCTTCGGCATGTTCGGCAGGTTCGGCGAAAAGCTTCGCTCAGCATTCTCCACGGGCAAGAGCAAGACGGAACCGGACGAAGCGGAGGAGATATAAGCCTGCAAATATGAAGTTATTTTATTTGCCCCGGTGCAAAAAGATATTATTCCTGTGTTGTTTGTTCGCCGTCGCCGCGTTTGCCGCGACGTCCGCGGCCGCGCAGGAAACCGCTCCTACACCAACTCCAACACCGACGCCGATCCGGATCGAACCATTGCCTGCGGAAACGGACGAAGCTCCGCCGACTCCGCCCGACCTTGGAACGCCGCTTCGGCCGATGCCGGATCCTGACCGCATCGGTGTTGATCAGGCGAACGGACTTTCGCTGACGCTGGATCAGGCGATCGAAATGGCTCTCAAGAACAACAATGACATCGATGCATCGCGCAACGACGTAAAGATCGCTGAATTTAACCTTCGCGGAGCGCGTGGGATCTACGACCCGATATTCGGCGCCGAAAGTTATTACGAAAGCCGGACAACGCCGACCGCATCGACCATCGGCGGGGCGACGAACGGCGCCGTAACCGTAAAACAATTTTTCGGGAACACGAGCGTTTCCGGTTTTTCGCCCTATCGCGGCGGGAATTATTCGGTCGGTTTCACATCGTCGCGGACCGATACGTCCAACCTGAACGCGACGCTGAATCCGCAGTATCCGGCGGATCTGACATTCACTTATCGCCAGCCGCTTTTCAGGAATTTCGGCATCGACAATAATCGCCGGAATATCGAGATCGCGAAAAAGAATCTGAGCCTGACCGATTCCCAGTTTCGCCAGAAAGCGATCGAGGTGATAACGCTTGTCGAAATGGGTTACTGGAATTTGGCTTACAGCCTGCGAAACCTTCAGGTGCAGATGGAAGCTTTGAACCACGCCCGCGAACAGCTTGAAAGCAACCAGCGGCTCGTTGAAAAGGGCATACTCGCGCCCATCGACATTGTCGCCGCGAACGGCCAGATCACCACGCTCGAACAGAACGCATACGCCGCGCAGGAAACTGTTACGCGTGCGGAGAACGCGCTCAAAACCATTCTCGCCGCGGACAGGACAAGCGAGATTTGGTCGCGGCCGCTTACGCCGGTTTCGCCGATCGAAACCGATCCGCCGCGTGTTAGCCTGGATGTGGCTGTTCAGGAAGCTCTGCGAAACCGCCCGGAGCTTGAACAATTTGCGGTCAATAAAGAGATCAACGAAATAAATCAGCGTTACTTTAGAAATCAGACGAAACCGCAGATCGACCTTTATGGTTCGTACACGATGGCCGGACTCGCGGGCGGTGAAACTCCGCCGCGAACGACGACGCCGTCGGCGCTCACGACCCGAGTCAACGAACTTTCCGAAATACTAGGCCTGCCGGATCTTCCCGCGGGCACGACGACAAGCACGGTTCCGCGAAACCTTGTCGGCGGATATTTCAATTCGCTCGGAAATTTGATCGGCCAAGATTTTCCGACATATCGTGCCGGTGTGTCGATCTCGCTGCCGTTCGGAAACCGCACCGCAAAAGCGAACCTCGGGCGAACGCTTGTGGAGGCCGACCGGCTGAAAAACCTCACCGAACAGGCGGAAAACATTGTCGAAGCCGAGGTGCGAAACGCCCTGCAGGCGA
>CBFGSN010000243.1:0-2812 GCA_965651435.1 uncultured bacterium | reverse complement strand
TGGATGCGCCGCGTCATCGCATTTTTCCGCAGCAACGCGCTTATCGAGATCGGCTGTGCCGTTCTTCGTACAAAGCCGGGAACGCGCCTCGCAAAACACGTCTTCTTCGGCCGCGGATCATTCCCGAACGTCGAAATAAAGGCTCTGCCGAAAAATGCCGCGACGTCCCGCCTGGTTTAATACTTGCGCGTTTTAAGAATGTCGAATTGATGCAGTGAAGTGCGGAGAAGCGTGAACTTAACCGTTATGCGCGATGCCGGATCGTTCAGCAGCCGAACCGATTCCGCGAGCGAAGATTCTGCCGATTCTACCAATTCAGGCGGGAACGAACCTTCGGCCATTTCGCGTGTTATTTCAAGCTTTTCGGTTTTGCCTTCAATTTCCGTATTAAAAGTTTTCACGAGATCGCGGAAGGTACCGGCCGCCTCGGTTTGAAGTCCGGTCGCGGACAAAAGACCGACTAAGCGAAGCCAATATGAACATTTCCGGATGAGAGGTTTATTCGATCTGATGAAATTTTTCCGAGCCTCCTTCAGAACATCTGACCGAAGCGGAAGGCTCGCAACGTCATTGGCGGGGAACAGCTTTACGAATCCGTATTGGGCGAAGGGTTTGATCGGCTCCGGGACGTCGGCAAGCACTTTTCTTGAGCCCTGGATCTCGTCAGACTCGTATTTTTCGAATGCCAGGTGCGACGCCGCGCTTGCGCGAAGTTCGTCCCAAAAATCCGGGTCGGAACTCCGTTCGTCTTTGTTCATTCCTTCCAGGATCGTGATCGTCAGTTCGTAACGCTTTTCCTCGTGCGAAAGAAGCGCGGCCCGGTAAAGATATGCGGTTCGCAGGGTCGGATCGTCTTTGTGTTCATCGGCAAGCTTCAGGAGTTCCTCGACGGTGGCGTTTTTGAGTTTATCGGAAAGCCCTTGTGACTGCGGTGAATGTTGTTCTAAACACGCGGCCAATGCCTGTTGAACCGGCCCGATCTGTTCGGGCAAATATTCGGGATACTGGTTTTGGATCTGTTGAACGAGCATCGCCTCGTTGCTGCATTTGGCGATCTGTTTCGCGAGAAACCGGGTACGCAGTTGAGCAATGACTTCCGCGAGTAGCGCTAATGCCGTTACCTTTTCGGGACGGTTGAGTTTGATGTACTCAGGCACATCGCCAAAGATCACGTCGCCGAACGCCGCAAGCTGAACGGTTTGCAGTCTATAGTAGGTTGGGTCGGTTCGCGCTTTTGAAACGGAGCTGTTAAAGAGCCTGACGGCCGTATCGGGATCTTGCTTATTTAGGATCCAGATCAATTTATGCAGCTCTTTCGGACTGCCGATCTTTAGGGCGATCTCTCCGAGCCGGTACGCATTCGCGGGATCGCGTTCTGCTATTTCAAGCGCGTATTGGACGAGGGCGTCTGCGTTCAGATCTTTATTTTTATCGGAGACATCTGTTTCATCCGACATGATCCGAATGAGCCGCTCGGTTTGCTTGGTGTTATCCGCCAGCAAAACCAATATCTTTCGCGCCGTTGCAAAGAATCGGTCGAGTTCTTTTTCCCGCGAATAAAAGAACAAGGCATCGACCGATCTTTCGAAAAATGCGTCTGCTTTTTGCCCGTCCGTTTCCTTCCATTCGTTTCCGAGTTCCGCCAAAAGCAGAGCCTTTCCAAGCTCATCGAGGTTCGATGTTTCTTTAAGAGTGTCCGCGGTCACCGTTTCCGCTCGCGCAAGCCAAAGCTGAGCTTGGGCTGGATCCTCTGTCGTTTGCGGCCGCACAAATGTGGGCGCGATGCACAGTAAGCAAAAGATCAACGGGAGTTTTGTTATACTTGGCATTAGTTTCGAAAGAATTATAGCTTCAAATCACTTAGTGTCAATAGATTTGAGGTATCTATCAGAATCGCAAATATCGGAAATGGTTGGATATCGCGAAAATAAATAAAATGAGTCGTGATCTTTTACGCGAATACATTTCATATATAAAGGTCGAGAAGGGTTTGGCAAAGAATTCGGTCGATAGTTATCGGCGCGATCTGCGGAAGCTTTCGGATTGGTGCGAAAAGAACGGGTTTGACATCGCAAGGCTCGAACGCGGCGACATACGCGAATGGCTTATCGACCTGACGGCGGAGAATCTGGCGGAAACGTCAAAGCTGCGGCTTTTGAGTTCGCTTCGCGGATTTTACAAGTTCCTGATGCTCGAAGGCCATATCGAAAAAGACCCGTCGGAAAATTTGGATGCGCCGAAAAAAGGCGCGTATCTGCCGAAATTTTTGAACCGGCACGAGGTGGAGGAGCTTTTGGCGGCGCCGGATGTTTCGGGTTTTAACGGGCTTCGCGATCGCGCGATACTTGAGCTGATGTATGCCTGCGGGCTGCGCGTTTCGGAGGTCGCGGATCTGAAAGCGCGTGATATTGATATCGATTCGGGCCTTTTGACGTGCACGGGAAAAGGCAGCAAAACGCGTCGTGTGCCGATTGGCACGAGCGCTGTCGAATGGCTGAAAAGCTATTTGGCAAAGCGTCGGCAGATAGAGAAGATCGATATCGAAAATCTGTTTGTCACAGGTCTCGGACGGCCGATAACGCGGCAGACGATACATCTATTTATAAAGGAATACGCCGCCAAATGCGGATTGAAGGACGTTTCGGCGCATACGCTGCGGCACACATTCGCCACGCATCTGATACAAAACAACGCCGATATCCGCTCCGTTCAGCAGATGCTCGGCCACGCCGATATCTCGACAACGCAGGTCTATACGCACATCACGAGCGCGCATTTAAAGAAAAGCTACGAACGCTTTCACCCGCGGTCG
>CBFGSN010000242.1:0-2832 GCA_965651435.1 uncultured bacterium | reverse complement strand
AGCCGAACAATGACAACGCGGACGCGTATGACCTTGGCTGTATCGATGCGGATGCCGATATTGAGGACGATGTGCCGCAGACGATCTACGACCTGGAGCAAGAAATTGACGGTTACGGCGACCTGATCTACGTCGAATCACGCGAAGAACATACGGGCAGGCCCGCCATTTGGTACAAACCCGGCCGGGACGGAAAATTCTCTCGTTCGAAGCGACGGTACGGCACCGTATTCCACGACGAGGTGGGCGAGATATTAGGTAAAGAGGCCTCCGGCCCATAAAAGCGACCGGAACTAGGTTCTGTTGACATTTGCGGCTTTGCGGCCTTTACATTGCCTCCAGCTTTAGCTGGAGGGATGAGATCCAAGAAAAACATCGGCTTTAGCCGAATTTCCGATGAATGGTTTTCATCCGGCTTTAGCTCAAAAAGGCTGAAGCCATAAGGAAGAACAATTTCTCTTGTTCGGCTAAAGCCTTTATTCTCACTATTTCAAACCACTGGCTGAAGCCAGTGGCAATTTATAAAACCAAATGTCAACAGAACTAATGCCGCCGTTAACCTTTAATATTTCATCCGCCGCCGACGAGGTGGACGACCTCGATCTTGTCGGCTTCGCGGACGGCGGTTTCGGGCCAGTCTTTCCGGCGGACGACGCGGTCGTTTATCTCGACCGCGATCCGCTGTTCCGGAAGCTCGAAATGTTTCAGAAGCCCTATGATATCGATGTCCTGAGGAACGGTGCGCTCTTCGCCGTTCATAATAACCTTCATATGGCTATTATAACCTTTTAGAACGGGTTTCGGAATACCCGTTCCGTTCTGTTCTTCCTTTTTCTTCCTATTCTTCTTATTCTGTGGTCGTATTTCTCGTCCCGTTCTGTGGTTGTTCTTTTTCACCACAGAAAAGGAAGATCGAGAAGAACAGAACGAACCACGAAAAACACGAAAGTCACGAAATCTGGAATCTGGAATCTGGAACTTGAAATTCTACCCATGTCGGACGGCGCGGCGGAGTTCGATCTCTTCGCCGCCGTTGATGACGCGGATAAGCAAAGCGGCGCGGCCCGATTGAAAACTCGGGATCTGAAGGTTTATCTTGGCGATGCCGTTCGCGTCGGTTTTTGCGTGAAAGATCAGCGGGCGGAAACTGGTGCCGAGAATTTTTACCATCGTTTGGGCGTTGGCGACGACCTTGCGTTCGCTGCCGCGGCAAACCAGAACGGTGACGGTTTTGCGTTCGCCGCCTTTGAAATCGGACGGCCCGACAAATTCGACGCTGAGCTTTTTCGAAACCGGGCGTTCGGTTTCCGCCAGGTCGCTTATTATCTCTACCGCTTCGGCGGGAACGACGATCTCTTCGTCCGGCATCGACGTTTTTGTATCGAGCAGGTCGTTTTCCTGCGGCGGCCCGACCGGCGGAAGCACATCCGGGATCGGTATCGGCATATCGCCAACCGTCGGCGCCGAAAGATCAAGTATCGGCATCTCCGCGGTTTCGGCGAGCTCGGCGGCCGGCGCGGAAATTTCCGGCGCCGGAATTTCCGGCTCGGAAACGAACGGTATCGGTTCGGCAGCGGCATCAATGCTCGGTTCCGAAACGAACGGGATCGGCTCGGAAACAACGGCTTCGGTAAAGGTGCGAAGACTTTTGCCGTTCATCGAATTTCCGACGGTTGCGGCGGCCGGTGCGGGCATCGCCGCGGCGGGCATCGGTATCGCTCCGGGCGACATTTGTTTCAGGTCTTCGATGCGGCCGGCCTTTACGGCGGCGCAGATCAGGCGGTGCTGCCGATTCAGGCGTTCGGAAAGTATGCCTTCATCGAGGTCATCGGCCAAAAGGTCATCATACGGCGAACGTTTGCTCGCGAGTATGGTTCCGCCTTGGTAGACGAGCGAGAGAATTATCGGTTTTGAGAGGCCTTTGTCCTCCGTTTGGACGTGATAAACGACGCCCCCGAATTCGATGTCTGTGTTATATCCTGTGATCACTGTTACGGGTGCAATGAAACAAAGAAATGAAGTAAGAAAAGCAGATGCGTCGGGAAGTTCCCTTCGCACTATTTAAACTAACATAGGCCGCGCGTCGCGGTCAATAAATATTCGCCGGCGGCGGGCATATGGAAAAGTGTCGTTTGCTTGACACTCCATAAAGCTTAACTTACGATTGAGGTTGACCCGAAATCTTATTAAATATTAGATATTTAAAGGTGAATTTCGCGGTTTTTTGGTTTTACGTAACGAACAGGACAATCTAAGAGGAAAAGATGGCAACCTATAGTCTTTGGAGTTATGCGCCTATCGGAATAATGTTTCTGGTAGGTGCGGGTTTTGGCTTGAGCCAATTGCTGATCACGGAACTGATCGGCCCGCGCAAACGCACGGCCGTAAAATTGATGCCGTACGAATGCGGCAAAGATCCGGTCGGCGACGCCCGCGACCGCTTTTCGGTAAAATTTTACAGCGTTGCCGTAATATTCCTGCTTTTCGATATCGAAGTCCTGTTCATGATACCGTTCGCCGTCGCGTTCAAAAATTTGATCGCCGCACAGCAGGCCAGCGCCGACGTATTCGGCGCAACGGTCGCTTTCGCAAGTATCGCATTGGTGGAGATCTTGCTGTTCATCGCGACGCTGATCGTCGGTTACATATACGTTTGGAAGAAAGGCGTTTTCGATTGGGGTCTGCAGAGCAGGGCCGAGGCACGTGCCGAAGCCAGAGCCGAAGCACGAATTGCCGAAATAGAACGGCGGCGCGAAACCGTCAGGCTCGCTGCATAGAACGCCGAGGTCATTATGGGTTTAGAAAATAAAATATTCGAATCGCTTCCGGACG
>CBFGSN010000241.1:0-2862 GCA_965651435.1 uncultured bacterium | reverse complement strand
GCTATCTTGCCGGGAGCGGACGCGGCCGTCATTCGCATAAAAGAAACGCGGTGCGCCGTCGCTATGTGCCTTGACGGAAACGGGCGTTATGTTCACGCCGATGCTTTCGAAGGAGCAAAGCTCGCCGTTGCCGAAGCCGCCCGAAACGTCGTTTGCGTCGGTGCGGAACCGATCGCCGTAACGAACTGCCTTAATTTCGCCTCGCCCGAACGCCCCGAGGTCATGCGTGCTTTTTCCGACGTCGTTGACGGCATCGGTGCCGCGTGCGAAGCGTTTGAAACGCCGGTCGTTTCGGGCAACGTTTCTTTTTATAACGAAACCGACGGCCGCGGAATTTTGCCGACTCCGGTGATCGGAATGGTCGGCCTCGTCGATGACGTTCATAAGCTCGTCACGCACGGATTCAAGAATGACGGCGACGTGATCGCTCTGCTTGGAACGAACGGCGGCGGCCTGAGCATCAGCGAATTTGCACGCACAGTCGCCGGAATGACGACCGACGAAATGACCGCGAACGGTTCGCTGCCGCGGCTCGATCTCGATCTGGAACTAAAGGTCCAGAAAGCGTGCCGCGACCTTGCGGACAAAACGCTGCTTCGTTCGGCTCACGATTGTTCGGACGGCGGTTTGGCGGTCACGCTCGCCGAATGCTGTTTTTCATCGCTTAACCGCGAAGGCATCGGTGCAAAAATTTCGCTCGAAAGCAATGGCCTTTCGGATGCGGAGCTCCTTTTCGGCGAAACGCCGTCGCGGATCGTCATCAGCTTTGCCGCCGAAGACCTTGATAAAGTGAAAGAAACTATCGGCGATTGTCCATTCGCTGTCATCGGTGAGGTCGCGGACGATATGCTGAATATCGACATCGACGGGCGTTCGGCGATCTCCGTCAGCGTCAGCGAAGCGGAAGCGATATGGGAAACGTCGCTCGAAAAAGCTCTAAGCTAAAATAAAGTTATGACAAAAAAGATCGGTATCGGTTTTATCGGAACGGGATTTACACGGACGGTTCAGATGCCTGCGTTCGCCAAGTGCGCGGATGCGCGGCTCGTGTCGGTGGCGAGCGGCCGCGCGGAAAATGCAAAGGCTGCGGCGGACGAATTCGGCATCGAACACCACACCGGCGATTGGCGCGAAACGGTGGCGCACCCGGATGTAGATCTGGTCTGCATAACCACGCCGCCCGTGCTGCACAAAGAAATGGTGCTTTTTGCCGCATCGAACGGCAAACACATTCTGGCGGAAAAACCGATGGCAATGAACGTTGCCGAAGCCGAAGCGATGGCCGATGCCGTAAAAGATTCAGGCCGCCTCGCCCTGATCGATCACGAACTGCGCTTCGTTCCGGCACGGCGCGCGGCTAAGCGTATGATCGACGGCGGCGAGATCGGAAAGCTCCGCCATTTTCGTTATGATTTTGTGGCACCGCACCGCGGCGATCCGTCGGTCGGGTGGAACTGGTGGTCGGACGTTGAACAGGGCGGCGGTGCGCTCGGCGCAATAAATTCGCACATTATCGATTCGTTCAATTTCTTTTCGGGCACGCACATCTCGGAAGTTTTCTGCCAACTGCAAACGAACGTAAAGGAGCGAAAAGACGCGGCGGGCATTATCCGTCCCGTAACATCGGATGACCAGGCGAATATGATCCTTCGGTTCGCGGACGGCGGCGTTGCCGAAGATGCGACTGGCTTTGCGGCGGTTTCGATGACGGACGGCGTCGGCTATTCGAACGAGATCACGTTGTTCGGAACCGAAGGCGCTTTGCGGATCGGGCACCGCGGCGATCTTTACATCTCGCGTCGCGGCGATGCCGAATGGACGCCGGTCGAAACCGAAAGTGCTGAACCGGCGGGAAAAGGCTCCGACACCGGATTTTCACGCGGCTTTACTGTTTTGGCGAAAGAGATCGTGAACGCGATCCGCGACGGCAAAACCGAGATCGACGGTGCCGCTACGTTCGAAGACGGAGTTGCGGTCCAGCGCGTTCTGGACGCAGCCCGCGAATCGGACCGCGACGGGCGTTCGGTCAAGATCGCGCGGTAACGCGACCTATTTCGGAAGCCCGAGTCCGCCCATAACGTCGAGTTTCATTTGGCTGAACTCGCCGGTTAGCATCGGCATCGCTTCTTTTATCGCCTGCTGAACGCTCGGCAATTTTAGCGATGCATCGTGCGCGGCTTCCGATTCCCAAACCTCCATCACCCAGATCGAGTTCGCGTCCTTCGGATCCAATGTAACGATATACGCCTGGCATCCGATCGCTTTCAGCTTATCGACGTCACGCAAAAGTATCTCGGCAACGCGGTCACGCATTCCCGGTTTGACGCCCATTTTTCCGAACAGGCCGTAACGCGTTTTCGCCGGCTGAACGGACTCGTCAGCTTTTTTATCCATCATATATTTATCCAAAAAATCGGCGACGAGCGGGTAAAGTTCGAGGCGATTTTTAAGTTTCGAAATGCCGTGGCCTTCGTCGTCAAAAAGTTTATATTCGACGACGGCTCCGCGTTTCTTCAGACTCGCGACGATCTGTTCCGCTTCGGTATATGGCACACGCGGGTCGTTCTTTCCGTGAATGACGAAGAGCGGTGTTTTTATGCGATCGACCTTTTTTATCGGCGATATCGCCCGCAGGAATGCCAGATTTTTATCGAGCCTTCCGTATTCGACCTCGCGCTGGCGGCGGCGATAACCGGACGTGTTCATCAGGAACGTTTCCCAGTTTACGATGCCGACCGTGTTGACCGCCGCTGCCCAAAGATCGGGATAAAGCGTGACCGCCGCCATCGTCATATAACCGCCGTAGCTGCCGCCCATAACGGCAATTCGTTTCGGGTCGGCACCGCCTTTTTCCTTTAGCCA
>CBFGSN010000240.1:0-2912 GCA_965651435.1 uncultured bacterium | reverse complement strand
TAAGATGCGTATTTTCCGATTATCGCTTCCAGCTTCTTCGCCGTTTCCGCAGGCCAGTTTTCGGGTGCCGTGAAGATGGCGTTCTTCATCGAACCGGCGAATTGATTCGGCGTTTCTTTTGCGGCGACGCGTTTGACGGCGTCTTTCAAAATAAGCTGGGCGTTGCGGACGTTCTTGTTCAGATATTCGATGACCATGTCGGCTGTGACGTCGTCGTGGCCTTCGTGCCAGCAGTCGTAATCGGTGACGAGAGCGAGCGTCGCATAGGCGATCTCCGCTTCGCGTGCGAGTTTTGCTTCCTGCAGGTTCGTCATACCGATGATATCCATTCCCCAACCGCGATAAACGTTCGATTCGGCCTTGGTCGAAAACGCCGGGCCTTCCATACAGACATACGTTCCGCCGCGGTGCGTTTTTACGCCGACCGAATTGCACGAAGCTTCCAAAATATCGCCGAGCTCGCCACAAACCGGATGAGCGAACGTCATATGAGCGACGATGCCGTTGCCAAAAAAGGTAGATTCGTGCGCGCGTGCGCGCGTGCGGTCAAAGAACTGATCGGGAATCACCATATCGGTCGGCGCGTATTGTTCCTGAAGCGAACCGACCGCCGAAACTGACAAGATGTATTCGACGCCGAGCAATTTCATCGCGTAGATGTTTGCGCGAAAGGGAAGTTCGGTCGGCAACAGCTTGTGCCCGCGTGCGTGCCGCGGCAAAAACGCCACCGTCACACCGTCGAGTTCGCCGATAATGAACGCATCCGAAGGTTCGCCGAACGGCGTTTCGACACGCTGTTCCCGCACATTTTCAAGTTCCGGCATCTGGTACAAACCACTGCCGCCAATTATTCCAATATTTATTTTTTCCATCTGAAACTATATAAAAAAAGGGAATCGGGACGCACCCGGTTCCCTCAATGTGTCTGACCTTGTCAGCCGGGCTTATTTTTTGTCCGGCTGCGGAGCTTCGTCTTTGTTGGGTTCGGCGCTCGTTCCGCCTTCGCCCTCGTGTCCGTGATCGTCACCGCTTTGCTCAACAGCGTCAAGACCGGTCATTTGCGGCCCTTGCATCGATTTTTGGATGTCTTCGTCAGAGATCTGCGGGACGTCGAAATCTTCGGGGATCTCGACCGGATTTTCCTTCAGGATCTTGTCGAGTTCGGCCTTCTGTTTTTCGGATTCCAGCTTTTGACGAACATACTGTTTGATCGGAAGCGGCCGCGCCATCGGATTTTCAGGGTCGGTGAATGTCGTCGCGATCAGGATGTGACGGACGTCATACGTTTCGCCGACCTTGCCGTCGGCACCCTTCGCCGTGTCGGGTTCACCTTTCTTTTCAAGCTTGATGATGTGATAACCGTAATCGCTTTCGACGAGTTCCGGTGCGATCTGTCCGGGTTCAAGCGCAAGAGCCGCTTTTTCGAAAGGTTCGACCATTTGGCCGATGCTGACCTTTTCGTAAAGCCCGCCTTTGCCTTTGCCGTCCGGTCCCTTGTTGCCCGGATCTTCGCTGAATTCATCGGCGAGTGCGGCAAAATCTTCGCCGGATTTCGCACGGTCCAGAATTTCCTGAGCTTTCGCTTTCTTTTCCGAGGTATCAAATTCCGGATGTTCGGCGATATATTTATCAACGTCTTCGTCCGTAACTTTCAACGAATCTTCGACCGATTTCGAATAGATGCGCGCCAGGAACTGCGCCTGCTGAAGTTTTACCTGCAGATTTGCGCGATCGACGACATCTTTTTCGAGTTCGCCGGAGGCGGCCTTTGTGTCGAATTCGTGTTCATAGATCTGAACCTTTGCGAAGAATTCGCGAGCCTGCTGTTTTTCTTCGTCGGAAATTTCGCGGTCCTTCATCGAAGGATTATCTGCTTTGAGCAATTCGACCTTTGTTTGCAGGAACTGTTCGAAAGCCGTTTCGTGATCTAAACCGCCGAGCCCGAGTTTCTGCTTGACCGTTCCCATAAAGCTCGCCGGAGTTTGGCTTGCCGGATCCCAAAACTGCTTGATCTGGTCTTCGGTAATAAAACCGAAAGGCGGCATCGGGCCTTTGTCACCGTTTATCGCTTTGTCGTAATTAACGGCAACGACCTCCGCACGGATGTTCTTTAATTCCTGATGGTTTACCGGAAGGTTCGCAAGTCCCGAACGCTTTGCCGCGCTTGCCAGCGAAAGAAGCTGTTTCAAACTCTCGAGCTGCTGACTTTTCAACTCCGGATTATCGGCAAGGCGCTTGACCGCCGCGGGGTTGATCTTTGCAACGTCCGCGAGCAGCATTTCGACTTCGTGTTTCGATATTTGCGAAAAATCGGTTGCCGCATGCGTCTGCGTGTTGCTCTTCCAGAATGCAAGCCCGGCTCCGAGTCCTAATATGGCCACGAGTAAGATCAGGGCCTTTGTTAAATTGCTCAATGTATTTTCCTCTCTATTCAGATCGATCCCTTTCTGCGATCGGTCGGCTTAAAAATCAAACTATTACTATATCAAAACAGGCCCGCGGAACATAATAAATTCGGAAGTTTATTTCGGCGGTTGTACCAGTTCGAGCAGAACGCCGTTTGCAGAGCTTGGGTGCAGGAACGCCACGAGACAACCGCCGGCTCCGACGCGCGGCTCTTCGTCGATAAGCCGAACGCCCTTTTCTTTCAGCGACGCGAGCGAGGCATTGATGTCTGCGACCTCCACGGCAATGTGATGAATGCCGCCGCCGCGTTTTTCCAGAAATTTGCTGATGGGCGAATCTTCGCTCGTCGGTTCGAGCAGTTCGATCCGGCTTTCGCCAAGCGGAAGCATCGCGACGCGAACCTTTTGGTCCTTGACGACTTCCGTATGAACATTCTCAAGCCCGAGAGCGTCTTCCCAAAACTTCAGCGCTTCGTCAATGCCTTTTGTTGCTATGCCAAGATGGTC
>CBFGSN010000239.1:0-2929 GCA_965651435.1 uncultured bacterium | reverse complement strand
CATAGTCGAAAAGATCCCGCTGCTGACACGCGATAAGAAAATACGCCGGTCGAAACTGGTGCCGCTGGCAAAATGATCAAGTATTAAATTCGGCCGAGACAGTGCAAATGCAGTCGTTAACAATGATGATCAGTTTGTGTGATGTGACGTATTAATTTGATGAGAGAGTACGAATTGACAATCAATGAAGATGAAGCCGTCGTCTTGTTCGAATTCTTTGAACGATTTGACGATCTGGATGAATTGTATTTTGTTCATCGAGCTGAGTACATAGCGCTGCAAAGGCTGTCGGGGCAGATCAACAAGACGACTGCTGCGATGTTCGGTCCGAAATATTGCGAGATACTCGACGCTGCACGAGAACGGATCGCTTTTGGCAACGAAGGCGATTTTCCGCCGCTTCGTCCAGAGAAACGAAATTGACGCGGTCGGAAATGAACGTTTTGACAAACCCGTCGCAAGATGTGACGAGTTCGGGATGAGCAAAAAGACGGAACAAGATCAGGTGTTACTCGACGAAGTCGAAAACAAGATCTATGTTATCCGCGGTGAGCGGGTAATGCTGCCGCCCGCGATGCGGGCTTAGGGTTCTTAGATCCGCATTCCTATGGCTTACGCCATAGGCTTTATGCTGACGCCGCCGTTGGCGGTTGATTCGTATGATCTGAAAATTTTTGAATGGCTTACGCCGTAGGTTTTATGCTGACGCACATTGCGTGCTGAATTTAAATGAAACTATCACCAACAGAAATATTTAAGGGAAAGACGATATTTTTTATCGGCGGGACGGGGTTTGTCGGGAAGGTGACGCTGTCGATGCTGCTCAATAATTTTCCGGACGTCGGGAAGGTTTACGCGACGGTTCGGGCGCGGAACGCCGAAGAATCGAACGCGCGGTTTTGGGCAAGCATTGTTACATCGCCGACGTTCGATCCGCTTCGCGAAAGGTACGGCGACGGGTTCGAAAAATTCATACGCGAAAAGGTCGTGCCGGTGAACGGTGATGTCGGCAACGAATTTTTGGGGCTGGACGAAGCCGAAGCCAAAGCCATAATGGAGCAGACGGATCTGATCATAAACGGCGCCGGAAACGTTACGTTCAATCCGCCGCTCGAATCGGCTCTGCGGACGAACGTCGTGGGTTCGAACAACATCATCGATCTGGCGCGAATGATGAAAAAACCTCGGCTCGTTCACGTTTCGACCTGTTTTGTTGCCGGAAAACGCTCCGGCCCGATCTGGGAAAACGAACCGGTCGTCGGATATTTTCCGCGGAAGAACGAACTTGTCGGAACCAATTTCGACGTTAACCGCGAGGTCGAAGATTGCGCGCGTTTGAGCGAACAGGCGCGTCAGGAAGCGGACGATGCCGTTCAGGCAGCGAAGTTTCGCGAACAGGCCCGCAAACGCTTTATCGAAGAAGGCCGCGACCCGGACGACGAAAGCGAGTTGAAATCCGCCATCTTTCGCGAACGCAAAATGTGGATCCGCGAACGCACGACCGAACTCGGTGCAGAACGCGCGGAATATTGGGGCTGGACGAATATCTACACCTATTCGAAATCGTTGGCCGAACAGATCATCGCCTCGCAGGACGATATCGTTAAAACGCTGGTGCGTCCGTCGATCGTCGAATCATCGAATCAATATCCGTTTCCGGGCTGGAACGAAGGCTTTACGACAACGGCTCCGCTGATCCTGATCGCTCTGAAAGGGCAGCCCGTTATTCCGGTCAATGAAAAGCTCATTCTCGATATAATTCCGGTCGATATGGTCGCCGGAGCAATACTTGCCGCGGCCGCGCGGACGCTTGTTTCGGACGATCCGCCGCTTGTGTTCCAGGCATCGTCGGGCGATTCGAACCCGAACGATATGAAACGTATCGTCGGACTCGTCGGGCTGTATAAAAGGCATCATTTTGAAAATAAAGAAACCGGAAATCCGATCTTGAACAAGATCTCCGGAATGGTCGAAGCGACAGCCGTAAATCAGAAAATGTATGAGCGGACGTCGGCTCCGATGTTCAATAAACTTGCGCGGTCGGCGAATAATTTTCTTGAAAAAGCAAAACCGAATTGGGCCGGCGGACGTTTTGGGAACATCGTTTCCGACCTGAAAAAATCCGTCGATGATTTTGAACATTCGACTGCCGAAACCATACAGGCGTTCGCGATGTTCAAACCATTTATGATCGACAACGCCTATCTTTACCGTTCGGACAATGTCCGCGAGTTGATCGCGTCGATCAAGGAAAAGGAAAAACCGCTGCTGCCGTGGTATCCGGAAAAACTCGATTGGTACGATTATTGGTTGAAGGTGCATTTTCCCGGAATGCGGAAATGGGTTCTGCCGCAGCTCGAGGAAGACCTTAAAATTCAGGAACGCCGTGCGCACACGTACCGCGATCTGCTGGATCTGTTCGATACGGCGACGAAGCGTTTTGCGACGCGTGTCGCGATGCGCATCGAACGCAACGGCAAACGCGAACAATATATGTTCGAAGACGTGCGCGAACTGACGCTTCGTGCCGCCGGTTTTTTGGCCGATAAAGGCATCGCGGGCGAAAACCGCGTGATGCTTTTTTCGCACAATATGCCGGAATGGGGCATGGCATATTTCGGCATCCTGAAAGCCGGAGCGACAGCCGTGCCGATAGATCCGGCAAGTTCGACGGACGATATTATAAATTTTGCGAAGGCCGCCGAAGCTTCGGCAATAATAATTTCCCCGAAATTGCATGAGGAACATCCGGACTTGCGGAAAAGGTTGAAGGAAGAATTCGGTTCGGTGGAAGATCAGACCACCCCGTCCGCCGCGAAAAAGCAACGCGACGGCCACCCCTCCTTAACTAAGGAGGGGAGTTCAGCGGAAGAGTTCGGTTCGGTGGAAGATCAGACCACCCCGTCCGCCGCGAAAAAGCAACGCGACG
>CBFGSN010000238.1:0-2972 GCA_965651435.1 uncultured bacterium | reverse complement strand
AAATCCAAAACGACTTTGCCGCAGTTTCCTTCTTTGATGGCTTCGAAGCCTTTTTCGAAGTCTTTGTAGGAATAGCGGTGCGTGACGACGGGTTTGATATCGACGCCGGCTTCGAGAAGGTTGGACATTTGGTACCATGTCTCGTACATCTGGCGGCCGTAGATGCCTTTGATCGTGATCATATTGAAGATGACGGTTTTCCAATCGATGGCAAAAGGTTCGCCCGGAATGCCAAGCACGGCGATCTTTCCGCCGTGAAACATATTGGCGAGCATATCTTTGAAAGCGACGGGAACACCCGACATTTCCATACCGACGTCGAAACCTTCTTTCATACCGAGCTCTTTTTGCACGTCTTTGATCGACTTTTTGCTGACATCGACGGCCTTTGTGACGTGGCCCATTTTTTCGGCGAGGTTCAGGCGAAATTCGTTGATGTCCGTGATGACAATGTTGCGTGCACCGGCGTGTTTCGCGACCGCCGCGGCCATTATGCCGATCGGGCCGGCGCCGGTAATAAGCACGTCTTCGCCGAAAACTTCGAATTCGAGCGCGGTGTGCACGGCGTTGCCGAACGGGTCGAAGATGGCCGCGACGTCTAGGTCAATGTCGGGCTTGTGCTTCCAGATATTGGTGTAAGGAACGGCGATGAACTCGGCAAATCCGCCGTTCGTATTTACGCCGACGCCGCGTGTGTTCGCACATAATGCACGCTTGCCGGCCATGCAGTTTCGGCAGCGTCCGCAGACGAGATGGCCTTCGACGCTGACGATGTCGCCGGGAGCGAAATCAAGCACATTGCTGCCGACATCGACGATCTCGCCGACGAATTCGTGGCCGATGGTTGTCGGGATCTTGATCGTTTCCTGCGCCCACGCGTCCCAGTTGTAAATGTGCAGGTCCGTGCCGCAAATGCCGCCGCGCTTTACGCGGATCATTACGTCATTGATGCCTATCGACGGCTCCGCGACGTCTTCTATCCAAAGGCCGGGTTCTGCTTTGCTTTTAACTATTGCTTTCATATTTTTGTGGTGAAATTTACCAAGGAATCTTCAAACCGGCTTCTCATTAAGCACATCCTGCGGATCAAACGCATTGATTGTTCCTGCGTATCGCTTAAAGTCATTTACATTGAAAGTCAGAATATTCGGAATGTCGTGGGCGAGCATTGCCGCTACCAACCGAGCATCGTGCGTTTCCTTTCCGCTAACGCGAAATTTTCGCACAAGAGATTCCCAGTTATGAAAAACAGCATCGGTATCACCGATCAGCTCAAACTGCTCCTTGATCGTATCGACTTCCAGCCCGGCTTCTTCCGACCGCAACCCGTATCCATTCGAAGATACTGGTCGCGTGACCACGGTCCAAAATTCATATAAATTCTGAGGAACGATGCAGACTAACGATTCTTCCGTAAATAATTTTAAAATAGCGCTATTCGCCGCCGGACGTTGCGGATCCTTCTCGAAAGTCATTCGCACAAGAATATTGGAGTCGAGAAGCCACTTCATCTAACGATCCTCGTAAATGCTTTCGCGGCTCAACGCTTCATCCGAAAGCGGCTCCGCCTCGATATTCCGCTTCATATTTACCCATTCCTTAAATCGTTTGATTCGTTCTTCGACAGTAAGATCATTCGGTGACCTTTTGACGGCTGCTTCCAAATCGTTGATCGCATCCTTCAGAACATCGTCGAGCGATATTCCCTTCTCCCTAATCTTTTTCAGCAGCGAATAGGTCTTTGGTTCGATGTCTATTGTCACTTGCATAATGGGTTCATTATAAAGCTTTTATCTGCCGATTCATACACCTGACGCAAAATTTCAATTTATATTAAAATGGTTTATTCTATTTGCTTTTGAAGGCGAACGGTTAATATTTATGTCGGAAGAAAAAGAAACAGTTGGATCGGTCAAAGCGGCCTTTGATGCCGATTTCGCGGCGTTCGCGGAAGCGGACATTGACGGCCTGGCGCTCGAAGATGCAGAAGCCCGGCTTCGCGAGCTCGGCGAGTTGAAGGTCCGTCATACGGGCAAAAAATCGGGCATCGCGAACGCTAAAAAGCTTATCGGAAAGGTCGCGGCCGAAGAACGCGGCGATTTCGGAAAGCTCGTCCAATCGGTCGAAAAAGACATCAGCGAAAGCCTGGATGCCGCCGAATCAAAGCTCAAATCGCACATCGGCCGGCTTCAGACGGAACGCGAACGCGTTGACGTGACGATCCCGGGCCGGCGTCCGGCGGGCGGACATCTGCATCCGCTTACGATACTTCGTGAACGCATCGAGGATATTTTCGTATCGATGGGCTACGCGATCGAAGACGACCGCGAGATCGAGACCGATCATTATAATTTCGATGCGCTGAACATTCCCGAAGGCCACCCGGCCCGCGAATCGCAGGATACGTTCTATACGACGGACGGGCTCGCGCTTCGTTCTCAGACATCGACCGTGCAGATACGCGCAATGGAACGCCGCGGCGTGCCGATACGCATCATCGCACCCGGAAAGGTCTTTCGCCGCGACACGCCGGATATGACGCACGTGCCGATGTTCCATCAGATCGAAGGCCTCTGCGTCGATAAAGGCATCACGATGGCGCATCTGAAAGGCACCGTAACCGAATGGCTGAAACGGCTGTTCGGTGAAAATACCGTGACGCGCTTTCGGCCGTCGTATTTCCCTTTCACCGAGCCTTCGGCGGAGTTTGATTTTTCGTGCTTCAAATGCGGCGGAACCGGCGTTTTCGAAGGCGGACGCTGCCGCCCGTGCAAAGGCTCCGGCTGGATCGAACTCGGCGGTTCGGGAATGGTCCATCCGAATGTGCTGAAAAACGTAGGTGTCGATCCGGCCGTTTATTCGGGCTTCGCTTTCGGATTCGGACTCGAACGCATGGCCGCAATGCTCTTTAACATCGACGACATTCGCCATATGTTCGAAAATGATGTCAGGTTTCTGGAGCAGTTCAGGTA
>CBFGSN010000237.1:0-2984 GCA_965651435.1 uncultured bacterium | reverse complement strand
TTCCGCCTTCGAGCTGAAAGACCTCGCGAAAGCCGAGCTGCTTCATGAACGGCGCGAATTTTTCGCATCGAATTCCGCCGGTGCAGAACATCGCGACCTTTGTATGCTTTTCCGGATCGAGATTTTCGTTGACGAACTTCGGAAGCTCGCTGAATTTTTCCGTTCGCGGATCGACCGCCCCGGGAAATGTCCCGTTCATCACCTCGTAAAAATTCCGCGCGTCCAACACGACGGTATCCGGATCGGATATAACGGCGTTCCAATCACGCGGTTTCACGTGCGTGCCTTCGCCTTTCGAGATATCGACATTTTGCCGAAGCGTCACGATCTCCGGTTTGATCTTCACTTCGTGCTTGCGGAACGGACTGACCGCATGAAACGAAGATTTATATTTTATCGACGTGCCGATGATCTTCTCCATTTGCTCGATGAATGGCTCGATCGCCGCCGGATCGGCCGAAAGCGCAGCGTTGTAGCCTTCGTGGGCAATAATGATCGTACCGAAAATATCGAATTCGAGCATCGCTTCGCGCAGCTTTGCCTTTATCGAAGGCAGATCTTCGAGTTCGATGAATTCGTAAAATGAGATGATCTGAAAAACTTTCTCGTCCATTCTTAATCGCCGAAACGCTCGCCGCGTTCCGGATGCACTCCGTTGATAAGGTCCGCCGCAGACATCGTACGTTTGCCTTCCGGTTTTACCTCATCGATCTTTAATAGTGTATGTTCGCCGCACGCGGCAAGCAAAGTTCCCTTTGCGGCTTCGACGATCTCGCCGGGCAAACCGCCGTGCGAGCCTTCACCGGCCGACGCCGAAATGATGCCGATCTTTTTTCCGCGAAACGTTGAAAATGTTCCCGGAAACGGCCGAAAGCCGCGAACGCGATTCGCGATATCATTCGCCGTCATAGTCCAATCTATCTCGCCGTCTTCGCGCTTCATTATCGGAGCATATGTCGCGTCGCCGTCATTTTGCGGTATCGGACGAACTTCGTCGATGCGCTCCAGGGTTTCCGCGATCGCATCGGCGCCGATCGCCGCCAAACGCTCCATCAATCCTTCGGCATTTTCATCGACGCCGATAGGCGTGCGTTTTACCAGAAGAATATCGCCTGTGTCGAGTCCGGCGTCCATCTTCATCGTCGTCACGCCGGTTTCAGTTTCGCCGTTAACGATCGCCCAATTTACCGGAGCCGCTCCGCGATATTTCGGCAGCAGGGAAAAATGTACGTTTATTGCACCGCGCGGAAACGCACTCAGGAAACCTTCGGGCAATATGCGGCCGTATGCGACGACGACCGCGACGTCCGCATTAAGCGAGCGGAATTGATCGAGGGCTTCGGGCGTCCGGACGGCTTTCGGCTGAAACAGCGGCAGATCGTGCGAAAGCGCGGTTTCCTTTACGGCCGAAAATGTGATCTTGTTCCCGCGGCCCGACGGCCGGTCGGGTTGCGTGTAAACACCGACGATGTTATGTCCCTCGGCGATCAACCGTTCCAACGAAACGGCGGCCGCACGCGGCGTTCCCATGAAAACTATTTTCATTTTCGGCCGAGCCTCATTGCGTCCGCGATAACGTAAAATGTCCAGTTTTCCTCCATCGAACCGCGAAACAGGAACGCATTCACGCCGGTCGCAAAAATCGCGACATCTTCGCCGCCGTGTGTTTCACCGCCGAGCGGCACAAGTGCCGGTTGGAGAAAATCATGATCTGTCGCCTCTTCCTGAGTAACGGCGGCCCGCTCTTCGTTCACCCTGGCACCCAGTCCGTTCGTGTAACCAAGCGTTGTGTACGGCTTCCCGTCCTTCGCCGTTCTGTATTTATCAGCCGCGGTTCCATCCGCTTTGCCTTCGCGAACCAGCCCGAGAATATTATTGCCGCGATACGGATAACCGGAAATAACGAACGTATGCGAATGATCGGCGGTTACGACGATCAATGTATCTTCGAGATCGACCTTTGACGCGGCGGCACGAACGGCGTTCGATAGTTCGATCGTTTCCGTCAGGGCGTGAAACGCGTTTCCGTCATGATGAGCGTGATCGATACGGCCGCCTTCGACCATCAGAAAATATCCCTTTTTATTTTTGGAAAGGATGTCGATCGCCTTCGTCGTCATTTCCGTCAACGAAGGTTCGCCCGCCTTGTCGTTCGCCCGTTCGTGTTCGTACTGCATATGCGACGGTTCGAACATTCCTAGGACATGCGTTGTCTTTTTCGGATCGATCGCATCGAAGCCTTTCTTATCCCAAACATACCGCGAACCGGGATGCTTTGCCTGCCATTCGGCAATGAGATCGCGGCCGTCCGAACGGTCGCCTTTTTTGTCCGGATATTCCGGGTCCGATTCGGCCGATGACATAAATTTCGCGCGTCCGCCGCCGAACGCGACTTCCGGCCCGTCGCCGTATTTGAATTCGACGAACTGCCGCGCGATGTCCGGAAATCCGCCGTCAAGCGCGTCTTTGTCGTGCTCCAGCATGTCAGTGTCATCTTCCCAACCGCGTTTCGGCGAATGTGCGTAACATGCCGCCGGCGTCGCGTGCGTCAGCCGCGCGGTCGAAATAATGCCCGTCGAACGTCCCGATTCTTCGGCGTATTCGACAAGCGTTTTCGCTTCGTTGCCTTTCACGGTGGTGTAATCGTCCGGACGAACGTTCGAATTTACGGAGATCATTCCGGCATTCGTTTTTACGCCGGTGATTATCGCGCTCATCGTCGGGGCTGAATCGGAGGTTTGCTGCGTGACACTGTATGTTTTTGAAAGCGCGGTAAACGGAAAGCGTTCGAAACTCAAACGGTTCTCTTCGCCGCTTTCGCCGCGAAGCTGGCCTTCCAGAATTCGGGCCGCGGTCAGCGTCGAAACACCCATTCCGTCGCCGATGAAAAGTATCACGTTCTTCGCTTTTCTATATTTGTATTTGACCCTTTTTGCCGAATCGATCATCGACCAGCCGTCACGGCGCCAATCGTCCGGCGTCTC
>CBFGSN010000236.1:0-2995 GCA_965651435.1 uncultured bacterium | reverse complement strand
GCTTTTTGCACGAGCTGTTCCGATTCCGTATCGAGAGCCGATGTCGCCTCATCAAGGATCAGCACCGGAGCATCGACCAGCACCGCGCGCGCGATGGCTATCCGCTGACGCTGGCCGCCGGACAAAAGGACGCCGCGTTCGCCGACAAGCGTGTCGTATTTTTCGGGCAATTCCTCGATAAAATCCGCGGCAAAAGCGATCCGCGCGGCCTCGGCGATCTGCTCCCCGGTCGCGTCCGGCCGGCCGTACGAAATGTTATAACGGATCGAATCGTTAAAAAGTATCGTCTCCTGCGAAACGAGAGCTATCTGTTTTTTCAGACTGACAAGATCGGCTTCGCGAAGGTCGATGCCGTCCCACGTGACCGCTCCGGACGTCGGATCGTACAGCCGCTGCAGAAGTTTGATCAAGCTCGATTTCCCGCCGCCGCTTTCGCCGACGAATGCCGTCACGCTTCCGCGCGGCATTTCAAGCGATATGTTTTTCAAGATCATTTTCGGATCGTTCGCATAGCGAAACGAAACGTCATCGAGCACGATCTTGTCTTTGAGCGGCGAAAGCTTTGTCGCGTTCGGCTGTTCGGGGAGCGTTTCATTCTCGTCCAAAACGTCCCAAACATCTCGGGCCGCGGCGAACGCCTTGCTGATCTCGTTATGCTGACGCGAGATCTTTCGCATCGGGTCGTAGCTGCGGAAAAGGAAGAACAAGAACGTGAAGAATTGGGCGGCGTCCATTTCGCTTGCGTTTATCGAACGAAGGCCAAAATAAAGCAGTATCAAGATAGCGGTAGTGCCGATAATATCGATGGTCGGCGGTGATATCGCCGAAATGCGGAACGACCGAAGCGTCGCGGTCGCTATCTTTTTCGCCGCTCCGCCAAAACGCGTGCGTTCGCGGTCTTCGGCGGTGTATGCCTTTACGATGGTTTGATTCGCGAGCGTTTCCTGCGCGATGTCGGTCAGATCTTTGTTGCCTTCGAACACCTCGTCCGCAAGCCGCCGCAGAGCTTTGCTGAATTTTGACGTGAGCACGCCGATGATCGGAGCTATGACCAACGCTCCCAACATCAAACGCCAGTTGAAATAGAACGCCGCCCCGAGAAATCCCGCCAAAAGGAAACTTTCACGAAGCACATCTCGTAAATTTGCAGAGACGGCAAGTTCGATCGCACCGCAGCTAACGACCAGCCGCGAAACCAAAAAATTGGTGCGGTGACGTTCGAAAAACGATGCCGGCTGTTTCAGCAGATGATCGTAAAGTCGGTTTCGCAGGTCGAGAACGGCCGATTGTCCGATCACGGCCATCAGATATGACGAAAAATACTCGGCGATGCCTTTGCCTATCGTAAAAACGATCAGGAAGAACGAGATCATCATCCATGCCGAATACCAATCGTCATACGGGATATATTCCTGAAGCGAAAAAAGCGTCGAGGGCGGCTTTCCCGGTATCGGCGAAAACTGATTGAAAATGGGAACGAGCAAAGCTCCGATGGCGGTTTCGAAAAAGGCGACAAAGAACATCGCGACCAGTGCGGACGCGAATTTTACCCAGTGCGGTTTTACGTATGAAAGAAGTCGTTTTAGTTCATCCATCGCCTGTAAGGAATTGAATATACTAGAGTTCGTCCCGCATTGTCCAAAAACGCGGCTAGTTTGCAACTCATATCGTTAATATGTCATCTTTCTTAAAAGCACTCCAGTTCTTATCGGAGCAATTATAAAATATGAAAAAACCAATCAGATCGAATATCGTTCTATCGCTAGTATTCCTTCTGTCGGCAGCGGCAGTTTCGTTTGCTCAGGTCGATGTCGCCCGCAGAACGACGGCGATAACATATCCGTTAAATCAGGAAGTCCGTGTTCAGTTTCGCGGAACGACGCGCTTTCCGCGAATGAAAGGCGAGGCAAAGATCAAACGCACGTCGCGCAACGGCACGGAAATTGATCTTTCGGTTTCCAAAATGCCGCGGCCCTTCGAACTCGGCGCGGGCTACGCGACCTACGTTCTTTGGGCGATATCGCCGAACGGCCAGGTCGATAATCTCGGCGAAATAAAACGCCGCGGGTTCTTTGAATTCGATTCGAATATCGAGGTAACGACAAAGCTCCAGACGTTCGCGCTGATAATCACGGCGGAACCGCATTTTCTGGTAACGCGTCCGAGCCAGGAAATAATGCTCGAGAATCTGAATCCTTATACGCGTAACGGCACCCAGATCGATACGAGCCCGGCAGTTCAGTATTTCGGCAATTCCAGCGATTATTTCAAAGACGCACGCACGCCGGAGATCGCCGAGATCGATTATTCGAAAACTCCTTCGACGATCCTGCAGGCCCGGCAGGCGGTCGCCCTTGCAAAATATGCCGGTGCCGAACGCGACGCGACGGAGGAACTCCGCAACGCCGAATCGCTGCTCAAAACGGCCGACGACCAATGGAAAGCCGGACGCCCCGAAAGCGAGGTCGATATTTCCGCGCGGCAGGCCGTAAGCGCCGCCGTGCTTGCCGAATCGACCGCCGCCGTTCGAAAACAGAATCGCGAAAAGCGTGACGAACAGCTTCGTTCGGACGCCGAAATCCGCAAGGCCGAAAGCCGTGTCGAAGATGCCAAAAGCGAGAACGCACAGCTTCGCGAAGAGCTCGACCGCGAACGACGCAACCGCGAACTCGCCGAACGCGATGCGATGAATTATTCGAATCAGGTCCGCGATCTTCAGGCAGAACTCGGCAAGCTTCGCGAAGAGCTCGGCCGCACAAAAGTTCAGTACAACACGGCACAGGCAAAGCTCGATGCGATCGCAAAAGAGAAGCAGGAAGCCGAGGACAAGGTTCGCCGCGAACAGCTCGAAGCCGAACAGCTCGAGCTGATGAAATCGCTCAAACGCTACGGTGCCGTCGAACGCAGTTCGGATTCCGTCGTACTGACGCTGCCCGAAAACTGGTGGGTAAATTCACGTTCGTTCAGCCTTGCGTCTTCGACCCGTTCGAAGATC
>CBFGSN010000235.1:0-2996 GCA_965651435.1 uncultured bacterium | reverse complement strand
ATATCCATTACGTCACCCAAACCTAATTTCGTCGAACGAATTTAAGAAACAAATATGAAGATCGGTCTGTGTATCCTGGCTTTTTTGCTTTCTGCTGCGGCTGTTTCGGCTCAGCCGACCAATGAGATCAGTTCCTTGATAGAAAAAGGCGAGCTTGACGCGGCATCGGCAAAGATCGACGCCATTCTCAAAACACGTCCAAACGACGCGGCCGCGCTAACGCAAAAGGTTCGCATTCTTGTTATCGGAAAACAGTATCCTGAAACCGAAGCTCTGGCGAGCAAACTTATCCTTCGCGATCCGAAAAACAAGATCGCGCTTAATGCGCGCGGTGTTGCGAAACGCGACGGGAAAAAGGACTACATTGGAGCTCTCGCCGATTTTGACAAGGCACTCGCCATCGACGCAGAGTATCCGCAGGCCGCGTTCAACCGGGCAATTACGCTTTACGCCGGTAAGATCGGCGAAAAAAGCGACGCCCTGGACGCATTTTCGTTCGCCATCGAACTGAATCCCGAAAACGCAGCCGCCCGTGCCGTCCGCGGCCGTCTGCTGAATGAATTCGGCAGACACAAATTGGCTCTTATCGATCTGAATAAAGCCGCTTCTACAAACAAAACGGTCGCGGTCTATGCCGAAAAGGCATATTCCGAAATAATGCTGTCTCTCAGCGGCGAAGGTTCATTGCTGGAAGACGCCAACAGAGATGCCGAAGCCGTTCTGCGTGCCGAACCCGCAAACAGTATCGCTTTGGCCGTAAGATCCGTTTATAAATTTCAAAAGAATGACAGAGACGGTGCGGCCGCCGATGCTCAAAAAGCGTTGCGGTCTGACCCGAATAATTATCTCGCACACATCACACTCGGCTATATAAAACGCCTGAACAAAGATTTTAATGGTGCTTTTGACGAATTTGAGGCCGCATACAAACTCGCGCCGAACAGCACGTGGGCGGGCGAAGAGCTTTATAAAGTCGCAGGCCAGGCACGCGAAACCAACCCTAAAGCGGCGGCGGTTTACCGCGAACAGCAGAGCCGCAAGATCGCGAACAGCCGCAAGGAGCTCGAGCTTCGCAAACTTGTCGTCGAAGCCGAACCGTGGGATTACGACGCCTATGAAAGGCTTGACAGATCTTGGGCCGATCTCCGCAAATTGATCGAAAAAGCCAATGATCACATAACTTACGTTGACGGGAAAATGGTGATAAAAGATGTTCCCGAATACAATGTCGAAGTAAAAGCGGTGCGTGATTATTGGTACGATCTACATCGGAAAAACCCGAAGAATGTCTGCGTTGGATTTTTCAAGTACGGATATTTCGATCTTGACGAAAACGGCCGATATGACCAGAACAGAAAAAAGCATGACAGCACAAAGTTAGACTACCTCAAAGGCGAACTGGCAAATTACGACGGAACAAATGGATCTGAGTGTGCGGCCCGTATAGCTCTTTTTATAGCCGATATCTATCAAACGCCTTATTCGCCAGAAAAGGATTTTGATCTCGCCAAACAATATGCCGAAAGGTCGAAAGAAATAAATGCCGATCTGAAGGACGATCCGAACACGATATCCGGCGTTGCGACGACCGCCGAAGAATCGCTCAAGACCACCGCCTATTGGAAAGCCGAGGATGATGCATGGAAAAAGGAACTTGAAGAAATAAAGCAGCGAGGGGCCTCTGCCGCAAGCGGTTCGGGACGAGCCCGCGGACGCTCTACCGATCCTGTTAGAGAAAAGGCGGCCATCGAAGCATTCGAGCGGTTCCACCCGCAGATAGAACGCCTGGCGGAACAGATCATCGGCGCGGCCGGAAAGGTTCAAAGCGGCGGTTCGTTCTCGAACTTCTATACCGGAACACGCCAGCGAATAAGCCGCCTGCAAAGCGAAATGTCGGAGAGATATAGGCAATTTATGGCTCAACACGGCGAATATCTGCCGCAGTCCATGGCGGACCACCTTCGTTCGGATGTCTATAAAAGCTCCGGAATTCGAAACGATTACGTCACCGGCGAAGCGTACCAGACGTATCAAAGCGGCGCTTGCTATGACAGCTGGAGCGGCTACGGATGCTGAAAAACAGTCTTTTTTTTACCATCACACCGACACTTTATACTCCCGCTTTACCCTTCTTACACTCAAATTCCGATTGATCGAAAGATCATTCGGCTGCGCTCCAATCGTTCGGTCGCTTCGGATGAACCGCGGAGGCATCCGGATAGATGCAAGGCAAAAATGATCGGGAGTCATTTGTAACGTGTGAGATCCGCAAATTCCGTCGCCGGACCCTGCAATTTCCACGTTCAAAAAAAGTGTTGACTTCGCGGATAGTGCGGACTATACTCACTGGATTCTAATTCAAGGAGATTGAAGATGCGATCCTTTTTGATTTGCTTTTCGATAGCAGTGATGCTTGCCGTTTTCGCGCCTCAGACGAGTGCTCAATCGCTCGAAGATAATCAGAAATACCACGATTTTGTTTCTAAGGTGAGGAGGATCAAGTGGGCTATCGAGGAGAACGACAAGATCTACTCGAACGAGTTTTATTTCTGTGTAAGCGCCTATAATGAGCTGATCGCGAGCGGCGTCCCGCCATCGACTCGTATGCTGCCCGATGAATCCCTTAACGTGACCGGAACGATCGAAGAGGTCAAGCAAAAATTTTGTGTGGACCCTGAGAAGAAGGTTGACGCTGACTGGGAAGCAAAAAAAGCACCTTATGTGGCCGTGCTAAAAGCAGACAAACTGCGGTTGATGATAAATGAGAATAGCCGCGTGACATACCGTTACGCTCTGGCGGGTGGAAAATATACGGACGATGCAAAAGCTCTCGCCGCCGCAAAGGTCTGGTTCCTTGATATTGGAGCTTCAAGTAACGAGCGTAGGGTTTGTGTGAACGGCGGTAAGCTCAGTTCGGTTCGCCGATATACGTTTGACGCGGGTCATAAGTTATTGCGCACCACCGAAAAGGAGTATTGCGGAACACCGCCGGCCTC
>CBFGSN010000234.1:0-3022 GCA_965651435.1 uncultured bacterium | reverse complement strand
ACGCAGTATCTGCTTACGTCGCGCTACATCGAATCTCTCCGCGATATGACGCAGACGAATAATTCAAAGGTCGTATTTATGCCGGTCGAAACATCGTCGATGTTTTCCGGCATCGGTGCTCTCAAGGAATTGCTGAAAGGCGATGATGAGGACGATGGCAAAGGAAATCTTCCGCCGTCGCCGCGTTCGCCGCGAGAGCTTAATCAGTAAGAAGTTAGAGGTTTTATTATGTTCAAGTTAGTAGGAGTAATTGCAGCGATAACGTTGTTCGGAGGTTATTTTACGATGGTTCACGATAATTCTCCCGCCGCAGAGCCTCCGCCGCCCGCGGCGTCCATTTATGATTTCACGATGAAGGACATCGACGGCAAAGAGCAAAAGCTTGACGCGTATAAAGGCGATGTAATGATGATCGTCAATACGGCGAGCAAATGCGGCAACACGCCCCAGTACGAAGGGCTCGAATCGATCTACGAAAAATACAAAGACAAAGGTTTTGTCATACTCGGCTTCCCCGCCAACGATTTTCACGGCCAGGAACCGGGCACAGACAAAGAGATCAAGGAATTCTGCACGCTGAAATATAACGTGTCGTTCCCGATGTTCTCGAAAATATCCGTGATCGGGCCTGACCAGCATCCGTTCTACAAATTTCTCACAAGCAAGGAAACGGATCCGGACTTTGCCGGTGACATAACGTGGAACTTTGAAAAATTCCTTGTCGGGCGTGACGGAAAGGTGATCGCGCGTTTTGCTCCGAAGGTAAAACCCGAAGAACCGCAAGTCATCGAGGCGATCGAAAAGGCACTCGCCGCGGAATGATCCGTTAAACAAACCGCGCATTCAACACGTATAAAACATGAACCACGTCCACTCGGCGTGGTTCAATTTCGCCGCGGGACTCACTTCCTGCATAATAATATTTGATGAAGATACTTGGTGCCGCCGCTGTCGTTGTTCTATTGGCTATCGTTGGTTTTGCCGCGGGCAGTTATTGGCTCTATAGTTCGGTAACGACGCCGGTCGAACATGACAAAAAAGATAAATTTATCGTCATCGAAAAGGGTTCGACGCCGAAGCAGATAATCACAAAGCTTGAGGGCGAAGGCATCATCAAGGCCGGCACCGCGACCGAACTTTACATTAGAACGCTCGGCGATGCGTCAAAACTACAGGCCGGCGAGTATAAGTTCGATTCGCCGATCTCGCCGGTTCAGGTTCTGAAACAGCTTGAAAAAGGCGAAGATCAAACGATCAAACTCACAATTCCCGAAGGTTTCACGCGGTTCGACATTGCAAAACGCATCGTCGAAAAATTTCCGCAGGAAACGCCCGTGACCGAAGCTCAGGTACTTTTGCTGATGGAAAACACGGACGCGATAAAAGACATCGCTCCGGAGGCGAAAAATCTGGAAGGCTATATGTATCCGAGCACATATACTTTTCCGCGCAAAACAACGCCCGAAACCGTCATCAAGCGAATGGTCGATCAGTTCCGCACACTCTGGAAACCGGAATGGACCGAGAAAGCAAAGCAGATGAACCGCACGCCGCACGAGATAGTTACGCTTGCATCGCTGATCGAAACCGAATCGCATCTGCCGGCGGAACGTCCGATAGTCGCGTCGGTCATCTATAACCGGCTGGCGAAAAACATCCCGCTCGGCATCGATCAGACGGCCGTTTATGTCGCGAAAATGCAGAACCGTTGGGACGGCGAAATAAACAAAAGCGATCTCGAAGCCGATTCGCCATATAACACGCGACGTTACGGCGGCATTCCGCCCGGCCCGATCTCTTCGGTAACGGAAAGCTCCATCACCGCCGCGCTCGAACCGGCTCAGACCGATTATATTTATTACGTCCGCAATGTGCAGCTCAATGACGGCTCGCATTGGTTCTATTCATCGGCCGCCGCGTTCGAAAAAGGCAAAGCAGACTATCAAAAGTGGCTTGCCGAAGAACGCCGAAAACTTGCTGAACAAGGAGAATCCGGAAACTCAAACAAATGATCAAGCTATTAGCACTTGACCTTGACGGGACAGTTCTCGATTCTCGCGGCCGCATTTCACCCGAAAACAAACACGCGATAAAGACCGCCGAAGCGAATGGCGTGCTCGTTACCATTGCGACAGGACGGCGTTTTCGCGATTGCCGACCCGTCGGTTTGGAACTGGAGCTGAACGCACCGCTCATCACGCACAACGGAGCACTGCTGAAATACGGCGAAACGCTCGAATCGGTTTGGTACGAACTGCTTACGCCAGACACGGCCGAAGAAGTGATCCGCGTCGGCGGCGAATTTGGCGGCGATGCTCTCGTCAGCGTCGATCCGGCGGGCAAAGGCACGCTGCTTTACAGCCGCGTGAAAGAGAGCGATTCGCCCGTTCAGAATTACCTGGCGTGGGCCCGGCGGCTGCATGGCGACGAAGCCGAAGAAGCCGTCGTTCATGTCGATGATCTTGTCGCTACGGCGCGGAATACGGACGTTATTCACATCTCGTTTTCGGGAACGTGCTCCGCGATGGCCGCGCTGGAAAAATACCTCGAAACCGAACTCGGCGACAAGGTAACGATACTCGCGACCATTTATCCGAAGCTTGATTTCACGCTGCTCGATATTTTGCCGCCGAACGTGTCGAAAGGAAGCGGGGTCGAGCGGATCGCGGCGGCCGGCGGATTGCTTCCGGAACACGTTATGTGCATCGGCGACAACCACAACGATCTGCATATGCTGGAATTTGCCGGAACGCCTGTCGTTATGGGAAATGCCGAAGCCGGTTTGCTTGAGAGGCCGGAATTTTATAAAACATTAACTAATGACCAAAGCGGCGTTGCGGCCGCCATCGAACGATTTATTTTGATATAGGAGATCTTAAGTGGCTAATAGAATTGCAGTTATCGAAACGAACAAAGGCACCATCAAATTCGAACTTCTCGAAGAAGACGCACCGAAAACGACGGAAAACTTCCGGCTTTTGGCGGACAAAAATTATTACGACGGCGTTATATTTCACCGCGT
>CBFGSN010000233.1:0-3056 GCA_965651435.1 uncultured bacterium | reverse complement strand
CGACGCCGCAGATCGCAAAAGAGATAAAGATACCGGTCATTGCGAACAGCCTTTCATACGCGACGATACTTGCTTTTGCGCTCGTGCCGGTTTGCTGGTACGTGCTTTACAAAACGCCGTTCGGGCTGCGGCTTCGTTCGTGCGGCGAAAATCCGGAGGCGGCGGATGCGGCCGGCATTAACGTCTATCGATTTCGTTACACGGGCGTGATAATTTCGGGCTTGCTTGCGGCCGCGGGCGGAGCTTATCTTTCGATCGGGCAATCTTCGCTGTTCACAAAATCGATGACGGCGGGCCGCGGTTTTATCGCACTGGCCGCGTTGATCCTAGCGAAATGGAAACCGATACCGGTTATGCTGTCGTGTCTGTTCTTTGGGTTTACCGAAGCTTTGACGATACAGATCCAAGGCGCGAAGTGGGCACAAATAAACGGCGAACCGATACCGACGCAATTCATCGAAATGATCCCGTATATTCTGACGATAATCGTCCTGGCAGGGTTCATCGGGCTTTCAAGAGCGCCGAAAGCTCTTGGTATTCCGTACAATAAAGAGAGCTAAATGCTCGGATGCCTAGGTAAGCGAAAGTTCCTTACGCAGGATACGATCAACCGTTTTTGGAAGCGATTGGTGAGCTGATTTCGCCTGTTTACGAAGCTTTTTAAAGACATCTTCCGATACGCGGACCTCGAAGATGCGATCTTCGATCGCGATCTCGTCATCTGTCGGGTCAAGATATTCAAGGTAATCCGCGACGCTGTGCGAATCCCAAAAGTCGCCAGCCTCCTGCTCCGATGTGAACGAATCAGGCAGCCGATCAATCACTTTCTTTTTGTTTTTCATAATATCTTCTTTCACCATCGTCCATATCGCGAGCGGATATTGGAAGAACTGCTCCCGACAACTTCTTGATATAAAATATCACTAAAAGCCGTCCGCCGATAGTTTTTCCAAAGGCGGCATATACGTTTTCATCCTTAACATGACCTTTTTTGACTTTGCGAATATGCGGGTTCGAATCGAGGACATCCTCGACTTCATTCACCTCGACCCCGTGTTTATTAGCGAGTTTTTCCACAAACTGATCTTTCCAAATGATTTCTCGAAGGTGCATCGTGTAAAATTGTCTCTGATCGGTGGTGAGTAAGTATAGCATTATGGGATGATCTCGTTCGAGAGTACGATTTTACTTATGACTTACGAAAAAGCAGCTGAGGCGGCGGACTTCATCAAGGCGAAATTTCCACAAAAGATATCGACGGCGGTCGTGCTCGGCAGCGGCCTTGGTGCGTTCGCCGATACGCTTGAAAATGCGGTCGCGATACCGTATGAGGAAATTCCGAACTTCGCGGTTTCGACGGTTCAGGGACACGCCGGACGGCTCGTGCTTGGTGAGGTGGATGGCATTCCCGTCGCGGTTCAGCAGGGGCGTTTTCATTATTACGAAGGCTGGGACATGGAACAGGTAACGTTTCCGGTGCGTGTTTTCGGAATGCTCGGGATACGGAATCTGATCTTGACGAACGCCGCGGGCAGCCTGAATGCCGATATGCGTCCCGGGAGTCTGATGCTGATCGCCGACCACATAAATATGCTTGGTGTAAATCCGCTTCGTGGAAAGAACGACGAGCGTTTCGGGCCGCGTTTTCCCGATATGACCGAAGTTTACGACCGCGAGTTTCAAGAGATAACGAACGACGAGGCGGCCGCCATCGCATGCGAACGCCGCGAGAATGGCGAAAAAGGCGTTGGCGATCTTCTGCATCGCGGCGTTTATTGCGCATTGTCCGGCCCGACGTATGAAACCCCGGCGGAGATACGGCTTTACCGCCTGTTGGGTGCGGATGCGGTGGGCATGTCAACGGTGCCGGAGGCGACCGTCGCCCGGCATCAGGGAATGAAAGTTCTGGGCATTTCGTGCATTACTAATTACGGCGCCGGAATGTCCGCCGAACCGATCGATCACGCTGAGGTAATGGACACCGGAGCAAAGGTAGCCGACATTTTTCGCGAACTGCTGACGCGTATTATAAAAAGAATTAACTAACGGCATCGATTTTTGCTAATCTTTAAGACCTATGATAATTGGAATTTGCGGCGGCACAGGTTCGGGAAAAACAACGATCGCTCGGGCCATCGTCGGAGCCATCGGCGCGGAACGCGTAATACTCGTTGAACAGGATTCGTATTACCGAAACCTGGCGGACATGCCGCTGGACGAACGCCATCAGGCGAATTTCGACCATCCGGATTCGATCGACAGCGACCTGCTTTTCAATCACCTGCGACGGCTGAAGAACGGCGACGCCATTGAAATGCCGATATATGATTTCAAAACCCATACGCGGAGCGGCGAAACCGAACACATCGAACCGAAGCAGGTCGTGATCGTCGAAGGCATTTTGATATTTGCCGAACCGCGCATTGCCGGCCTGCTCGACGTAAAGGTTTTTGTCGATACGCCGGACGACATCCGATTCATCCGCCGTTTGAAACGCGACATAAACGAACGCGGCCGGACGATGGAATCGGTCATTGCTCAATATTACAGAACGGTTCGCCCGATGCATCACGAATTTGTCGAACCGTCAAAAAGGCTCGCCGATGTGATAATTCCCGAAGGCGGACAGATAGATATCGGCATCGAATTTTTGTGCAGCCTGGTTCGCGAAAAGCTTGCCGACGAGAGAGTTTTAGCATAATGGCGGAAAAGATAAGCGACGATACATTAGTAAATGCGGCCGCGGCCGCACGCGAAAACGCATTGGCGGAATACTCCGGTTTCCGCGTTGGCGCCGCTGTCGAAACCGAGGACGGCGAGATCATCGCCGGATGCAATATCGAAACCTCGACGTACGGCCTGACGCTTTGCGCGGAACGCGTAGCGATATTCAAGGCCGTGTCCGACGGCAAACGCCGCTTCAAACGCATAGCGGTCGTTGCCGATACCGAGCGGCTCACACCGCCGTGCGGTCCGTGCCGCCAGATCATTTGGGAACTCTGCGGCGACGTACCGGTCGTAATGACGAACCTAGCCGGAAAAACAGAAACGGTCCA
>CBFGSN010000232.1:0-3101 GCA_965651435.1 uncultured bacterium | reverse complement strand
TCTTCGGCGCTGTTCTGAACGTTTCCGTCGTGTTCAACGCCGCAGAAAACGACGCCGCTGTCGTGTTTGATACAACCCGCAAGGGCCGGAACCGCGACCTTCTGCGATCCGCAATCGTCGATCGACCGGAGTCGCCCTTCGTAAACGCTTTCGGAAATGAATTCGCACACGGCCGGATGCATTCGTCGCGATTCGCCCAAGAATAGCCCGCGGTCCGGCGGCACGACCGAGTAGAAAACGGTCGCGTCTTCTTTGCTTGCGTCCAGATCTTTGAGCGCGTATTGAAGCGCCGAAAGCCGGGCGTCGCCCGGATGAGCACCCTGGATCGGCTGTTCAAGCTGCATTTGATCGCCAAGCAAAACGATATTTTTAGCTGCCCGCGACATTGCAACCGCGTTTGCGAGCGGAACCTGTCCCGCTTCGTCAATGAAAAGAAAATCCAGTTTTCCCTCGGCCTCGCTATTACAAAATGTCCATGCGGTTCCGGCGAGTATGCCGTCGCCGAACGCTTCTGCCGCGGCTTTATTGCTTGATGCATTTTCAAACAGCGGATTCTCTTCGAAAAATCTTGCGTCGTCTTCGCTGCCATTCATTACGCCGATGAGCGGTTGTCCATTTTCCCGCACATTCGATGCGCAAGCCTTGAGAAGGTTCGTGATCGCCTTTCGGCTATTTGATGAAATGCCGATGCGTTTGCCGTCCGCAAGCAGGGAAGCGATCATATGCGATGCGGTGTATGTTTTTCCGGTTCCCGGCGGGCCCTGGATGACAAGGCAGTCGCCGTCCATTTCGTTCGCGACGGCGATGGCACGTTCGACCGTTGTGCCTTCGGTGTATTTCGAAAGGCCGCTCGGAGCTTTCCGCGAGAGCAAAGCAACCGCGGCCGCGTTCAGTAAACCGTCGAGATGCGACGTCGCGACAGCCGAAAGTGCGGTTGGGATCGGCTCGGAAGGTACATGTTCATCCGGAATAAGTGAACCGGTCACCGGAAACTCTCCGCCAAATTTTTCGAGCGTTTTCGTGGAGGCTTTTAATTTAAGAGTTCCGCCGTTCGTGTCGATCTCAAACAGATTGAATTTGCCGCTGAGGTCGTTCGCGAACATAACGCTTTTTCGTGCTCCGGCCGAAAGTTTACACTCCTGATTCGCGTCGAAATTATATGTCTGTAGGAATGAGCGTTTCTCGGGAACGCGTTCGCCCTCGGCAGTGACGTTTGCCACGCAGCCATTGTCGTCATAAAGTTCTTCGGGTTCCGCCTTCGCTCGGTCGAACATCTTCCACCAGATCGGTTTTTCTTCGCGTCTGTGAAATTCGACGAGGTTCGCGAGCGTCGCCGCGACTATGTCGTCCTTATCTTCGCGGAGAGCTTCGACCAGGGCTAGCCGCCGGAGGGCAATTTCGGGAAGCTCTTGGATGTCGTCTTGTTTTTCCGAACTTAGTGCGATCGGATCGGTGCACGGCGGAATATTGTTTTCCGCGGCGACTTCGCGCAGCCATTTTGCGAGCTTTGCGGTCGAATCGCAATCGTCTTTGTTGTAATCACGGATCTCGCCTAGGATCGGACTGTTCTGCCAATCTTCGGGTTCGCCGCTGTCCATCCATCGGGCGTAATGGACGACCGAACCGATCGAAAGCGTGACGGTTCCCGTGCGGCTTTCGGGCCAATATATTTGCTCTACCTTTTTCAGCGAATAGCTTTCTTCGCCGATGCGTAGGCCGCGGCGGACGATCTTATAAAGATCGACGAAAACCTCGTGCCGGAGAAGGTTATCGACTTGTTCCTGGCGTTTGTCGTGCCGCGTGCTAAGGCGTCGGACCGCCGAAACTTCGTACGGCGCGTAATGGTAAATATGCATTCCCGGATTCGCCAGCCACCGTTCGTAAACCCAATCGATGAATTCTTCGAACGCGCGTTTTTCGCCTTCGCGGTCATGGGCCCAAAAATCGGTAAATTCATATTCACCCGTTTTCGGGTCTATGGTCGTGTTTCCAAAAAGGTATTCCAGGCCGCCGGGTTTTAGCGGATAACCTTCCATATCAAAGAAAACGTCGGCGGGATGTTCGGGCGGAAGAGCGCCGAGTCCGACCGGACGGTTGTCTTCATCGACCGTCGGCAGGACCTCGAATTTTGCGGTCGCGTGCGGGTCTGCTTTCCGCGCGTCGCGCGTTTCCTGCTGCAGCCGGGCCTGATGTTTGAGCTTTGCCAGCGACGCCGACGGTATTTTTTCGATGTGATCTTTATCGCATACGGCAAGTTTTGCAAGCGTGTCGATCCCTGCGTCCTGGAGCCGTTTTATCTGGCCGCCGGTTATGCCCGCGACGCGGACCAAATGGTCGCGTTCGTCCAAATATTCATCGGCATGCGAATTCCATTTGCCGTGATCGGCCCGCGGGTCCGGCGTCGGCCGTTTGGCAAGGTCGCCGTCGAATGTTCGGTGCATTTCCAGAAACGCGTCGCGCAGATGCCGGTAATAATGTATGAAATCTTCGACGCGAAATTCGACGCGTTCGCGGTTCTCGTTTTCGTCCGGGCCGAGAATTATCCCAAATTTTTCCGGCATCCGCTCGCCGGTCATTTTCGCGTACATTTCCGAATAGCAGCAAAGCTGGATCGCGTAATAAGGCTTCGGCGAACGTGCAAGTTTTGTGTCCCAGATCTGATAACGGCCGCCGTCGTCCAGCATTATGAAATCCGAATATCCCGCGAACTCATCGGCGACGAGTTTTGCCTGATAGATAATGTCCGCACGCGACCGGAAAGCTTCCCGCGTCGCGGCTTCATCGTCGCCACCTTGTTCAAGTTCGATCAGCGTCTTGCCGGAATTTCGGAATTCTTCCAAAACGAACTGTTCGTGCTCGTTGCCCGCGCGTATCACGAGCTGTGCATCGTCCGAAAGTTCGTCCGCGATCAGTTTGCCCGGATACTCTTTCGAATAGCGGTCCATCCACGAAGAAAACGGCGATTTAAGATAGTTAATGAGATCGCTCGGGGAAAAGACGATCTGTCCGGAGGAGGTTTTGTACATAGGTTTATGGGCGAAAAGCGAAATGAACTGCGTATAAGATACCAAAGACCACCCAAAACCTGAAACGCGTTCGGA
>CBFGSN010000231.1:0-3176 GCA_965651435.1 uncultured bacterium | reverse complement strand
TCGGCGACCACTTCGCGATAGATCGTGATCGCTTTGTCCATATCGCCCGAAGAAAAGATCATGTCGCCGAGGATCGCTTTCGCCTTTGCCTTCTTTGCGGCATCTTTTTCGAGTTCGAAATACTGTGTATAGATCGGTTCGGCGACAGCGGCCTTGCCCTGGTCAGCCTGAGTCTGGAAAGTAAGTCTGAGAACCTCTACATAGTTATTCAGAATGTTGTATCTATTCAACGCGTAGCTTTCCGTTTCCTTCGGGGTTTCGGGCTTTGCCGCTGCTAGTACCTCCAGCGCGCGGTCAAATGCTTTTGTTGCCTCATCAAATTTCGTTTTTGCGATGGCGAGCTGAGCGTCCCGGTCGCCTTTAAGCGATGCCCTGTATGCATCAACTCCCTGTTCCTTGAGTGCGACTCCCTTGTAGTTCAGAAGGATCGGCGCGCTGCCGGCAAACTCCGGATCGAGGTTGACGCCTTCGTCAAATTTCGCGATCGCCGTGTCATAATCTTTTGCTTTGAAAGCGGCGTCCCCGGCTTTCAGAGCCTCGTTTACGGCCTTGTTCGTTTCGATCGCTTTCTTTCGTGCCTCGGCGTTCGCCTCCGCCTGCTGTCTTAATTTTTCGCGGTCCTCATCGGTCATTTCCGCGTCCTTTCTGAGGATCTCGCGTACTTCCCCCTCCGTGTAAGTCGAACCGTCTCCTTCGCGAACTTCAACCGGCACTTTTTCCATTCCGGGCTTAAAGCCCGGCTGAATACCGGGAGCAATTCCCGGACCGCTTACCAAGATCGCATATGTCTCACCCGGGGTAACCGCGGTTATTCTAAATTCGCCTTCAGTATTTGTTGTCGTTGAACGGCCGCCGCCCGCACGGTCCAGGCTGTAAGCAGTAACTGTGACACCGGCAGCGGGTGCGACCGTGCCGTCTGCTTTTTTAAGACTGATTATTCCGGAAAACGTACCGGTCTGTGCCTGAATGCCCACGGATGCCGCGGCAATGAGAAATGTGGTAAAAATGAAACTCTTAAAAACCGATCTGAAATGCATTTGGATCCTCCGAAAATGAATAACGCAAACATGTTTGCCTAGCTTATGATGCAGCAGCAGTTTGAAACGTTTAATATTTTCTTCATTTTACCCGCAAACCGGGATTTTTGAAAACGACGGGCGAAAGTTCGCATCGTTCGTAAGATGTAATTCCGAAAACTCTCGGCTAATATAAAACGATGAACGAACCTATCTTTAATTTCAGCGCCGGCCCGGCGGCAATACCTATGCCGGTGCTCGAAAAAGCGCAGAGCGAAATTTTGTCCGTAAAAGGCAGCGGGATGAGCGTGATGGAGATCAGCCACCGGTCCGAACTTTTCGGCGGTATCCTGGCCGATGCCGAAAGCGGACTGCGGCGGCTTTTGGGCGTTCCGAATGATCACAGCGTTATTTTTATGCAGGGCGGCGCGACGCTTCAATTTTCTGTGATACCGATGAACTTTCTGGCGTCGGGTGACAAAGCGGCGTTCATCGTTACGGGGCAATGGGGCGAAAAGGCCGCTGCCGAAGCGGGGCGTTTCGGGAATACGGAGATCATATACGATTCAAAGGGCGACGGTTATAACACCGTTCCGAACGACGGCGAGGTGAAGATCCCGCGTGATGCGCGATACGTTCACTACACATCGAACGAAACTATCGACGGCGTCGAATTTCAGTACGACCTTGACGGCGGCGGCGTTCCCGTCGTTTGTGATGCATCGTCGAATATTTTGTCAAAGCCGATAGACATCGAAAAATATGACGTCATCTACGCCGGCGCGCAAAAGAACATCGGGCCGAGCGGCATCGCCGTGGTCATTGTCCGTAACGAAATGCTGAAGATCGACGCCGGACGAACGCTGCCGGGCATTCTCGATGTGCGGCGGCTTGCCAAGGAAAGTTCCATGGTGAACACGCCTAACACCTGGGGCATTTATATGATCGGGCTGGTTTGTGATTGGCTGACGGGACAAGGCGGGCTGGAAGTTATGGCAACGCGTAATGCGGCAAAAGCGGAGATGTTGTACGAAGCGATCGACGGAAGCGACGGATTTTACGTCGGCACGGCGGAACGCGAAGCGCGTTCGAAAATGAACGTAACGTTTAGGCTTGCGTCCGAGGAAATGGCTGACACCTTCTGCCGCGAAGCGGAATTGGCCGGCCTCAGCGGACTTCGCGGGCACAGATCCGTCGGCGGCGTTCGGGCGTCCATCTATAACGCGATGCCAAAAGAAGGCGTCGAACGGCTGGTCGAATTTATGCACGATTTTCGCACGAAATAAAATCATTGCCGCCGATGGCGGTTTCGCGGTATCATAGAGTTTGAGTTCCCCCGCTCGACATCCTCAAAAATACTCTCGAAAAATGATTTATGGCGATCATCGGCAATAAACTTTACCGTCAAACTCAGTCTAAAAAGGATCAGGCGATCGAGATCGACAAACAGCTCGCCCGGCTCGAAGACGACATACGCAAGCTAAAGGTGGATTTCGATATTTATTTTAACGGCGCGACGAAACGCGCTCCGCTTGAGGCGCGGGCTCGGCTCGAAGCTTTCATTAAGCGTGTGGCGGACAACCGTTCGCTTAGCTATTCGCAGCGTTACCAGTTCAACACACTTGTTGCGCGGTTCACGTCCTATCGCGAATTGTGGAGGCGAACATTAAAGGCAAAAGGCGAAGAACTTATCTAACACAAGAAAGGCCCGGCAATTTCGCCGGGCTTTTTTATGGTCTGAAATGTGGTGAAAACGTCATTCGGCTTCGCGCATCATAACGTTTTCCGCCTGTGGTCCTTTTGGGCCATTGGTAATTTCAAATTCCACTTCCTGTCCCTGGATCAACGTCCGATAACCGTCACCGGTGATCGCGCTGTAGTGAACGAATATATCCTGTTCGCCGGGCTGCTCTATAAAGCCGTAACCCTTAGCGTTGTTGAACCATTTAACCATACCAATAGCTTTTGACATCTTGTTTCTAAATCCTCCTGCAAAACTTCAATTACTAAACAGATCGCCGCCCGTTGATAAAAAACGGGCATTGATTGATCGCAACCTAAAGTCACGTGAATTCATCGATGCACTTCGCCCTCCCTGACAAAAAACGCAAACGGTGATCCAACCATTTCAGATACGAAAAATATCTTAAACTGCAAGAT
>CBFGSN010000230.1:0-3184 GCA_965651435.1 uncultured bacterium | reverse complement strand
TGGAAAAAATGGCTGGAAAAATCGAAATACGCTCCGGTCATCAACATCGAAAACCGCAAGGAAAGCTCGCTCTACATCGCTCCGCCGTATATCTTCGACGACGGTTCGTTCAACCATGACACGATGGGAACGATCGCCCTGGACGCCGCGGGAAAGCTCGCCGGAATGGTGACGACCAGCGGAATGGCGTTCAAGATACGCGGCCGCGTGGGCGATTCGCCGATCATCGGAGCCGGGCTTTTTGTCGATAACGAGGTCGGCGCGGCGACGAGCTCCGGCGTCGGCGAAGAAGTCATACGCATCTGCGGAACACACACCGTTATTGAACAAATGCGGCTCGGCCGTTCGCCCGAACACGCCTGCAAAGAAGCCATCCGCCGAATCGTGAAACGCGACGCCGCCAAAGCGAAAGAAATGCAGGTCGGCTTCGTCGCCATCTCAAAAAAGGGCGAGGTCGGAGCATTCGCGATCCAGAAAGGCTTTACGTTTACTGTTACGAATTCCGAGTATCCCGAAGGAAAAGTATTCCCGTCTAAAAGCTGGTTTTAGCGCGAAGCTTCGCCCGAATTCACATGAAAATGCAGGTGCTTCGAATCCTGATATTCGCCCAGGTTCGTTAGCACACGGGCGGCTCCGTGCTCCGCGGAAACGGTCGCCGCGACCTGCTTTATCACAGCGAAAAGCTCGATCAAAATCACGTCATCCGCTTCGAGCAGCGAGGCGATATGCCGCTTCGGCACAACGACGATATGCACCGGCCAAAACGGCCGCGTGTGGTGATACGACAAAACATTTTCGGTCTCCAAAACCTTTTCGACAGGCGTCCGCCCACTGAAAACCTCATCACAATAAAAATCGGAAGCTGTCTCACTCATTTGGTTCACTTTCAGATCTCCCAATCCTCCAAGCGAAGCCCGTCTACTCGCGAGAATTCGGATGTATTATGCGTAACAAGCGTGAGGTTATTCGCCAAGGCGATCGCCGCTATTTGAAGATCGTAGGGCCCGATCAATGTTCCTCTGGCAGCCAAGGCGGCGCGGACATTTGCATAATGATCCGCAGCCGCGTCATCGAACGGCAGCGATATGAAATTCTCTAGAAACGCCATCTGCCGCGCCAGATTTAATGTAGGATTCTTGCTTTTACGAGAACCGAAAAACAACTCGGCTTTGACCACAGAACAGACGGCGATCGAAGTCGATGGCGTCGAGCGAATGATAGACGCGATCTTAGACTGAGTGTGGTTCAAATAGTTGATACACGCGTTCGTGTCAAGGAGATATTCAAGATGCAAGTCAGTTTATCTCCTCTCTTATGTCGAACTCTCCCTGCGGACCTCGTTCGATAGGATCATCGGAGAGCGAACCGGCCGTCTGTTCGAAAAATCCGATGGGATAACCCATCGCGTCGCGTTCGACATCCTCAGGATTGCCGTCGCCGTTCGGTTCCAACGGAAGAATTATTACTTCGACATCACGATTGCGAAATTCATTCGGTACGTGAATTATCGATGGCAAATTTCTTATTTTCTCGCGATAGAAGTTCATGCGGCTCGCCCTCCTTCCAAGCTTATTTCTCTCAATAGACATATATTCTGCAAAAGCAATTGTAATCAAACAGTCCGTAAATAACTAGCTTTTCCTTGCTACGACCACGATCGAGACGCCGAAAGGAAAGTTCATGTTCCGGAGCCAGTATTTTTCGGCGGAGAATATTTTGCCGAAGATGCCGTTCAGGGCCGAGATGTTTATGTTGTTTTCGGATGCGGGTTTTATGCCGGTCAGTTTCATTATCGTACGGCCGCCGAGCACGGGTGCAAAGAACGTAAAATTCGCGTACGTCGCGCGCTCGACCGCAAATCCGGCCGTCTCCAGCCGCTCGACGATCTGGCTTTTTGTGTAGCGGATACGATGATGCGAGATGTCATCCTGAACGCCCCAAAGCCACATGAACGCCGGGACGAAGATCAGCGAATAGCCGCCGCTCTTCGTTACGCGGTGCATTTCCTTTAAGCCGGCGATGTCGTCATCGAGGTGTTCAACAACATCCAAAGCAGTCGTGATATTGAACGTTTCGTCCGCGAACGGCAGCGTTTCCGCCAATCCCTTCTGCACGTTCAGGCCTTTGCCGCGGCAGAATTCAAGAGCATCATCGGAAACATCGACGCCTTCGGCCGAACCGAACTGCGACAACATCTCCAGATTCGCTCCGGTGCCGCAGCCGACGTCCAAAATGCGTAGCTCGTTCGGAGTCCCGGCTTCAGCCGGCTCCGCGCGAATATTCGCAACTATACCGCCGAGAAAACTCTCCAATATCGCGCGGCGGCCGACGAACCACCAGTGGTTGTCTTCCACGCGATCCATGATCGCATATGTATGCTGCTGCATCTCCTGCGGTAGCGTCGAACTCATAGATAAATTATGCCATATGGCCGATCATTGCGGAACGCTGTCATCTTAATTTCAAACCCAGAAGACGGCTTGCCTCCGGGCCTTCGTTGCGGCCTTTCTCCAGGCCGTAGCTTTCACGAAGCCGACGCGCAATGCCGTCCGTATCGACGTAGCAAGGTTCGGTTTCGCCTTGGCGTCCGAGTATCATAAGTCCGAGACCTTCGCTGATGTAATCGTCCTTGCTGACGCATAGCATATAATCGCCGGATGTTCGGTGTGCTTCCCATTCAAGTTCGAAAAGCGTCGGGTCGAAGATGCTGAGCGGATTAACGGCGGCGTCGGAAAAGCTTTCGATGACGCGTGCAAAATCGTATGCATGGCGGCCTTCGTGCACGAACGTTCCTTCGCATCCACGCTGTCCGCCGGTATCGATCGTCTCTTCGGCGATCGTAATGTGCACTTCGCCGAGCGCTTCGAGCAGTCCGATGCCGCCCTCCGCGATCTTCTCGTTCGTCGCCTGAGCATCGATCAAACCGGTCACACCCGAAGCATTCACCTGGCTCACAGGCAGAACGCAGACAAGCATTTCCGATTCGAGAATGCACCGCGCAACACGCCGATGTTCCGCGTTTCCTTTTTCCATTATCGCGGCAAAGGCGTCCTCGACCGAGCGGATGTATTTTTTGGCGATGCCTTTATCGAACCTCATAGAACTTAACCGCGGTGTTAAACTCTTCCAAAACCGCACCAGCTATTACTGTTGTGCCAGTTTATCTCGACGTCTTCGGCTTTGA
>CBFGSN010000229.1:0-3206 GCA_965651435.1 uncultured bacterium | reverse complement strand
GTTTTGACGACCGGAACGACCGCCGGATTAAAACCTTTGATGATAACGTTCCTGAAAACCTTCGAAGCCGCAGCGATATTGCACACCGAAAGCGCGAGCGGATCGACCTCGCCGCGGCCGCATTTGAGTTCGATATAAACCGCGCCGTCAAGATCGGCAAGAGCATCGAGGGTTTCCTCGAGCGTCGGAACGTATTCGCCCGCGAATTTCGCATCGAACCGGCTTCCGTTATCGACACGGCCAAGTTCCGCCGCCGTCATATCGGCAACGAGTTTATTCATTCCTGCGGTTCGAACAAGATCCGCATCGTGAATAACAACCGGAACGCCGTCCCGTGAAAGCTGCACGTCAAATTCGATGCCGTCGGCTCCGCTTTCGACCGCAAGCCGAAACGCGGCGAGCGTGTTTTCCGGCGCGGCGGAGCTTGCCCCGCGGTGTGCAATGATGCGCGGTTTTCGGTTCATGATACAGCCGGGTCCTTTTCGAGCAGGAAAAGTATCTTTGACCAGCTCATCGGTTCATTGAGCGGGAATTCGTGTGTGTTGATGATCTTGAAATATTTGTTCGCGGTCGTGCGGACGTCTTCGACGCGGTGAATGCGGAATTTGTAGAGAAATTTGAGCATCGTTCCGACAAGCGACGGTTTAACCGGAATAAGAACGAGCTTTCCGCCGGGCTTTAGAACGCGGGCGAGTTCGCGGAGGCCGTCGTCCAGATTCACATATTCCAGAACGCCGCACGTCAGTATCAGGTCGAACGTATCGTCCGGAAAGGGCATATCCAGAATGTTGCCCTGCGTCGGCGCTATCATCAGCGGGTCGCGGCGTTTCTGTTTGGTGAATTCTTCGCGGCCGACCTTTAGCGAACTGCGCGAAAGATCGAACGTTACCGCGATCTTTGGCCGAAGGCCCGAATCCTGAAACCCAAGCGACACGATGCCCGTTCCGCTGCCTGCATCAAGCACGGCCGAATCCGGGCCGATGTCCAGATCAAGCGATCGCAAATATTTCGCCATTGACCGGCGGTAACCATTTACTTTGAGCGCAAGATTATGGACCTCAGCGATGCGGTCGTAAAAATTCTGCGTGGTTTTTTTTGGTTTACGCGTCGCGGTCATTGTTTTTCCGATAGAAGTTCTAAGATCATCGAACGCATTTCTTCGATCCGCGATGTGCTTGTTCCCGATTCGACGTATCTTATCACGCCTTTTCTGTCGATGATCACCGCCGTCGGCAGCGAAAGCGCGCTGTAAAGCCTCTGTGATTCCTGGCCGTCCGATACGAGTATCTCATAATTCAGCTTCTCTTTTGTTCTGAATTCTTTAAGGAACTCGATCTCCTCCGGTTTGGTCGCTTTTGTGCCTCTGACATTTCCGTAATATCGCGTTATTCCCAAAATGACAAGCCCGTCGTCGGCAAATTCGTTCTGCCATTCGATCAGATGCGGAAAGGCGTCAAAACACGGGCCGCACCACGTCGCCCAAAAATCGAGCAGGACGACCTTTCCTTTCAGCGATCCGATCGAACGCGGCTCGCCCGGAAACCACGCGTCCATTTTCGGAAGTTCGACGGCGTTTTCGCCGATCAATGCGTACTGAGTTTCGCGTTTTTTGAAGCGGCCGATAAGTTCGTCCCTTTGTCCCGGTATTGGAAATTCTTTTGCGACGCGGACGAATGTATCTTCTAGGTTCTTCATCGCCAGTTCTTTTCGACCTGTCCGGATCTGGTAAACGATCTGCTTGTCGGCCGAATAATAATAGAACGTTGTTGCACGTAAAAGAGCGGCTACGCGCCGCATGTCTTCAAGCGCGGCATCGGCCGCCGCCTGCTCGTTTTGGCCTTTCCGCGTTTCGAAAAGTATCATTCCGGCGTCGAGAAGTTCGTCGGCGTTCCGGCTTTTCGCGTCCGGAGCGGTCAGCTTAGCTTTTGCCGCGTCGTATGCCGGAAGTGCGTGCTTTTCGGCTTCGGCATATCGTTTTACCTTCAGGTACGCTTTGGCGAGTTCGACCTCCATTCGCGCCGTTTCAGAGTCGTTTTTCGGTTCGGCGTTGCGGTATTCGGCGAGAGCCTGTTCCGCATTTTCGAACTGTGCAAGTTTCGCATACGACACCGCCGCGAGCGAACGCGCCGTTTGGACGCGTTTCGGATCGGCATCGGCTGCCGCCGCATATCGAAGCATCGACTCGGCGGTGCCGTCATAATTTTCAGCGATCCAATGCAGCAGCCCGAGATAATAAAGATCGTCGCCGGACAGGTCGGTGCGGTTACCGGCGACCATCGCGTATTTTGCCGCAAGCTTTCGCTGTTGCATTTGCGTCTGGTCTCTTAGATTGTCGCTGTAGGGAATTCCTTTCTTTTCGTATTCGGCGAACTTGGTTTTGTTATATGCGTTGGCTTCGTCAAAAAGTTCCTTTACGGATCTTTCGAATGCGGGGTCATTAGCCGAACCATCCGAACCGGAGGCGCGGCCGGATTGGGCAAAACACGCAGCGGCCGTCGCCAGCATCAATGAAAATACGAATAACTTCATACCAAATAAAACTTACGCCGCGACCCGAAGAACGCTTTTGCGTTCGGGCGAAAAATTATCGAACGCTTCGGAATGCTCGCCATCAGCGATCTTTGCGGCAATTATTTCCGCGGTAAGCGGTGCCAATAAGATTCCGTTTCGAAAATGCGCGGTTGCAACAAAAAGCCCGTCAACGTCCGAAAAGTTTCCGATAACCGGCAAGCCGTCAGCCGCCCGCGGCCGCAGGCCTGACCACGAATCCGCGATCTTTGCATCTTTCAGGAACGGCGCCATCCGAATGGAATTTTGTCGAATTTTTTCCAGGCCTTCTTCGGTCGTACGGTCGTCGAAGCCACATTCTTCGGCGGTCGAACCGGCGATGAGTCGGCCGCTTCGGCGGGGAACTATGTAGCCTTTCGACGAAAATATAACACGGCGGAAACTTTTCTCGGGCGGTTCGAAACAGATGATCTGTCCGCGGACGGGTTCGACGCCGACGGGAAAATCACGCCCGCGCATTTTCATAAAAGATGTCCACGCTCCGGCCGCGACGACAACGACGTCGGCCGAAAATTCGTCCGAACCGCACCTTGCTCCGCTGCATTTGTCCGAGCCTATGAGAAGTTCGTCTGCCGCGGTATTTTCGAGGATCGTGATCGCCGGGTCGCGTTTCGCAAATTCGACCAGAGCGGCAACAA
>CBFGSN010000228.1:0-3278 GCA_965651435.1 uncultured bacterium | reverse complement strand
GCGGACAGCGAAGGCGTCGAAGGGAAGTTCTTCGTTTGGACACCCGATGAGGTCGCGGAAATTCTCGGCGAGAAAGACGCGGCGGAATTTTGCGAATTTTACGACATTACGGCCGACGGCAATTTCGAAGGCAAGAATATTCTGAACATAAAAACGTTCGATGAGGAAAAGCGAAAGCGTCTGAAAGCGGCGCGTGAAAAGCTGTTTGCGGAACGCGAAAAACGGATCAAGCCTTTTCGCGACGAGAAGGTTTTGACAGCGTGGAACGGCCTTATGCTTGCGGCTTTTGCCGAAGCTGCCCGCGTTCTGCAAAGCGACGAATATCTCGCGGCGGCGAAAAAGAACGCGGACTTTTTGCTCGCCGAGCTGACCGAAAACGACGGCGATTCGATACGCGTTCTACGTACGTGGAAAAGCGGCACGGCGAAACTCAACGGCTATCTCGAAGACTACGCGAATCTGGCCGACGGCCTGATCGAACTTTACCAAAGCAGCGGCGAGGAAAAATACCTGGTGGCGGCAAAACGTTTGGCCGAGGCGATGATCACGGAATTTTGGGACGCCGACAACGGCGGATTTTATTTCACGTCGAACAGCCACGAAGAACTTCTCGTGCGAAACAAGGATGTGTATGACAACGCTGCTCCGTCGGGAAATTCGGCCGCGGCGGATGTTCTGCTGCGGCTTGCCAAAATTTACGGCGACGAGAGATTCGAACGGTTCGCCACGACCGTTCAGCGGCTGGCGGCGGATCAAATGCGGCGACATCCGAATGGTTTCGGGCGACTTCTTTCGACGGTCGAATTTGCGCTGAGTTCGGTGAAGGAGATCGTTATCGTCGTTGGTGAACGCTGGGGCGAACGCGGAGGCGAGATCGACGACGAACTTTCGCGGACGTATCTGCCGGACGCGGTCATTATCCGGACGGAAGACGCGGCCGCGTCGAAGCTGTCGGCGTTCGAAGGCCGCGGAAAGATCGACGGAAAAACGAGCGTTTACGTTTGCCGCGATTTTGTCTGCGGCCGGCCGGTGACGGATGCGGAAGGCTTGCGGGAACTGCTTGCGGAATAGAGCTCACCACGTCAAAAAGGCTGCCCTTTCGGACAGCCTTTTGATCTTTCTAACAAAAACTAAGCGAGCTTATTTTTTGTCAACTGCGTTGGCAACTTTTTCAGCGCCTTTTTCGATAGCATTGGCAGCTTTGTCGGTCGCTTTGTCGATGGCATTGCCAGCTTTTTCAGCTGCGTCTTTGCCGGCTTCTTTGACCGAGTTGGCCGCTTCTTTAACTTCGTTCGCAACCGAATTCGAGTTCGAGTTCGAGTTGGTGTTCATGTTCGAACTGTGGTTAGCGTTCGAGTTGGTGTTTGCATTTGCGTTTGCGTTGGTGTTCGCTTTGTTTGCCGCGTTGTTCGCCGGAGCTGCTTCGCCGCAAGCCATTCCAAGAGCACCCAATGCAACTAATGCTGAAAGTGCAATAACTTTTTTCATTTAAATCAATTCTCCTGTCTTCTTCAAAGATTAACGTTTAACGTATTTTTTGCTTTCGGACTGTTTTTGACGCAGTCCTGCCCCAAAACCCATTATGTTTGGAACATTGGACAATATAAAGTTCTAATCTGCGATAGTCAACCCAAAAATCAGCAAAATTTCGTTAAATCAAAGAATTTTTGTCGATTTTTGCCTCGAAACCGCATAAATCGCGATATTCCGCCGTATTTATTGATACAAATAAAAAATCTTGACGAAACGGCCTGTAAAACGGTATCTTCAAGGTGGCATAACTTTCCACGCCGATTTCCCGCTACCCTAAATCTTTAGAAAAAAGATGAATCAAACGCAAGAGGTTTCCGCTCCGTGAGTGATCTAAAAAACAGCAGCAGACGGCATCGCGCGACAGCGGCGGCTGCGGGAGTCGCGGCGATCGTTGTAACCGCGCTCGTCGGATTTTCCGCGTTGGCGACCGGCGAAAAGATCGCGTTTTCGGTCGGCATAATCGTTTCGTATCTTGCGGTGCTTTTTTCGCGACGTTTAGAATCGACCGAGTCCGCCGGTGTTTCGGTCCAAAAAGAATACGCCGACATACCCGAAAAATTCCGCGAAAACTTTGCGGCGCTGGATGAAGCGAACCGTTTCTTTGGTTCGACGCTTCAGCCGACGGATATGTTCCGTTTGGTTTCGAGCCGCGTTCGCGACATCATCGGCCATTCGACGGCGGTGCTTTATTTCAAAGACGAGTCGGGTTCGGGTTTGAACATCGTTCAGGCGGACGGAATGAACGCCGAAGTTTTTCGAAATTTCGAAGGCGAAATATCGGCCGGACTCGCGATCGACGCATTTCTAAGCGGAAGCGTCGCGGCGGAATCACGTCTGCGGGCGGATCGTTCGATATTTAAGTCGGGCGAGATCGAAGGCCTTCGGTCGTCGGCGGCGATACCGCTTTTTGAGAACGAAAATGTTTTCGGCGTATTGCAGCTTTTTATGCGCAGCGAAACGAAATTTGACGAAACGCAGACCGATCTGCTCGGGTCCGTAGGCGGCCGCGTAGCTCCGCTGTTCCTGAGTTCGTTCGCTTTTGAAAAGACACTGTCGAACGCGTTGACGGATTCGCTGACGAATCTGCCGAACGAACGAGCGTTTCACATGGTGCTCGAAAATCAGCTTGCGGAATCGCAGCGTTATATGGAAGAACGCCCGCTGTCCATCGCTTCGCTCGACCTGAAAGGTTTTGCGGAATTGAACGAACGCTACGGACACGCGACAGGCGACCGCGTACTCGGCTTTGTCGCGGCCGAAATAACCGCGCAGCTTCGAAAAATGGATTTTCTGGCGCGTTCGATAAACGACGAATTCCTGCTGATATTCCCGACCGCGAACGAAGAGATGGTCAAGGAGATACTCGACCGCATCGACCGGCATTTTGAAGACAAGAAGTTCGACCTGACGGAGGACGAACATCTCATCGTCGAATTGAATCAGGGCTGGGCGACATTTTGGAAAGACGGCGAAACCGGTGCCGAACTGCTGCGCAGCGCACAGCTTCGCAAGCAGCAGTCGAAGGCGATGACGCCGAGCAAGGTATTGAACTTTCCAAAAGAATACGTTAACTAGCGCCGGCTTCGCAGAATTCCGCATTCAGCATTCAACATTCCAAATTTGCAACGATCATCACAACAGGTCAGAACCGGGAAACTCCCCTCCTGCCTGAGGAGGGTGGCCGAAGGCGGGGGTGGTGGGAGGCGACCGGGCTTCTTCTTTTCTTTGTTTTCCTTTTCTTCTTG
>CBFGSN010000227.1:0-3291 GCA_965651435.1 uncultured bacterium | reverse complement strand
TGCCATCCACTGTTCGGCAAATTCGGCATAAACGCCGAGCATCCGATTCGTTTCCTCGATCGCTTCTTCGGCGGTGGCATGCGCCGTGTGGCCCTCCTGCCAAAGAAATTCGGCCGTGCGAAGAAAAAGACGCGTGCGCATTTCCCAGCGGACGACATTCGCCCACTGGTTTATCAATATCGGTAGGTCGCGCCACGATTGGATCCAGTTCTTATAGGTGTTCCAGATGATCGCCTCGGATGTCGGGCGCACGATCAGTTCTTCTTCAAGCTTTGCTTCCGGGTCGACGATCAGTCCTTTGCCGTCGGGATCTCCTTTCAAGCGGTAGTGCGTTACGACCGCGCATTCCTTTGCAAAACCTTCGGCGTGTTCTTCTTCTTTTTCGAGGAAAGATTTCGGTACGAAAAGAGGGAAATAGGCGTTCTGATGTCCGGTCGCCTTAAACATATCGTCGAGCGCACGCTGCATCTTTTCCCATATCGCAAACCCGTACGGTTTGATCACCATACATCCGCGAACCGCCGAATTTTCCGCGAGATCGGCTCGTTTTACGATCTCGTTATACCATTCCGAATAATTTTCTTCTCTGCCAGGAATTCCTTTTGCCATATAAATACACCTGTATGAACGTCTTTTACTAAAACGAAAATGATACGTTAAATCGGGTGATTTAACAATTTAGGCCGCGAGTGCTTTGCAAATCCGCGGGTTATGCTAGAGTATTATTTTTATGAGCGACTTCCGGCTTGATCTCAACGACACAGCGGTCGCATTCGCCGACAGATCGGATGCGGAGATGCGCGAAAAGTACCGTCTTTTCAAACTGATGGGTTCGCCTTTTTTGAGCGGACTCGGGATGAGTTCCGCGAAATTCGCCCTGTCGCTTGGGCTGCCGGTCGAACGCATTATCAAGAACACGGTTTTCGAACAATTCTGCGGCGGCGAAACCATCGAAGAATGCGAAGCCGTTATTCGACGGCTCGGCAATTCGAATATCGGCACGATACTCGATTATTCCGTCGAAGGAAAATCTTCCGAAGCCGATTTTGACGCGACGAAAGACGAGATCATCCGTACGATCGAACGAGCAAAAGGCGATCCGGATATTCCTTTTTCGGTGTTCAAGGTAACGGGCATCGCTCCGCTCGGAACGCTGGAAAGATTAAGCGCAAAAAAGAAGCTCGACGCAAAAAGCCAGATGAAATGCGAAAGCATTCTGTCGCGCGTTACCGAAATTTGCCAAAAGGCATATGATGTCGGCCAGCCGATATTCATTGATGCGGAGGATTCGTGGATACAGGACGCGATCGACCGTGTCGCTGCGGATATGATGTCGCGTTTCAATAGGGAACGCGCGATCGTTTTCAATACGATCCAAATGTATCGAAAAGGACGGCTCGAATTTCTAATGGAATCGCGGCGACAGGCGGCCGACGAAGGATATCATTATGCCGTAAAGCTGGTTCGCGGCGCGTATATGGAAAAGGAACGCGACCGCGCCGAGGAGAAAGGTTACGAATCGCCGATCCTGGAAACAAAAGCGGAAACCGACGAAGCCTTTGACGCGGCGATCGAATACAGCCTGAAACATCACGAAGATATGTCGTTCGTCAATGCCACGCATAACGAAACTAGCGTCCGCAAATTGGCGACGCGAATGCACGAGCGGAATATTCCGTTCGATCATCCGAACATATTCTTTTCGCAGCTTTACGGAATGAGCGACAATCTTTCATATATTCTCGCATCAAAAGGATTTAACGTTTCGAAATACGTTCCGTACGGCCCGATCAAGGACGCGGTTCCGTATCTGATCCGCCGAGCGCAGGAAAATACCTCCGTCGCCGGGCAAATGGGCAGGGAATTGAAGCTAATCGAAACGGAACTGAAACGCAGGGGGATAAAATAAAATGTTTTGTCCCGGATGCGGAAACGCGGATCAGCAGCCCGAATCATACTGCCGTCAGTGCGGAATATTTTTGCCGGACCTGACGAAACCCGCGAAACAGCCGACGCCACCCGAACAGCACGTCACTGCGAACCTGATCTTAAGTGCAATGACGATCGTTGCGTGTTTCACGCTGGCGATACTGCTGTATGTAATGCTCGGGTTCCGTTCGGACACGCATCCACTGATATATGCTACGGCCGCCGTTCTGATAGCGATGGGCGCGTGGCATATTCAAACATTCTGGCGGGCAATTTTACTTCGGAAGCATTTTAAGAAAATGAAGCGTCCCTCGGCAGAAGAGCGAGCCGATACCGGAAAGCTTCCGGCCGATACCTCACGGCTTTTGAAAACGCCCGACGTAAGCGATTTTGTGCATTCCAGCGTTACCGAGGACACAACGCGGCATCTGGACGAAATTCCACGCAAGTCATCGTAATCCCAGCATCAATCTGATCGAGCGGTCGTAAACCCGATGATCGGGCGAATCTTTCCAGGCGGAATATTCGGCAAGTTCGCGGTCATTCAGCGGCGCATTTTTCATCTTGGCGACCTGTGTACTTTCGAACGCGCGATTCGTCAGTGCAACGTGCGGAATGCTTGTGTGAAGCTTTTCGGGCCGCTCAAGCGCTTTGTCGGCATCATCAACATCTTGGAAAAAATCGCTGTACGCGGCGACGTGCCAAACGGCATCGTCGTCCGATTCGTCAACGGCCAAAACACGAAGCAGGCCGTAGGCCGACTCCAACTGAAAGATCAGGAAATCTCCGGGATCGAAAGCATGAAGCATATGTTCGAGATTAACATATCGTCCGTCGCAAAATAAAAAAGCCCGCGGAACATCTGTCCGCAGGCTCGTTTACGGTATAACGGCAAAGTTATATAACGCCTTCGGCACGCATATGTCCCCACATCCATTCTTTTGAACCATCGTCACCGAGTTCGGCGTCCGCACCGGCGACGCCGCCGTGCGATGTGTTGAATTCCTTTTTAACGAGGTTCACGCCCGCCGCCGCAACCTTTCCGCAGGTCGGGAAGATCGTTCGTCCGATCCAATTCTTCTTTATCGCGATAGCGTGATAAACGTTCTTCACGTTGCCGGGTATAAAATTCAGATCGCTGCTGGTCGATCCGTCCATATCAACGGCGTCAAAAAGGAACATCGCGTCGATGTCCGGCGACGAGCTTCGCGAAAGGTCGTGAGCGACCTGAATGCAGGCGGCGGCACCGCGGCTCCAGCCGATCAGAAAGCGTTTGCCTTCGGAATTTCCGATGAATGTCGTCGCGCGGTTCGCCATTTTGCGAATGTTTATCGGGCTCGGTCCCCACGAGATCGCGGCCGG
>CBFGSN010000226.1:0-3365 GCA_965651435.1 uncultured bacterium | reverse complement strand
GCGTTGCAAATGGCGACGGCTTTTGCGACGATAGCAAACAACGGCGAGCGTATTCAACCGCACATTATAAAGGAAATCCGCGATTCGGAGGGCAATGTCATCTTTTCTCCGAAAGTCGAAAAAGCCCAGGTTTTACGACCTGAAACGGCACAAGATCTGACGACGATGATGCGTCAGGTGATCGTTTCGGGAACCGCGAGGCGTGCCCAACTGAACGGTTATACGGCCGCGGGAAAAACGGGAACCGCGTGGAAGTATGACGAAAAGCTAAAGCGTGTAAATTCCGCGAAATACATCTCGTCATTTATCGGATTCGCGCCGGCCGAAAACCCGCGGATCACGATCGCCGTCGTCATCGATGAACCGAAGATCGGCGGACGCGACGGCGGACATGCCGCGGCACCGGCGTTCAAAGAGATCGCGGAAGGCGTCCTGCCGGAACTCGGGATCATGCCGCAAGGCTACACGGAAACGGCTGCGGTCGAAGACGAGGAGGTTCCGGAAGAAAGCATCGGGAACGGCGCCGAATTGAGCGAAGCCGACGGTGAGGAACGGCCCGCTGAAACTGAAAAGCCGGTGGCCGTTGAGGCTCCGAAAAAGGAAGTAAAAGAGCCCGCGAAAAAGACGGAAAAGGACAAAAAGGAAACTCCGGCAAAGGAGAAGCAAAAGGATAAGAAAATATCCGCAAAGCCGGAACCGGAGCGGCAAAAAAAGATAATAAGATCGGCAAAAGGTAAAACTTGAAACTTGAAACTGCAATAAAATATATGAATGCCGAGGCGGCCGAATCGACGCCCGCTTTGCAGTCGCTCGACATCCGGTCATTTTCGATCGATTCGCGCGAGGTGCAGGCGGGCGATGCCTTTTTCGCGCTCTCGCAGCCCGATTATCGTAACAACGGATTTAACGGAGATTTTGAGGACGCGACCCGTTACGTCGGGCCGGCGTTCGCAAAAGGCGCCGTCGCGTGTGTTGTCCGCCGCGACCGTTTCGAAGAAAATTATGCGGAACTCAAACCTTTCGCCGACCAGATTATCCTCGTCGAAGACACTGTCCGGGCGTTGCAGAATCTCGCTCACGGCGTTTACCTTGAATGGGCAAAACCGGTCGTGGCCGTTACGGGAAGTGCCGGTAAAACAACGGCGAAAGAGCTGACCGCGCACGTCCTCGGCGGCGGGAAAAAAGTTCTTCGGAACATCAAAAATTATAACAACGGGCTCGGCCATCCGCTGACCGTTCTGAATCTTGTAAAAGACGACAGCTATGACGTCGCGGTGCTCGAAATGGGAATGTCCACGCCGATGCACGAGATCGCGCGGCTTTGTTCGATAACGCCGCCGGACGTTTCGGTCGTGCTGAACGTTTTGCCGGTACACGTCGAGCATCTCGGTTCGATCGAAGCTGTCGCCGCGGCAAAAGCCGAGATCGTCGAAGGAATGAAACCCGGCGGAACGGCCGTTCTGAACGCGGACGACGAACGCGTTGCGGCGATGAGTTCGCTTTCCAAAGGCGGCGTCGTCACATACGGCATCGCGAATTCGGCAGACGTTTCGGCGGCCGACATCGAATTCCGCCGCTTTGGTGAAACGACATTCCGGCTCGTGACTCCAAAAGGCGACGCTCGGGTCGCTTTTCGTTTGAACGGACGCCACAACATTTTAAATGCGCTTACGGCGGCCGCAGTCGGCCATATTTTCGGAATGACGGCGGAAGACATCGCCGAACGCCTTTCGACGGCCGAACCGCCCGCACAACGCGGCGAGATCGTGCATTTTGCGGCCGGTTTCACTGTCGTCAACGATTCTTATAATTCGAATCCGGACGCTCTGCTTTCGATGGTGCGCACCTTGGTCGAAGGTTCGCCGAATGCCGGGCGAAAGATCGTCGTCGCGGGCGAAATGCTCGAACTCGGCGGCGACGCCGAAAACATTCACCGCAAAACGGGCGAACGCATCGCACGCGAAGGCGTCGATGTGCTCATCGGCGTTCGCGGGCTCGCGACGGAACTCGTCGCCGGTGCGAAAGGCGGCGCCGTCGAAACATATTTTGCCGAAGATTCGGTTGCGGCGGGTGAAATGCTTGCCGATATGATCCGCGAAGGCGACGTTGTTCTGATAAAGGGTTCGCGCGGCGTGCGGACGGAAAGAGTACTTGAGAAATTGCGCGAAACATTCGATACGGAGGCAGAAGACGCGGCGGCGGTTTAAGGCTGCGCAGGCGAGATGCTTTACTATCTTCTATACCAATTGCTGTTCAAAAGCTACGGCGGCGAAACTCCTTCGCTGTTCGTTCGCGGGCTTAATGTTTTCCAATACGTGACGTTCCGAACGGGCCTTGCGACCATCACCGCACTGCTCGTTTCGCTTCTGCTCGGCGGCCGCGTCATACGAAAGCTTCGCGAAATGAAGTACGGCCAGGAAATTCGCGAAGAAGGCCCGGCGTCGCACCAGGAAAAGAAAGGCACGCCGACGATGGGCGGCGTCCTGATAATCGGCGCGGTCATTATTTCGACGCTGCTTTGGGCTCGGCTGGACAGTATCTATCTGTGGATCGCGCTTGTTTCGACGACACTTTTCGCTGCGATCGGTTTCGGCGACGATTACATAAAGATCGTCAAAAAACGCAGTCTCGGCCTGACCGGCAAGCAAAAGCTTATCGGCCAACTGGCGATCGCCATCGGCGTTTGGGCGGTGCTTTATTTCTTTACGGATTATTCGTGGAACCTGAGCATTCCGTTTTTCAAGGCGACGGCGGATCCGGTCGGCGTGACGACGCTTTGGCCGGCGGCGTATCTGATCTTTGCGATATTTGTGCTGCTCGGTTCGTCGAACGCCGTAAATTTGACCGACGGCCTGGATGGTTTGGCGATCAGCGTGACGTTCATCGCGATGTCGGCTCTGACGGCGCTCACATATCTAGCGAGCGATGCTCGATGGTCGGAAAGATTGGACCTGACGCACAACCCGGCGTCCGCGGAATTGACCGTATTTTGCGGGGCGATGGTCGGAGCAAGCCTCGGCTTTCTCTGGTACAACTGTCCGCCCGCCGAAGTTTTTATGGGCGACGTCGGTAGTTTGTCGATCGGCGGAGCTCTCGGCACGGTCGCGATACTGACGAAGCAGGAGTTCCTTCTGCCGTTCATCGGCGGCGTGTTCATTTTGGAAGCGCTGTCCGTAATGCTGCAGGTTTCGGTGTTCAAACTCACGAAACGCGGCGGCCAGCCCGGCAGGCGTATCTTTAAGATGACGCCGCTGCACCATCATTTTGAAATGAGCGGGTGGAAAGAATCGAAGGTCGTATTCAGGTTCGTGATCGTCGCGATATTGTTTGCGTTGATGAGCCTGGCGACGCTGAAGCTTCGCTAA
>CBFGSN010000225.1:0-3392 GCA_965651435.1 uncultured bacterium | reverse complement strand
GGTTCGAGCGAACCTTTTCTGTCACCCATTCCGATGGCGTAAGCGGCGTTTATGGTTGCCGCGTTGAGAGCTTCGGCGGGCAGAAGTTTTTGGTAGCGGCAGGCGATCGCCATCGCCATCGGCACGGACGGACACGGCGCGGAGCCGGGATTGTAATCCGTCGAAAGCGCGACCGCGCAGCCGGAATCTATCAGCTTTCGGGCGTTCGCGAACTGCGTTTTTCCCGCGCTGAAATTTTCCGTCGGAATGACAACTCCGACCGTTTCGCTGGCCGCGAGCATCGCGACCTCTTCGTCGGATATCGCATCCAAATGATCTATCGACGTGGCGTTCAGTTCGATCCCAAGCCGCGAACCACCTAGGTTCGTGAACTGATCGACGTGCGCCTTAATTCCGAAGCCGAATGCGGCAGCCGTTTCGAGCAGACGTTTTGTCTGATCGATATCATATGCGTTCCGTTCGGTAAAGACGTCGCAATAAATCGGAATTTTCTCCGCGAAAAAGACCGAGCCTTCGTACCATTTCCACGCCGCAGGAAATATCTCATCGCAGATCAGATCGACATACGCCGCGACGTTGTCGTTAAACTCCGGCGGCACAGCATGGGCCGCAAGCAGCGTCGGAACTATCGTAATGGCGTGTCGCCTTTCCAGCTCTTCGATAACACGGAGCATCTTCATTTCCGTTTCGAGGTCGAGCCCGTAACCGGTTTTTATCTCACACGTCGTGGTTCCGCACGACATCATTTTATCGAGCCTTGCCAGGGCGGATTCGACCAGCTCGTCCTCCGACGCCGCTCTCGTGTTACGGACCGTCGAAATGATTCCGCCGCCGCTGGTCAATATCTCCAGATAATCGGCGCCTTTTATCTTTAGCTCAAATTCATTCAAACGGTCACCGGCATAAACAATGTGCGTGTGCGGATCGACGAAGCCCGGCATTACGACTTTGCCTTCGGCGTCGATGATCTTTATCTGTTGGCCGTCCGCTGACACAGACGGTTCTGACAGGAATTCGCGCAGAATATCGTCGCTTTTTCCGACCGCAAGTATCTTTCCTACGCTCACGGCAATCGCTCCGCCAGCGATAATTCCGACATCGGACAGTTCAACGCCGCGCTTCGGCTGTGGCGAAGCGCACGTCACGAGCTGTCCCGCATTTTTTATGATCAGATCGGCCTGCATGAATACCTAAAATTCTTTCTCCGTTATCTTTTCCGATATCTCCGTAACTTTCATCAGTCCGGCCGAACCGTGCCACAACGTAAATTCCGCGACCATCATCCCCGAACTGACGACAGGATCGGTTGCGGCGAGTTTTTCCGCATCCGCGATATTATCGACGGCATAGATGAACAACCCGCGAAATTGCTTGTCGTTCTTTCCGAAAGGCCCGGCGAGCGCGATCTTTCCCTCGTTCGCGAGCCGTGTGATATTAGCCATGTGACCTTTGAAAATTTCGGCGCGTTCGTCGCCTTTGATCTCAGCGTCCTTCGGCCCGGTTTTTAGAATGCACAGCACATACTTCCGCATTCCGTATTCATCAGCGCCGAGCTGTTTCGCAAGCTTCGCATCAAATTTCGGTTTCTTTTTTTCGTCGGTCTTTTGGCCGAATGACATCCCGGCCAATGCGATGATAAAGATTCCGGCGAATACAATAATTTTTGCGGCATTTCTCACTGTATGACTCCTTAGTTTTAAGATACGAAATATTACCATATCACCTCCGGCTCATCGCGTCTTTATAGTTCAAATATTTCGATGTATGATTTTACGCGTTATGAGTCAATTAATTAAAGCACCGACCGGAACCGAACTTACCTGCAAAAACTGGCTGATCGAAGCCGCGTATCGAATGATCCAGAACAATCTGGATCCGGACGTCGCGTTCGACCCGGACAATTTGATAGTTTACGGCGGCCGAGGAAGAGCCGCGCGTAATTGGGAATCTTTCGATGCGATCTTGAAATGCCTGAAAGATCTGAACGAAGACGAAACGCTGCTCGTGCAGTCGGGCAAACCCGTCGGTGTTTTTCGTTCGCACGCGGACGCACCGCGCGTTCTGATCGCGAATACGAACATCGTTCCGCATTGGGCGACGCAGGAACAGTTCGACAAATACGAACGCGAAGGCCTGATGATGTACGGCCAAATGACTGCCGGTTCGTGGATCTATATCGGCACGCAGGGCATTTTGCAGGGCACGTATGAAACGTTCGGTTCGCTCGCGCGGCAGCACGGCTGGGGCGATCTCTCTGGCAGGTTCGTTCTGACCGCCGGGCTCGGCGAAATGGGCGGAGCTCAGGCACAGGCGATCACGTTCAACGGCGGCGTCGGGCTGCTTGTGGAGGTTGACAGATCGCGTATCGAACGGCGTCTGCGGTTAAAACAGCTTGATGTCGCGGCGAATAATTTGGACGAAGCTATCGAGCTGGTTTCCGAAGCGATCCGCACAAAAACACCGCGCTCGATCGCCGTTCACGGAAACGCGTCCGAGGTGCATTGGGAACTGATAAAACGCGAGGTCTTCCCCGATGTAGTCACGGACCAAACATCGGCACACGACGTTCTTTACGGCTACATTCCGGCCGGATATTCGGTCGAAGAAGCCGCCGAATTTCGCAAAAGCGATCAGGTCGCGTATGAGAAAGCCGCGATGGATTCGATGGCGAAACATGTCGAGGCAATGCTGAAATTTCAGGAACGCGGCGCGGTCGTTTTCGATTACGGCAACAACCTGCGGCAGCGTGCGTTCGACAACGGCGTCGCGAATGCCTTCGATTATCCGGGCTTCGTTCCGGCTTACATCCGGCCGCTGTTTTGCGAAGGCAAAGGCCCGTTCCGCTGGGTAGCTCTTTCAGGCGAAAAAGAAGACATCTATAAAACCGACGAAGCGATAATGAACCTTTTTCCGGAGGACGACCATCTGGCAAAATGGCTGACGATGGCACAGGAACAGGTCGAATTTCAGGGCTTGCCGGCGCGCATCTGCTGGCTCGGTTATGGAGCACGCGCAAAAGCCGGGTTGAAATTCAACGAAATGGTCGCGAGCGGCGAGCTAAAAGCCCCTATCGTAATTGGCCGCGATCACCTGGACTGCGGCAGCGTCGCGTCGCCGAACCGCGAGACCGAATCGATGAAAGACGGCTCCGACGCCATCGCCGATTGGGTTTACCTGAACGCAATGATAAACGTCGCCGGCGGCGCGACTTGGGTTTCGCTGCACGGCGGCGGCGGCGTCGGCATCGGCTATTCGCTCCACGCCGGCCAGGTCATCGTCGCCGACGGCACACCCGAAGCCGCTGCCCGCATTCAACGCGTGCTAACCACCGACCCGGGCATGGGCGTCATCCGCCACGCCGACGCGGGCTATGAAGAAGCGATCGAATTTGC
>CBFGSN010000224.1:0-3431 GCA_965651435.1 uncultured bacterium | reverse complement strand
AGGCGGTGCGGACAATGTTACAATGTCGAAAACACGCGAGGCGGCGAACTCATTCTTCCCTGCGGCCGTCTAAACAAAACAAATGCGGCGGAGCCTGCTCACACGAACCGGCCGCGGAAATTAAACATCATCGACACAAAAGGAATTATGAAGAACAAGATACTGCTGGCATTTCTGGTACTTTCGATCACCGGCTGCATGCACGCCCAAACATCAAATACGGCGACGACGCGTTCCAATGTAAGCGCGATCGGCACGCTTTCGGCCGCGGAACTTCATTCGCGCGCCGAAACGTATTCCGGCAACCGGCAGTTTCCCGAGGCACGGCAGTATTGGCAGGCGCTGATCGATAATTATCCGGACGACAAACTTGTTCCAAAAGCTCTGTTCGGCGTCGCGCGTTCGTATATGTGGGAGCGGCAATACCTGACGGCCGTCGAATGGTTCGACCGTTTGGTCAAAGATCACGCCGATACCAAAGACGGCCGCGACGGGCTTTCGTATAAAGGCGCAAGTTATGTCCGCGCCGGCAAAAACATCGAAGCCGCCGAAACTTATCAGCAGTATGTAGCGATGTATCCGAACGGAGAACGCATCGATTCGGCATATCTGAACATAATCGACGCCTATCGCGAAGCCGGAAAATACACCGAAGCGAACGATTGGGCCGCGAAGACGATAGAACGTTTTGCCGGCACGCCGACCGAAGCGAACGCCGTTCACGCACAATTGCGGATGGAGATATTTCGAAAGAATTGGGCTGCGGCTGTGAAAGCGGCGGACGAACTCTTGGCGCTCGGAAGCCTTCGCGGATCGATGGCTTCGACTGACGAGGCGAAATACCTGAAAGCTTTCGCGCTGGAACGTTCCGGCAAAAAAGCGGACGCGTCGCGCGTTTTTGCTTCGATAACCGACGGGTCTTTCTACGGCGATCTGGCCGAACAGCGTGCGGACAAGGGCGTGAAGCGGACTACGCAGACGCGAACGGCATCGCTTTACACCGCGTATCCGATCAAATACGAATTCGACGTTCTAAAGAACGCCAAAAAGCACAACATCGATCCGCGGTTCCTGCTCGCGATAATGAAACAGGAAAGCGCGTTTCGCTCATCAGCACGCTCACCCGCCGGAGCCCGCGGCCTTTTGCAGCTCGTTTACGACACGGCGATAAAGTATAAGGACGAAGCCGGCTACGCGGATCTTCAGCCCGACGATCTTTATGCTTCGTCGGTGAACATCGCCATCGGCAGCATATACATTTCGAAATTAAAGGATGAATTCGACAATATGTATGAGGCGATCGCCGCCAGCTACAACGCTGGCGAAGACAACGCCGCAAGATGGCTCGCCCGAACGTCGCCGCACGACGCCGGAATTTTCGCGAGCGAGGTCGGATTTTCTGAAACGAAGAATTATGTGTTCAAGGTGATGAACAATTATCGGATGTACAAGCTTTTGTACGACGAAAACCTTAAACGCAGATAACTATTGATCCCAATCGCCCTGATGTTCGCGGATGACGTGATAGCCGAGGTCTTCGAGCTTTTGCGTAACTTCGCGCGCGTGCGTTTCATCGCGAACTTCGAGGATCATCTCTATCCCGACGCGGCCCAAAGGCGCAAGCCATATCGCGCGCTGATGCTGAACTTCGACAACGTTCGCTCCGGCATCGGCGACATTATTAAGCAAAGCCGCCAGCCCGCCCGGACGGTCGTTCACCAAAAGCTTCAAAATTACATAACGGCCTTCGCGTACGAGCACCTGTTCGATAATGCGCGAAAGCAGCGGCCCATCGATATTTCCTCCGCATAGAACGGCGCAGACGACGTCTTCGGACGACACCTCGATCTTTCCGGCGAGCAGTGCCGCAACGCCGGCGGCTCCGGCTCCTTCGACAACAAGATGATCGTTCGTCACGCAGTGATAAATGCCGCGGGCGATCTCGTCTTCGGTCACCTCGACAACCTCGTCGACGAATTCGCGAATGATCGGCAGCGTCAATTTGCCGGGACGCTTTACGGCAATGCCGTCCGCGATCGTCGGCGAATAGGCGATCGGTTCAAGCGGTTCGCCTTCTTTGAGCGAACGATTGATCGAAGCAACATTCGCCGCCTGAACGCCGATGACGCGGGCGTTCGGCAGCAGATGTTTTATCGCGATGGCGGTTCCGGAAACGACACCGCCGCCGCCGATCGGAACGACGACAACGCTTGCACCCGGCAGATCTTCGACGATCTCGATGCCGATGGTTCCCTGTCCGGCGATGACGCGTTCGTCATCGAATGCATGAACGTATGTGTAGCCGTGTTCCTTTTGAAGCTGCTGCGAATACGCGACCGCCGCATCGAAAGTATCGCCGTGACGAATGACTTCGGCTCCCTGTGCGCGCGTCGCCAGAACTTTCGTGAGCGGCGCGAATTCCGGAACGACGATCACTGCCTTCGTATTGTAAAGACGCGCGGCCATCGCGACGCCCTGTGCATGATTTCCCGCCGAACCGGCCGTGACGCCGCGCGAACGCTCTTCGTCCGAAAGCTGCGATATCGTGTTGTACGCTCCGCGAATTTTGAACGAACCTGCGCGCTGCAGGCATTCGGCTTTCAAATAAGCGCTTGCGCCGACGGCGTTTGAAAGTTTTTCGTCGGAAACGATCGGCGTTTTGTTTATAACGCCGCGAAGGGTCGAACGGGCGGATTCGATGTCGGAAAAGGTTACGCTCATAGCACCTCGATTATATGCTAAAATGAAGCACTGATGAAAACTTGCGGCAATGTTTCGTAAAGCGGACGAAAGGTTTAGCGGTTCGCGAAAAATAATGTATATTTAACGTACAAAAAACCCCTCGGAGGCATCGACTAAAACTATATGGATATTATCGGCGGCATCGGATTGCTCTTCCTGCTCTTTTTGGGTATCGCACTGCTTGTAGTAGCGGCAAAAACGATCAAGATCGTGCCACAATCCAGCGTATTGCTGATCGAAAGGCTCGGCCGTTTTCACCGTGTCGCGGCCAGCGGCTTGAATATTATCGTTCCGTTCTTCGAATCGCCGCGCGGCGTTTATTGGTCCGGCACGCGGCCGAATACAACGTCGATCGATCTTCGCGAACAGTTCATCGATATGCCGCCGCAGCCCGTTATCACGCGCGATAACGTAACGATCAATGTAGATTCGGTCGTTTATTGGCAGGTCATCGATCCGATCAAAGCCGTTTACGAGGTCGCCGATCTGGTCGGCGCTATCGTCCAGCTTACGATCACCGGCATGCGTGCCGTCATGGGCGAAATGGACCTCGACCACACGCTTTCGTCGCGCGATCAGATCAATGCAAAGCTTCGTCTGATATTGGACGAAGCGACCGATAAATGGGGCGTAAAGGTCACACGCGTTGACGTTAAGAACATCAATCCGCCGGAAGATGTCCGCATCAC
>CBFGSN010000223.1:0-3440 GCA_965651435.1 uncultured bacterium | reverse complement strand
AACCTAACAGTTAGGTTATTATAAATATGCCGACGGTATTAAGAAAGGCCGGATTCTCAATTAGGATCAGAACTCGTGATCACGAACCGCCGCATGTCCATATTTTTCATAGCGGTAAGGAAGTGGTGATCTTGTTGGGTGATGAAGTGACTTTACCGACTATCAGAGACATCCGCGATATGCCCGCGAGACAAATGCGAGTAGCATTGGAATTGGTTGTGGCGAATCAGAAGTTTTTAATACATGAGTGGAGGAAGATATACGAATGATTTCCACGAAGAAAAGATCGATCAGTGATGCAGAGTTTGAGCGGCAGATGCGGGAAGCAGAAAAAACGGCTGTCGCTGAACCGGAAGCGACCCAAGCGTTTTATAAAGACGGCGAAATACACATTTATCTCGCATCCGGCTGGAATTTTTCATTTTTGCCAAAAAATTTTCCCGAGTTTGAAAAAGCAACGGAAAAAGACCTTAAAAAGGTTGGCTTGATGGGAAAATACACGTTGTCTTGCGAGCCATTGGACGTGGACATGTCCATAGGCGGAATAATCTTCGAACTTATCGGCGATAAATTCTTAAACGCTGAGTTCGCTCGTCGTATCGGCTCGGCCACAAGCGAGAGGAAAAAAGCCGCATCACGCGCGAACGGAAAACTCGGCGGACGGCCAAAGAAAGGCGAAAAGAAAGCTGTCGTATGATCGTATACGCACCGCTTTCATCGTCTCCTACCGCAAAGAGCGAATATCTAACGAACAAGGAACTCTGGAGCCGAAACTTTTTCGGGCAAATTTTCGCGTTAATTTACGTCTAAGTGGTTAGCGATAAATTTTGCATTACAAGGAGTTATTTTTAGCATGTACAAGAAAATACTGGCCGGAGTTGTTATGACGGCGTTTTTGGCGGTTGCGGCGTTCGCGGACCAGGCGATATATATTTCCCAGAAAGACGCGGTAAAGGCGGCGGCTTTTCTAAAAACTAAAACGAAGATCACGCATTTTTGCGCTCCGTGCAAAGACGGCGTTCGCGAAGAGCAGGACATAGAATCTGTCGAAGCCGGGCCGGTCGGTTACGAAGATTATTGGGGCGTGAAGGTAAACGGCGAGAACATAGATCTGGCGTATGTATATTTCCAGACCAAAAAAGGAAAATGGAAGAACCTTGCGATGGAAATGAAGATCAAGGTTACCGATGTTCCGAAATTTTTGCCGGACGCGGACCAGGGTGAGTAAGTTTTTAGACAGACAAGGGGGCAACAAACGATCATATGAAGATCAAAGGATTTTTACTTAATTCGGCATCGGCGTTATTTATTTTTACGATGCTGCTGACGGCATGCGGTTCGGCGGCGAAAGGCAATGCTCAAACGGCGGAGGGCGATGGTTCGGCCGTACAGCCGAACGCGACGGTCAAAGCCGCGACGCCGACGCCTGCGTCGGAAAAGGTCGTCGTGGCGGACGGCCGCGAAGAGGTTTCTTCGAAAGAACCGGCGGCCGAGGACACAAAATTTGCCGAGGCCGAATTTACTGCGAACGAAGCCAAGATCTTGGACAGCTCGTCAATGGGCTGTGACCATGGTTCGAAAGGCATGAGCGTGCTTGCCGCGGTGAGCGGTTCGTTCACAAAAGCCGGAGCGGAACAAAAAGCTCTGCTTTACGAATATTGCCGCTCGGGCCGAAGTTTCGGCATCGGCGGCGTAATAATTTCCGAAGCCGGAGCGGCCGTCGCGCATTACGCATTCGGCGAAAACGGTTTGTTTTACGATATGTCGACGATCAAAAGCCTTCGCGGCAAAGGCATCGATGCGATCGTGCTTTCCGCGGCGGGAACCGGCCAGGGATATACAAATAACGACGTATCGATATTTGAGTTTGCCGGCGGAACGATCGATTTTATCGGCTCAGCGGGAACGTACGAATCGAACGGCGGCGCGGCGGCCAGTGATGCGGATATTCTAACGACCGCTTATCGCATCAGCGTTCAAACCGGCAGCGATCCGATATTTTACCGCGATACATTCGAACAAAAAGGCGGAGCGAAAGATTGGAAAGAAACGTCGAAAGACGAGAAATTCGACCTTAATAAAGAAACGCCCGGACGGTTTGAGAAGATCCGCTGAGGCGGAACGCGGACGCCCTCGTCCGCATCATCTTGAATTTAGAACCAATAGAAAGCAGATCTATACCTTTGTTTGGTATAATCTGCTTTTTATGTCGAACCACGAAACATCATATCCCCGCGAAAAGATAAAGGTCCTACTGTTGGAAAATATTTCCGACGCCGCCGTCAAAGAGCTTAACGCTGCCGGCTATACGGATGTGACAAAGCTTTCCGGTGCGCTGTCCGAAGCCGAACTGATCCACGCCGTGAAAGGCGTTCACCTTCTCGGCATTCGTTCAAAAACCCAGCTAACGAAAAATGTTATCGACGCGGCCGATCGACTGCTCGCGGTCGGCTGTTTCTGCATCGGTGTTAATCAGGTCGATCTGCGGGCCGCGGCGGAAAAGGGCATCGCGGTTTTTAACGCGCCGTATTCGAACACGCGTTCGGTCGCCGAACTCGTCATCGGCCTGTGCGTAATGCTGATCCGCCGCATCACCGAAAAGAATACCGCAGCACATGCCGGGAAGTGGCTGAAAGAAGCAAAAGGTTCATTCGAACTTCGCGGAAAAACGCTCGGCATAATCGGCTACGGCAATATCGGTTCGCAGGTTTCGATAATGGCGGAGGCGATGGGGATGCAGGTCGTTTATTACGACACGGCGACGAAATTGCCGCACGGCAACGCAAAGCAGATACGCGACCTGCGCGAACTTCTTTCGATGTCGGACATCGTGACGCTGCACGTGCCGTCCGATGCAACGACGCGTATGATGATGAACGCCGAAATGCTTGCGTCGCTGAAACCGCACAGTCTTTTTCTAAATTACAGCCGCGGCGACGTGGTCGATCTGGAAGCGCTTCGCGAACGGCTTGTTTCGGGCGATATTTCAGGAGCGGCCGTGGATGTTTTTCCCGACGAACCGGAAAAGAACGGCGATGCGTTCGCCTGTGCGCTCCAGGGTCTGCCGAACGTGATCCTGACGCCGCATGTCGGCGGTTCGACCGAAGAGGCGCAGGCGAACATCGGTTTGGACGTTACATCAAAGCTCGTAAAATACCTCGACCTCGGCACAAGCGAAGGTTCGCACAGCGTTCCGCCCGTCAATCTGCCGCCGCAGACCGACACGCACCGCATTCTGCACATTCACAGAAATGTGCCCGGCGTGCTCGGCGAAATAAACTCGCGGCTTTCGGAACACAAGATAAACATTCTCGGCCAATATCTGAAAACGAACGACACCGTCGGTTATGTGATCTTGGACGTGGAAACGAAGCTTTCGAAAGAGGCGTTCGATATTCTAAAAGAGATAAAGGGAACCATCCGCGCGCGGATGCTGTATT
>CBFGSN010000222.1:0-3450 GCA_965651435.1 uncultured bacterium | reverse complement strand
CCCTTGCCTGACTTCGAAACTCCAATCTGCTATGATTAAAGTTTGCCGTTAGCGCAAATATTTCTACCTATGCCTGCAGTTAAGCAAAAGGAAGAAGCCGTCGTTGTCCGCGGAGCCCGCGTTCATAACCTGAAGAACGTCTCCGTCACGCTTCCTCACAACAAACTCACGGTCATTACCGGGCTTTCGGGTTCGGGGAAATCTAGCCTTGCCTTCGATACGATCTTTGCCGAAGGCCAGCGCCGTTTTGTCGAATCGCTGTCGGCATACGCACGCCAGTTTTTGGAGCGAATGGACAAACCCGATGTCGATGAGATCACCGGCATCGCTCCGGCTATCGCGATCCGGCAGAAAAATACTACGCGCAATCCGCGTTCGACCGTCGCGACACAGACAGAGATCTACGATTATCTGCGGCTGCTTTTCGCACGCGCCGGCGAAACGTTCTGCCGCGTTTGCGGCCGCATCGTTCGCCGCGATTCACCCGAATCCGCAGCCGAAGAAGTTCTTTCGGCGCTCGAAGAAGGCACCCGATTTTACGTTCTTTTTCCGATAACGCAAGGCGACATTCCCGTTGCGGCAAAGAAAACAAGGGCAAAAAAGAAAAAGGACGACGGACTTAGTGTTTCGGCCTTTCTGATCTCGCTTTTGCAGCAGGGTTTTTCGCGCCTTTTCCGCGACGGCGAAACGATCGAACTGCAGAAACCGGAAGATTATCCGTACAAAGATTTCAACGACACATTTGTGCTGATCGACCGCCTCGCCGCAAAAACCGACATCCGCGGACGGCTTGTCGATTCGCTCGAAACGTGTTTCCGCGAAAGCCATTCGGCGCTGGTTCAAACCACCGACGGCAGGCAGTTCAAATTTTCGGACAGCTTTGTCTGCAAATACGACGGTACGGTTTACGAAACACCGGAACCGCACCTGTTCAGTTTCAATTCGCCGTTCGGCGCATGTCCGACGTGCCAGGGATTCGGCAATACCATCGGCATCGATTACGGCCTTGTGATACCGAACCCGCTGCTTTCGATAAAAGAAGGCGCGATAGAACCATTCACAAAACCGGCGAACGCGTGGGCTCAGAAAGAGTTGCTAAAATACGCGGCGTCCGCCGGCATCGACATCAACCAACCGTATGCCGACCTCGACGATTACCGCCAGAACGCCATCATCTACGGCGACGAAGGCTGGCGCGGCGTCAAAGGATTTTTCGCCTGGCTCGAGACAAAAAAATACAAACTTCACGTCCGCGTGTTTCTTGCGAAATACCGCGGCTACACGGCCTGTCCGGACTGCGGCGGAACCCGCCTGCGTGCCGAAGCCCGCGACGTAAAGATCGGCAAACGCTCGCTGCCGGAGATAACCGACATGTCCATCGCCGATGCTCATGCGTTCTTTGCCGAACTTAAATTGGATACGGAACGCGAAAAGATCGCCGAAAAGATACTCGCCGAAATTCGCAGGCGTCTAAAATTTTTGGTCGATGTCGGGCTGGATTATTTAACGCTCGACCGTTCGGCGGCGACGCTTTCGGGCGGCGAGGCACAGCGCATTCAACTCGCGACAAATCTCGGCTCGATGCTCGTCGGCACGCTTTACGTTCTGGACGAACCGAGCATCGGCCTGCATCCGCGCGACAATTCGCGGCTCATCGGCATACTCGAAGGGCTTCGCGATATCGGCAACACACTGCTCGTCGTCGAACATGACGAAGAGATGATACGTTCGGCCGACCACATCATCGACGTCGGTTTGTACGCGGGCGAACTCGGCGGCGAGATCGTTTACGAAGGCCCGTTCAAAGGTTTGCTGAAAGACGATATGTCGCTGACGGCGCGTTACCTTCGCGGCGATTCTTCGATAAAGGTTCCCGCGAAACGCCGCAAACCGGCGAAAACAAAGATCACCATCGAAGGCGCGCGCGAAAACAATCTGCGGAACATTTCAGTTGATATTCCGCTCGGCGTAATGGTTTGTGTGACCGGCGTTTCCGGTTCCGGAAAATCGACGCTCGTGCACGATATTCTTTACGCCGGGTTAAAAAAACAACGCGGCGAATGGCAGGCACCGGTCGGCCTGTTCAAAGACATTAAAGGCGGCGAGAACGTAGATGACATTCTGCTCGTCGATCAATCGCCGATCGGCCGCACGCCGCGTTCCAACCCGATCACTTACATCAAAGCTTATGACGCCATTCGCGAAGCCTTTGCCGGAACGAACGCCGCAAAAGCAAAGGGCCTGAACGCATCGCATTTTTCGTTCAACGTGCCCGGCGGACGCTGCGAAACGTGCCAGGGCAGCGGAACCGTGACCGTTGAAATGCAGTTTCTCGCGGACGTCGAATTGGTTTGCGAAGATTGCCGCGGCACGCGTTTTAAGGACGAGGTGCTCGCCGTAAAATACAAAGGCAAAAGCATTTACGACGTTCTGCAGATGACCGTTCGCGAAGGCATCGCGTTCTTTAAGGAAATAAAAAAGTTGACAGCAAAGCTCCGAACGCTGGATGACGTCGGCCTTGGGTATCTGCGACTTGGGCAATCGGCAACGACGCTTTCCGGCGGCGAAGCTCAGCGCGTAAAACTCGCCGCGCATCTCGCACAGCGTTCGCGTTCGAATACGCTTTTTATCTTTGACGAACCGACCACCGGACTGCATTTCGAAGACATCGGCAAACTGCTCGCCGCGTTTCGCGCGCTTATCGAAAGCGGTTCGTCGCTGATCGTCATCGAACACAATTTAGACGTGATAAAAACGGCCGATCATATTATTGACCTCGGCCCGGAAGGCGGCGTAGGCGGCGGACACGTCGTCGCCGTGGGAACGCCCGAACAGATCGCCGAAACGGCGGGTTCGCATACCGGCCGATATCTGAAACCGCTGCTTGAAAATACGAATTGATCGCTGCGGCCACCTAAAGGTGGAACTCCAAACGCGAAGAAACCGCACCCGTTCGCCTGAGTGGGAAAAACACCGTCGGATAGATCTGCCCGTTTGTGGGAACCACGCGTTATTCGCGTTGACGGGTATTCATCCTAAGTGTGAAAAAGCGAACCTGATGCGGCTTCTGTCTTTTCGCTCGGTTTGTACCGAGTTAAACAGAAGTTTAACATTGTTTTGCTTATCTTGCAATAAGAATTATTTATCCGCCGGGCATCAATCGTCGCCGAATTTTGCCCGCCAGATCGGTGCGATCTGTTCCATCACCTTGCAGTCGCAATACCCGCCGTTTACCGTCAACCAGCTCGTAATTTTCGGAAAATCCAGGCCGTGATCCATCATGAATTTCATCGAATGACGCAGCGTATGGTTGCATTCGCCGTCATAAAGTTCGTCTTCGAGATAATTGAGAAGTTCGCTGATCGTTTCCTGTCCGGCCGGCAGCGAATCCAAAAATGCCTGCAGCTCTTCACCGCTTAACTGTTCAAGGTTCTCTATCTCGCGTTTTTT
>CBFGSN010000221.1:0-3450 GCA_965651435.1 uncultured bacterium | reverse complement strand
TTCATCTACTTATTCCCCCGCAGGTCTTTGTAAACGAATTCGGTCATAAGGTTTATCTCGCGGTCGGTGAGTTGCCCGCGGAAAGGCGGCATGCCGTTGCCGCCGTCGGTAATTTGTTTGTGGATGAGAAGTTCCGTAGTCATCTTGAATTCGCCTTCGCGAAGGCTCGGGACGTGCGTGCCGTCGTCGAGCGTTTTGCCGTGGCCTTCGGGGCCGTGACAGATCGCGCAGTTCTGTCGAAAAAGCGAAGCTTCGTAACGTTTGCTTTCGACGATGGAAATTCCTTTTTCTTCGCCCGTGAAACACGCCGCCAACGCGAACACCGCGAACAGAGCAACGACCGCGGCCTTTATTATTCGCATTCGGCTCCGACGTCGAAAAGACCTACTGCGCATTTTCTTCCTTGAGCGCGCGTTTGAATATTTTGCCGGTCGCGCCTATCGGCAGTTCGTCGCGAAATTCTACGGAGCGCGGATATTTATTCGCCGCGAACTGTTCTTTGCACCACGCCGTGAATTCATCGGCGGACATTTCCTCGCCCGCTTTCAGAACGACGAACGCCTTTACCTCTTCGCCCATTTTCGCATCCGGCACGCCGATCACCGCGCACAGCGAAATTTTCGGGTGCGTCATTATTATTTCTTCGAGCTCGCGCGGATAAATGTTGTAGCCGCCGCGAAGGATCATATCTTTTTTGCGGTCAACGATCGCGACGTAACCGTCTTCGTCAATGACGCCGATGTCGCCCGTGTGAAACCATCCGTTCCTGAAAGCTTCGGCCGTGTCATCGGGGCGTTTGTAATAGCCTTTCATCACGTTCGGGCCGCGGATGACGATCTCGCCGCGTGTTCCGGGCGGCACCTCGTTGTCGTCGTCGTCAAAACATCTGACATCGACGCCGAGTATCGCCTGGCCGACGGTGCCGGGTTTCGCGGGCCGCTCAAAATGATTGAAACACGCAAGCGGCGATGTTTCCGAAAGTCCGTAGCCTTCGAGCACGCGGACGCCGAATTTGGCTTCGAACGCCTTCATCACCTCGACCGGCATCGGAGCGCCGCCGCTGCTGCAAACCTTCATCGAATGCTTGATCCGCGAAATGTCAAAGCCGGTTTCGTCCGCGTATTTCAGAAGCGCCCAATACATCGTCGGCACGCCGACCCAGAAATTCACCTTTTCGCGTTCCATTGCCTCAAGCGTCGAAAGCGGTTCGAAACGCGGCAGCAGAACGATGCGGTTGCCGGCATAAAGATTCGTGTTCATCTGAACCGTCTGGCCGGTCGTGTGAAACAGCGGCAGCGTGATCAGAACCGTTTTCTGCTCGCCGTCCGTAAAATCCAGAACCGGCAGATGTATCAGATACGTCGTCGTCACGTTCGTCAGAATGTTCAGGTGCGTGAGTTCGGCGCCTTTCGGTTTGCCGGTCGTGCCCGATGTGTAAAGTATCGCGGCGGTGTCGTTCGGGTCGCTGGGATATATCTCGAATTCCTCCGGCTGCGGAAACATTATTTGGCCAAGCGTCCGGTGCCCTTCGAAAGGGCTTTGCGCCGCCGGGTTTTTTGTGATGACGATAAGATCCGTGCAGGAATCGACCTGATCGAACGCCTCTTTCGTATATTCGCCCATCGGAAGGTCCGGTGTTCCTTCGAAAACGATGACGGCTTTTGCGTCCGAATCGGCGAGGTGATACGCGATCTCACGCGCTTTAAAAAGCACGCAAAGCGGAACGACCGCCGCGCCTGTTTTCATAATTCCGTAATAGACCACAGGAAAATACGGCAGGTTCGGGCAATTGAGCGCGACCTTGTCGCCCGGTGCGATGCCCATCGAAACAAGCGCATTCGCAACCTGATTCGAACGCTTTTCGAGTTCGGCATAGGTCATCCGTACGTCGCCCCAAACAACGGCTTCGTTATCAGGCGTAAGCCGCGCATGATGGCGAATGAGATCGGCGAGATTCAGGGACGTTACATTCATGGTCATAAGCATTCACTGGAGCGGACGGTCGTTCTTACACGACGAACCTGTGTAAAAAACGACTATTTGATAAAGGCGGCTGCATCGAAACGAACAGTTCGTTCCGAAAAAAAACTTTGACTTAAGTTAGTTTATTTCCTAAACTTTTACCGTTCAAGTCAGACCCATCCTATAAGGCCGTTTCAGTTTTTGATGTTATGAGATATTCGATATCACTCTTGCTGCTTTGCGTTTTCATTTCTCTTTCCGCTAAGGCGTTCGCATCCGGCGATGAATTTACCGGCCATTTCGAAAAAGACCTTGTCCCGAATACCGAAGATTTTGAGAAGATCATTCTTAAACCTGTCAGCCGCGACAAAATAAAAGGAAATTTCGAAGCAGGCGAAGATCCGCACCTAACGGCGTCGAAATTGATCGACCCCCGGACGCAGGACGATGATGTCATCGTGCTTTTGGCCGAGGAAAATGGCGAATCACCGGTGATCTTCGTTGACCTCAACGGTGACGGAGCTCTAAGCCCGGACGAAAAACACACGCTTCTGCCGGCCGAAGAAAATAATCCGTATCTCTGGGAAACGACCGTTCAGCTGAAAATGAAGAGCGATGCATTTACCGGCCTTCCGATCTTCATTCAATATTACAGATCGATAACGATCGACGATATGGAACCTGCAGATAGGCTGATCACCCAATCAACGGAGGTTTTCGCGAAGGGTTTTGTTGATATCGGCAGTGACAAGGTTTTATTCCAATACGCGTTCGACGCCGACAAGATGAAGGTCGATCCGAAGAACGGAATGCTTGGCGTTGATATGAACAGCGACGGAACGGTCGATATGGGCGACATGTCCGCCGAATCGACAAAAGCGAACGATGAGAGTGTCGTTTTTCGATTTCAGGATTCATACTTTTCAACCAAAAAAGCGGACGTCAAAAAAGATCTTATTGTGGTCGAACCGCGTCAGGCGAAGGATTATAAACGGGTAGAGATCTATATGAACAAGGAGTTTCCGGATTTTACCTTCACAGACTTTGAAGGCAAAGAACGGAAATTTTCAGAGTTTCGCGGCAAATACGTAATACTGGATATATGGGGTTTCTGGTGTCCGCCGTGCCGCGAAGAACTTCCATATCTGAAGGAAGCCAACCGTCGCTTTGGCGACCGCGGCCTGGTCATTGTCGGATTAAATACCGACGAAGGTTATACGGTCCGATCAATGCGTAAAGCACTTGCCGAGGTCGGCATGACGTGGACGAACGCCGAATTCTCAAGCGTCACGGAATTTCTTCGCGATCGCCTGCGGGTTAGCAGTTTCCCAACGACATTTCTTATATCTCCGGAAGGAAAAGTTCTTTCGATAGGACGAACTTCGCGCGACGAACCGGCATTGCGCGGCTCGGATCTTCTGAAATCTCTTGATGAGATATTGCCTGCGCGTTAGTTCAAACGATCTCTGAGATCCTTTTTGCAGCAGA
>CBFGSN010000220.1:0-3457 GCA_965651435.1 uncultured bacterium | reverse complement strand
GCACGCTGTTGCGTCGCTCGTTGTTGAGCTGCTCGTTGCTGAGCCGCACGCTGTTGCGTCGCTCGTTGCTGAGCCGCACGCTGTTGCGTCGCTCGTTGCTGAGCCGCACGCTGTTGGGTTGCACGTTGCTGTGCTTGGTTACTGCGTCTATCGTTGACCCGCGAATTGTTGTTCTGAACTCGCGGAGCCGTATTCCTTGCGGGTTTTTTGCTTGCTGCGGCGTTGTCGCCGCGTTTGCGGTCGGTATCGCCCTTGCGCTGCGCGGTCGCCTCTCCGGCCGCCGTTATCATCAGCAAACCGGCAAGAACCGACGCGGATCCGATCTTTTTCAAATTCTTTAATTTCATCATTTTCTCCTTGGTCATTTGTCCGCAAACTCCCTCTGGTGCAATATTCAGCAACATCCGTGCCACCCGCGAAACAGCCGAAAAACGCACAAAAACCTCCGTCGCGTCATCGAAAAGACACGATTTCGGAACTAACTAAACTATTTCGGTAAAATTACGGTTTGATGAAATCGTAGCCGATATGGACGTTCAGAACTCCGTCCTGAATATCATAACGGATCGAGTTTGCCTGCATTCGCAAACCCGTGGAATTCCTGATCGGAACGTCGAAAGAGATCTTGTCCAGGCTGATTATTTCTATCGGATTGATCTTGCTGTCGATCGAACTTTGAACAAGCTTTGCAACGACCGAACCGCCGATGCCGCCGGTTCCATTTACGTTAACGTTCATAACGGTCGCGTTCGCCATCAGCTTTCGCGATGCCGCATCAAAACGCAGATCTATACGCGTTTCCGCATAACCCGAAAATCCGAGACATCCGACGAACGGCGGAGCATAATCACCGTTAAACGCGAGCGGAGCGAGTATCATTCCATTCCGAAAACGGACTGCCGTGCGAACGCCGTTAGTTTCGCGTTGAAGCCGGATAGATTGACGGCAATCGAGTGCAGAGATACTGCTCAGAAAATTCGGCCCGAAGGCCATCGTTTCATCGGACGGTTCCGTGATCGAGGCAAGCGAGAATTCCGGCGGCTGCGTATGCGTGAAAATGCCGTCGAGCAGCGCGTCCATAAACGTTTCGTTGAAACTTATGGTAAGTTCCTGCGCCTTCGCCCCGGCCGCCATCGAACACAAAAGAATAAAAATGAACGCCGTTTTTCTCATCGCCTTTATGATGCGGATAATTCGCGAACCGTTCGTTCCAAAGCAAAAACTAACAGCTAACAGCTAAAAACTGTCTTCTTCTACAATCCCGCACGCACAATATCATGCAGCCGTATCAGGCCAATGCATTTTTCGCCGCTGACGACAGGCAGGACGGAGATCTGCATCGGCCGGTCTTCCATTAGCCGGAGCGCGTCAAAAGCCAGAGCTTCCGCCGATGTCGTTATCGGATCTTTTGTCATTATCTCCGCCGCGGTTACGTGCGTCAGCCTGTCCGGTTCGGTTCGTTCGATCGACCGCCGAAGGTCGCCGTCCGTGATTATTCCCAGCAGGCTGCCGTCGCCGTTCGTGACATTTACGGCGCCGAGCGTGTTGTTCGAGATGGCTTTGACGACCTCTAAAAGTTTCGCGTCCGTTCCGATTCCCGAAGTTTCGTGCATCAGACTTCTGACATTCACCGTCAGGCGTTTGCCGAGCCTTCCGGCCGGATGATTTACCGCGAAATCTTCGGCGGTCAAACCTTTCGCTTCCATCAGAGCCATCGATACGGCATCGCCGATCGAAAGTGCAACGGTCGTCGATGTCGTCGGCGCCAGATTCAGCGGGCACGCTTCTTTATCGACCGAAGCATCGAGCACAACGTTCGAATGCCGTGCAAGCGTCGAATCCGTATTTCCGACGATGGAAATAATACTCAGCCCACGGCTTTCGATCGACGGCAAGAGCGCGACTATCTCGTCCGTTTCGCCCGAATTGCTGAGCGCGATGACGACATCATCGGCGGCCGCCATTCCGAGGCTTCCGTGCAAAGCGTCGGACGGATGAACGAACACCGCGACAGTTCCCGTGCTGGTCATCGTCTGCGCTATCTTTTGTGCAATGACGCCGGATTTACCGACGCCGAGCACAAGCACTTTTCCCTTGCATTCGAGCAAAAGGCGGATCGCGGCTTCGACGCTTTCGGCATCAAGCCGTCCCGCGGTATGTTCGATCGCCGAAGCCTCAAGCCGCAGCATTTCTATGACTTTTTCAAAATTTGTGGACACTATTTTGTATTGAGCAGAATATTTTATGACCTCGGCAATGGAACAAAAACGTCGATGACGATCTTCCATTTGCCGTCGCGATATTTCCATATTTGCAGAAAATTGCCGGTTTCGGAAACGTCTCCGTCCTGGTATTGGTAACGGTTGGTCACATACGCAAGATCACCGGTGCCGTAAAAACTGATGCGTTTTGTTATCTTCAGCTTTCCTTTGCCGACCAGTTCAAGCGCGGCTTTTTTGCCGACCGCCGGCGGTTTTCCGTCGCGAAAAAGCCGAATGTCCTCCGCGGCAAAATCCTTATACGCCTTTTTATTCATCCCGCGGCCGATGAGTTCGTAAAACGCCGTCGCCGCATCGCCCGCATAGCTTTTGCTGTCCGCAGCTTTTGCATCGCTTACCGCTATTTTGACATTTCCCGGATCGGATGCGGCGGAACGAGCATGGCCGATGCCGATATCGACGACCGCTTTGTAAACGTCACCGCGTTTTTCCCAAACGGTCACATAATCACCGAAAGCGGTCGGTTCGCTTCCCTTCTCGCTGCGAAATTCCCAAGGGCCGGTCGTATAGCCGACCGTTCCGTTCGCCGATGCGTCCGCATAGATCGGAAACCACGACAAATAGAACTCCGGAATTTTTGCGTTTTCCCAATATTGTTTGCCGTTCGTTCTGTCGGGCTGAAAAATTATCGAATCGTCGGAAAGATTTGCCAAAAATGCGGCTTTCACACCGTTTTTCTCGGCCATCGCGGCAAAGGCGCGTTCCGCTTCGACGACCTTTTCGGCTGCCGTTTGCGCCGATGCCGATACGGCCGCCGCAAGTATCAGAACAAATAAAAGACACTTTTTCATCTTCGAAAATATTAACATAATTCGCCGTTCGAACCGACGCCCGGCCGAACGCTTGTTCACGCAAAAATATTCGGCAAAAGGCATTACCGCCGTCGTCAATTCTCTATCGAACACGGGGCCGTAAATTATTTGATCGGAGGCCGGAAAAATGGCGAATTTTACCCTGTATCTGAAACGCAAAGGCGGATCGAGCGATTCCGTGACAAAAGCCGTAGCGCTTCTGAAAATGTACCTGTCGGCGATAAAGCAAACGAAATTTGACCTGATGGACGCCGTAGCGGTCGAATCCGACACGACGCCGTCGCTGCTTGAAACCGACGTGATCGTTTATCTCGTTAAAGACGTATATCACAGCGTCATTGCAAAGAATGGAAGCAATAACGACGC
>CBFGSN010000219.1:0-3462 GCA_965651435.1 uncultured bacterium | reverse complement strand
AATTTTCGCGCAAAGGAAACCATCAATGCGGCCGGTCGGGTCGTGATGCCGGGTTTGATAAACACGCACACGCACGTTCCGATGACGCTGTTTCGCGGGCTTGCGGATGACCTTGATCTGAACGAATGGCTGACGAAATACATTTTTCCGGCCGAAGCCAAGAACGTCAACGAAGGTTTCGTTCGGGCGGGAACGAAGCTCGCGCTGGCCGAAATGATCCGCGGCGGCACGACGACCTTCGCCGATATGTATTATTTCGAAGACGCGATCGCCGATGAAACCGCAAAGGCAGGTGTCCGCGGTGTGCTCGGCGAAACTATAATCGATTTTCCCGTCGCCGATGCCAAAACGCCCGCCGAAGGTATGGCCTATGCCGAAAAATTCATCAAAAAATGGCAGGGAAACGACCTGATAATTCCGGCGTTCGCGCCGCACGCGCCGTACACCGTTTCGACCGAAAACCTGATGGCCGTCCGCAAACTTTCCGACGAACTGAAGGCGCCGATGCTGATCCACATCGCCGAAACGCAGAAAGAGGTCGATGACATCAAAGCCGCAAAAGGCGACACACCGGTCGAATATCTGAACAAGATCGGCTTTCTGAATGACCGCGTTATTGCCGCGCACACGGTTCACATTACCGATAATGAGATCGCTATCCTAAAACGCCTGGGCGTCGGTTCGGCACACTGTCCGCAATCGAATATGAAACTTGCGTCCGGCGTCGCGCCGATCGTCAAAATGCTGGCCGCGGATGTTTCCGTCGGGCTCGGAACGGACGGGGCGGCGTCGAACAATGACCTGGATATGTGGGAAGAGATGGACACGGCGGCAAAGCTGCAGAAAACCTTCACCGGCGACCCGAAAGCACTAACCGCTTACCAGGCACTCGAGATGGCGACGATCCGCGGCGCACGTGCGCTTCATATTGCCGACCGCGTCGGTTCGCTCGAAGCAGGAAAGCTCGCCGACGTTATCATTGTCGATATGGATTCGCTTCATCAAACGCCGATGTTCAACGTTTTTTCCCACCTTGTTTACGCGACCAAAGCCGCCGATGTCCAAAGCGTTATCATCAACGGAAAGATCGTGATGCGCGACCGCCGTTTGATGACGCTTAATGAAAGTGTTATAAAAAAAGACGCAAACGCTTACCGCAGTAAAATCATCGATAGTTTGAAGAATTAAATTCGAAAGGCCGGACGCACGGCCGATATCGATATTTTTTACAGACATTTTTGCGGTGTGCCGCGGCCGAAAGCGCGGCCGTTTCAATAATATTTATAAAAGGAGGTGCCGAATGCCGCTAAATATCACAAGATCTTTATTAATTTCGCTGGTCATATTTAGTTTTAACATCATTTTATTCGCACAGGCGGCAAAGGATACCGCACAACAGACCGCGGCCGTTATCACTACACAAGGGCCGAGTTCCGCAGAGGTGATGCGGACGCGCATTTCGAAAGCCAAAGCGAACATCGCCGTCAGGAATTACACGGCGGCCCTTTACGAACTCGAAACCATCGCCCGGGAAACGAACGACCCGGCCGTAAACTCGGTCGTGGACGGATTGCTCGTTCACATATATCTGGAGCAGGGCAATTATGAAAAGGCCCGCACACTTTTGTCGAAGTCGTACGATTCCTATAAAGCCAATAACGCTTTTGCCGAACAGCATTATTATGCGGTCGCCGGACAGGTCATCAGGGGTTCGCGAAACAAAGCCGCGCGTTACAATGCGTTCGGCATTTCGCCGTCGGACAGAGACCTTCCGCTCGAGGCCGCGAATGACATTGAACAGATGCGTCAGATCGTCGAACTGGTCGTAAACCAGGCGAAGGAACTAGGCGACGATAAAGAAAAAGCGTCGTCCGCAGCCGGATTGCTCGAAGAAGCGACGACATCCCGAAGCATGATCGCGCGTGACGATTACGACGCGAAGCGTTGGCGTGATGCCCTTGCCGAATCGCGTGAGGACATCGCAAGTTCGCAAAGCAAGATCGTGAGCGCGGTTCAGGGCGAAATGAAACCCGCCGCCGAACAGATCGCGGCCGTTCAAAAACCGCCGGCACAGGCCGCTCCAAGGCTGGAGCCGGTTCCTGAAACGACGTCGCAAACGGAAGCAAAACCCGCCGTCCAAAAAACGCTCGAAACTACTCCCGGCAAGCCCGCCGAAAAAACGCTGGTGATCTCGGCGCCGAAAACGTCCGACCCGATCGTCGAAAAGAAACCCGAAACGAACGCGGCCGCCGCAAAGAATGAACCGAAGACCGTTGAACGACAACGCGTTATTCCCGAAGCGACTACCGGAAAGGCGGAACTTCCGTCGGAAAAACCGGAAACACCGGCCGAACCCGTCGCCACCGGCCCGCTTGAGATCGGTTCGCTGATCGGTTATGCGACGGAACGAGCCGCGGCGCATTATCCGCCGATGGCGAAGCGAATGCGCACGCAGGGCGTTGTCCGCGTCGAAGTTTTGGTCGGCGAGGACGGCCACGTCGAAGAAGTTCAGGAGATGTCCGGGCCGAATCTTTTGCAGCAGGCCGCGAGCGACGCGATCCGCAAATGGCGCTTCAAACCCTTTACCCGCAATGGCGACCCGGTAAAAGCGATCGGATTCGTGAATTTCAATTTCAGCCTTTGATGACAAAAGGTCCCCACCTTGGTTAAGGCGGGGTGGCAGCCGCTTCGGCTGACGGGGTGGTTCGTTCTAATAAAATCCAAATTTGCTATCTGCAACCATTCCCGCTTTCTATCTCATCTATTAAGCATTCCTTTGGTATTCTTAAAAGATCATGATGCCCATATTTCGGATCGTCCTCGTCTTCGCGGCTGTGCTTTTCCCTTTGGCGGCTTATTCCCAAACACCGAACCTTGAACCCGGCGTTTCACACGACCTCGCGAAATGGCGCGCTGCGCATTACGGCGACGTTCGGTACAAGCTGAACCTGACGATCGAGAAAATGTCGCCGGTGCTGAAAGGCTCGATAGAGATACGCGTTGTTGTTCGTGACGCCGAGTCAGAACCGCCTGCGTCAGCGGGCGGCCCAAATGTCGGCACGGATGCGGCGAATAGGTCGGCCATACCGATCATTCTAGATTGGCGGAAGATAAAGGGGCACGAGAAAGATTCTACGATCACTAACGTAACGATCAATGGTGCGGCCGCGGTTCGGGGTTCCGGTGTTCGGAGTTCCGCTGCTCGGAGTTCCAGCTTTAGCTGGCTTCCCACCGGAACTCAAAGCGGGCCAGCTAAAGCTGGAACTCCAAACTTTGGCGAAATTAACGAACATCTTGTCTTTCACGACGGTGTTGTTCCCGGCGAAAATGTCATTACGCTCGATTTCACGTCGCCGATACTCACGAGCGGTTCGGCGGTCACTCGATATATCGACAAAGAAGACGGCAGCGAATACATCTATTCGCTCTTTGTGCCGTCGGATGCAAGCACGGCATTTCCGG
>CBFGSN010000218.1:0-3530 GCA_965651435.1 uncultured bacterium | reverse complement strand
TCAATTCTTATAGTTGATGACGAACCGGGCATTCGCGAAACGCTTCGCGGAGTGCTTGAGGACGAAGGTTTCGCGGTCGAAACGGCCGATGCGGGCGAAGCTGCGCTGGAGCTTGCGGCAAAGCAGCATTTCGCGGTGATACTTTTGGACATATGGCTCGGCACGGGCATTGACGGGCTTGAAACGCTGCGGCGGCTTCGCGAAGAAGGCGTCGATTCGGCGGTCGTGATGATCTCCGGTCACGGAAATATCGAAACGGCGGTGAAGTCAACAAAGCTCGGCGCGTTCGATTTCATCGAAAAACCTTTGAGCCTGGAACGCACGGTCATCACGGTCCGCAACGCTGTCAAACAGCGCGAACTTGAACGCGTCAATGCCGAACTCGCCCGCGAAATCGCCGATGAATATGTGATGGTCGGCGGTTCGGTGGCGATGCGGGCTCTCCGCAAACAGATAGCGATCGTCGCGCCGTCAGACGGCCGCGTGCTTATTTCGGGCGAAAGCGGCACCGGCAAAGAGCTGGTCGCGCGGGCGATCCATGCCCAATCGAAACGCCGCGCGGCTCCGTTCGTGGAGATAAATTCGGCGGCGATCCCGGAGGAACTTGTCGAATCCGAACTGTTCGGCCACGTGAAAGGCGCGTTTTCCGGCGCGGTGAAATCAAAGAAAGGGAAGTTCGAGGCGGCCGACGGCGCGACGCTTTTTTTGGATGAGATCGGCGATATGTCGCCCCGAGTTCAGGCGAAAATGCTCCGCGTGCTTGAGGAACAAAGGTTCGAACCGGTCGGCAGCAACACCGCCGTGAAGGTCGATGTCCGCGTCATTTCGGCGACGAACAAACGGCTCGAAGACCTGATCGACGACGGCGAATTTCGCTCCGACCTATTTTATCGGCTGAACGTAATTCCGTTTCAGGTGCCGCCGCTTCGCGAACGGCTCGAAGACGTCCCGGCGCTCGTCGAACATTTCAACCGAAAATACTCTGCCGATTACGGCCGGCCGCCGAAAAGTTTTAGCGAAGCCGCGATGGAAAAACTCCGCAGCCACATTTGGCTCGGCAACGTCCGCGAGCTAAAAAACACGATCGAACGCGTCATAATCATGAACGAGAAGGAAAACATCGACGCCGCCGATCTGCCGCCGCTCGGCGGAACCGGCGATCATTTGCCGTCGTCCAGCTTTCGTTTCCCGTCGTTCAAAGAGGCGACCGACGCGTATCACCGCGAATTCATTCTGCACAAACTCGCCGAATTTGACGGCAATGTCACAAAAGCCGCCGAAAAAATGGGCGTTGACAGAAGCCATCTGTATCGGCGGATGAAAAGCCTAGGCATTAAAGCCTAATTCCAGATCTCAGATTTCAGATTTCAAATTCGTGGCATGCGGCTGTTCTGAGCTCGTTAAAAACATCATTCCGATACCGCTTTTTTCTGGATTAATGTCTAATTGAAAATGTCTAATGTGGAAGATCCGGAATTTGGAATTTGAAATCTGGAATTTGAAATTATCGTGTTGACAGCTGCCGTTCGCGTAGATATTTCAGGCGGTCGCGGAGTTCGGCGGCGTGTTCGAATTTCATTTCTTTTGCGGCGTTACGCATTTCGGCTTCCATTTGGGCGATGGTTTCGTTGAGCTTCTTCGGCGAATATTCTTCGACGGCGTCCAGATCGAGCGGCACCTTGAAATAATCCGCTTCGTACGCCGTGACGAGCGTCGCATCGATGGATTTGACGATCGTCGTCGGCGTAATGCCGTGTTCGGCGTTGTATTCTTCCTGAATTTTCCGCCGGCGTTCCGTTTCGCCGATCGCGTTCCGCATCGAATCAGTGATCTTGTCGGCGTAAAGTATCGTCTTGCCTTCGGCGTTGCGTGCGGCGCGTCCCATTGTCTGTATCAGCGAACGCTCCGAACGCAGAAAGCCTTCTTTGTCGGCATCGAGAATCGCGACAAGCGACACTTCCGGCAGATCGAGCCCTTCGCGCAAAAGATTGATGCCGACCAGCACGTCAAATTCGCCGCGGCGCAGATCGCGCAATATCTTTATGCGTTCGAGCGTGTGAATGTCGCTGTGCAGATACGCGACCTTTACGCCGACCTCGGCGAAATATTCGCTCAGGTTTTCGGCCATGCGTTTCGTCAGCGTCGTGACCAAAACGCGTTCGTTGCGTTCGGCACGCACGCGGCATTCTTCTAAAAGGTTGTCGATCTGGCCTTTGACGGGACGCACCTCGACGATCGGGTCGAGCAATCCGGTCGGACGTATGATCTGTTCGATAACCTCGCCTTCGGTCTTTTCCAGTTCGTAATTTCCCGGCGTCGCCGAAACATAGATCGTCTGGCCGACGCGTTCCTCGAATTCCTGAAAATTCAACGGGCGGTTGTCTTTCGCGCTCGGCAGGCGGAAACCGTATTCGACCAGCGTGCCTTTGCGCGATTGGTCGCCTTTGTACATTGCACCGAGCTGCGGTATCGTCTGATGCGATTCGTCGATGACCATCAGCGCGTCCGGCGGCAGATAATCGAGCAGCGTCGGCGGCGGAGCTCCCGGCGGTTTTCCGGTCAGGTGCCGCGAATAATTTTCGATGCCGCGGCAAAATCCCATCTCTTTTATCATCTCCAGATCGTACATCGTCCGCTGGTGCAGCCGCTGTGCTTCGACGATCTTGCCTTCGCCGACGAGCACCTCTTCGTGTTCGTCAAGTTCGGCTTTTATTGTCGCAAGCGCGCGCTTTATCACCGGCCGCGACATTACATAGTGCGATTTCGGATAGATCGGCACGCGCGTGTCGTGTTTTTTTATGACTTCGCCAAGCAGCGGATCGATAGTGTAAATGCCTTCGAGTTCGTCGCCCCAAAATTCGAACCGATACGCCTGGTCCTGATAGCTCGGGTAAAGTTCGACGACATCGCCGCGGACGCGGAAGGTGCCGCGGTCAAAATCGACGTTGACGCGTTCGTATTGGAGTTCCACCAGGCGTTTGAGGAAATCTTCGCGTGCGATGGTCATTCCGGGTTCGACGAAGAACAGCATTCCGAAATACGCGTCCGGGTCGCCCAAACCGTAGATACACGAAACGGACGCAACGACAATTACATCGCGGCGTTCGAACAGCGCACGCGTTGCGCTAAGCCGCAGGCGGTCGATCTCGTCGTTGATCGTCGCTTCTTTTTCTATGTAAAGATCGGCCGCGGGAACGTAGGCTTCGGGCTGATAATAATCGTAATACGACACGAAATATTCGACGGCGTTCTCCGGAAAGAACGTCTTGAACTCCTGATAAAGCTGCGCCGCCAGCGTTTTGTTATGAGCCAGAACAAGCGTCGGAAGCTGTGTCTGTTCAATGACATTCGCGATCGTGAAAGTTTTGCCGCTGCCCGTAATACCGAGCAGAACCTGATCTTTCACGCCTTCATTGAGATTATCGACTAGCTGCCTGATCGCCTCCGGCTGATCGCCCTGCGGAGTGTTGTCCGAAACCAAACGAAACTGCATACCGATATTATAACGATATTTCACAGATGAAACAACG
>CBFGSN010000217.1:0-3632 GCA_965651435.1 uncultured bacterium | reverse complement strand
GCATCTCGTAATACTTGGTTGACAAGGTAGCTTTAATGCTTTGTTGCTGTTTGCGGAATGCAGGACAGGCAGCTGGAGAAAAAGGCGTTTGGAAGCACTTAAAGCAGAGACGGAAACGAACGGTGCGGAGCTCGTAAGGCGGGCTCGTGCGGGTGACGGCGTTGCGTGGGAAGAGATAGTTTCATCTTTTTCGCGGCGAATATTCAACCTTGCCTATCGTTTTACGTCCAGCGTAGAAGCGGCCGAAGACCTCACGCAGGAAGTTTTCGTGAGGATATATAAAACGCTTGACCAGTATGATCCGAAACAGGGCGATCTTTCTAATTGGCTGATGCGGCTGGCGCGAAACCTTGTGATCGACGATTATCGTCACCGCCAGCGCAATCCGCAGAATTCGATGGCCGATGCGGTTGACGATCATCAGTATCACCTGCGGGCGGTCGGCACATCGGCTCAGAAAGAGCTGGAGCGGCGTGAATTAGCGGCGCAGGTGCAAGAGGGAATTGACAAGCTGCCGCCGGATCTGAAGACATGCGTAATTCTTCGCGATATCGAAGAATTGACGTATCAGGAGATCGTAGATGTTCTGCAGATACCGGAAGGCACGGTTAAATCGAGGATCAACCGCGGGCGTATCGAGCTTGCGAAGATACTCAGACGAATGCGGGTGGTGACAGTTTAACGGGCCGAAAAGGCCGCTCCGACAAAATGAACGGGGCAAAAATTTAGGGCGGTTAGCGTCCATTTTACAAGGTTTGGTTTTTGGTTATGGGTAACGCGAATGAAACATCTATAAACTGCACGCGGTTCGAAGAACTGCTGACGGATTATTTGGACAAAACGCTTGAAACGGCGGAACACAAAACTGTCGCCGAACATGCGCTGTCGTGTCCGCTCTGTCATTCGCTGCTCAATGAGGTTCGTTCCTCGCTCGAAGTTTGCCGCGATATCACCGAACCGAAAGTTCACGTAATAAGTTTGGAAGCTCGCATTTTGGCAAAAACAATGCCGAATGCGGCGATGAAGTGTTCCGAATTCGAAGAGCATCTGACGGATTATCTGGACGGATTTCTTCCGGCAAAGGTATTTCACCGTTGGGAACGCCACGCGGTTCTGTGCGAAGAATGCACCGACCTTCCGGGTGCCGTCGTGCGTTCGTTGGCGGCGTGTGTAAATTATAAGCTCGACGAACTGCCGCTGCCCGAAGGCCTGCATCAGCGGATTCTGCAGGAAACCATTGGCACCGCGAAAGCAGCGTCGAAACGCGCATCGGCTGCATCACAGATCGCCGAATGGGTTCGTTCGCTTAGTTTCCCGATCTCGATACCGCAGCTCGCGCCGGTCGCGATGCTTATGCTTTTTGCCGTTTTGATATTCAGCCAGACGGTTTCGGCGGACGGTTCGCTTGCGGGAATTTATTCAAAGAGTTTTGAACTTGCCGAGCAAACGTATCATCAGGGAGCATCGGCTCTTGGTGCGGAAAAGACGGCGGTCCCGATTCCGTCGGCGGCGGAACCCGGCGATCCGGTCACCGGAACGACTTATGTTGACGGGCCGGGGCAGTAATTAACGATGAATTGCGCTTATCACAGTCATAATCTCGCGGGCGTGCAGTGCAATGGGTGCGGCAAGCCGTTGTGCCCTGCATGCGACCACCGCATCAAAGGTTTTCCGTATTGCCAGGACTGTATCGTTTCGGGCATCGACCTTTTGCGTAATCATAACCAGTCGAATTACGTTCCGTTCATCAAACGCCAGACGTCGCCGGTGATCGCGGTGCTTTTGTCATTCATCTGCCCGGGGCTCGGCGCGGCTTATAATGGCCAAACGCTTAAGGCGTTGGTTTATTTCGGCGTTTTTGTCGGATTGTTCCAGATGGCGGTGCTGACCGGCGGAACATTCCTTTTCGTCGGCGGATTTATGGGAATGTGGGCGTTCGCGATGCTTGATGCATACCGAACGGCACGTATGATCCGGTCCGGCCTTACGCCCGATATCGCCGAGGACATTTTCGTCAAACGTTTTTCCGGTAACCCGAAACTTTGGGGCATCGTATTGACCGTTATCGGCGGCATGTTCCTGCTGCAGACGTTCTTTGACCTGCGCGGCATCATGCGGGGCATTTTGCCGGCAATGCTGATCGGTTTGGGTGTTTATATACTAAGAGGTTATATTTTTAAGACGGACGAAGAGATCACGCCGCAGTACGAACCGACGTTCGTCAGCGCGTTGAGCGATCCGATGGAACGAAGCGGCCGCAGCCGTCATGACGGAGCCGAACAGTCCAGGCAAAGCGCCGGCGGTTGGAAGAATCAGTATTAGTTAGGGGAGAATTTGTTATGTTGTTCTTAAAAGCAAGCGGCATTGTCGGCAGCGTTTTGGTCCTGATCGCGCTTGCGATCGCGTTCTTTAAATCGGCGATAGCCTTTATCGGATTGCTCGCATTTGCGGTAAAAGTTCTGATAGTCGTGGCATTTATTGCGGTCTTTCTCGGCGTAATATTTCTGATATTTTCGGGCAGCCGTTCGAAAAGGTCAAAAACTTCCTAGCAAAACAGCAAAGTTCTGTTGTATAATCTAGCCGTTCGGGCATGATCCCCAACTTGCCTTTCGAACGGCTTCTGTTTATTATTTCTAAATTCATACTTATTTTGGAAATTTTTCCAAAGAGCGAAAAATGGTCAAAGCTAACAACTTATTGATCTTTACGTAGTTTATTTATAGGTTTCGCGTTAGTCGCTCGCGGCTATTCTTGCGTGATTCCGTGTGTCGGAACGATGGATTTCCGGTACGAAATCATTGAAAGGAGCTTAAAAGCATAATGCAGAAAAACGATAAGTCTTATACTTTTCTTTTAAAGCACTCATATAAAACAAGAATATTTATCAAAAGGATAGAAATTTCGCAGAAGCAGATCAAAGCAGGTTTGGTAAGTTTCGCATTCATATTGGGTATTTTCACCGCCGGAGCAGGCATAACCGGCATCGTTAATAATAATTCGACGTTCATCGCCGGCCTGATCGATCAGGCAGAAACCGCACAGGCGAAAACAACACTTTCCGCACAGACAGCACTTCCGGGTTCGATCGATTATTCACGTCCGGCTGATTCCAAAAACGTTTCGTTCAACAGCGGCGGGCCTTTTTCGAACGCTCCGGGTTCCGAAGATGCCGAGATTGAGCGGCAGTTGGCCGTCATTCGTTCGACGGGCGATCCGGCATATATTCCTTCGATCTGGGCTCATATGGGCAAGATCAACAATGAATTCGGTTTCAGGCGCAATCCGTTCGGCGGCAGGACATATGAATTTCACGCCGGAATGGACATCGACGGCGAACGCGGCGACCTGGTCGTTGCCCCGGCCGGCGGAACCGTTACCGAAGCCGGATGGAAAGGCGGTTACGGCAACATGGTCGAGATCGATCACGGCAACGGTTTGAAAACACGCTACGGCCATCTTTCGAAGCTGAACGTCGAGGTCGGAGATCAGGTAACGCGCGGTGCGCTCATCGCGTTCGTAGGTTCGACCGGACGTTCGACCGGCCCGCACCTTCATTACGAACTCCGCGTAAACGATCAGCCGGTCAACCCGCGCCACTTCCTTCCGGCCGAACCGACCGAGATCGCAGCCGT
>CBFGSN010000216.1:0-3639 GCA_965651435.1 uncultured bacterium | reverse complement strand
AATTATAAGGGAATGTAGTTTTAGCGGGTGAGTGCCGGATGGCGGGGAGTTTTTTTTGGCCGCCCGCTTACGCAGGCGGTTCTGACTCCGCAGGCGGTTCTGGTTCCGGTGCAGCCTGATTTTCTTTTGCTATTGAATAGAGTGCGGATTTGACCTGAAAAGGCGTGAGGTCCGGGTGCATTTCCAGTAACAGCGCGATGACGCCGACGATGTGCGGACACGCAAAGCTGTTGCCGGTCAGGTTGCGGTGAGAGCCGCCGGGCCACGCGGTTTTTATGTTCACGCCGGGTGCGGTCAGTTCGATGATCTCGCCGAATTGGAAACCGAAATTGAGCGGATCGGTTTCCGCACTTTTTATCACCGATATCAGCGACGACGAAAACACGGACGGAAAGCTCGGCTGCGGCAGGTTATTCGCGGCGGCGACGACGATACAGCCGGCCTGATACGCCCGGTCCAAAAGGTCGTGAAGCGGCGAAAAGAACTGCGGCTTTGTCGTGCCGAGACTAAGATTTATCACACGAAAACGCTGCTTGATCGCGTATTCCAAACCCGCGAGGAACGCCTGTCCGTCGCCCAAACCGCCCGCGCCCAAAACCTTTATGCTGTTGAGTTCGGCGTCCGGAGCGATGCTTGCGACAATGCCCGCACAGGCCGTCCCGTGACCCGCGGAATCGCCCGCGTCGGACGGATCGAATACGATCTTGCGTTTGTCCACACGAGCTTCGACCGACGAAAGCACCTTGCCGGCAAGGTCCGGATGCGACGTGTCGATGCCGCTATCGACTATCGCGATGCTGACACCTTTGCCCGAAGCTCTTTTCCAGCTGTCGTCAAGCTGAAAGAACGTCGTCCTCGAAGCATTTCCGATCTGTTCGTATCCTGAAACGGTCGTCATAAGATTTCGTCAAACCAAGGTTGTGGAAGAAAGCACGTCCGGCGCTGCTTACATATACCCGAGAAAGCTGGTTTCGCCTTTTTCGTCGCTGTATCGAAGCACGGTTTCGAGTATCGAACGGCACAGATTGCGTTCGGCTTCGCCGCGTCCGGAAATTTCGCGAAGCAGTACGGCGAGGTCCATCATCTCGCGGTGTTCGTCCGAATCGCGAAGCCCGAAAAGCCATTCGCGCATTTCCGTATAATGTTCGGGCGATTCTTTTTCGACGATCTTTTCGCTGAACGTTTTGAAAAGTTTTGCCGATTCGTATGCGTTCACGAGCGATGCGATCGCTTCGGCGAAAAGTCCCGCCTTGTCCATTTCTTCGGGCGTGAAAGGTTCGAACGGCGGTTCGCCGGGGCGATTGATGTATTCCAGAACGCCGATTATCTCGCCCTTGTGCCGCAGCGGCGTCGCGAGGATCGACTGTGTCGAAAACCCCGTTTTCTTATCGACCTCGTCGTAAAAACTTGCTTCTTCGCCGACGTCGGAAACGGCCATCGGCTGGCCGGATGAAAAGACAAATCCCGCGATGCCTTTTCCGGAGGGAACTTTCAGGTCCTGAAGCTGGTCGGCGACCTCGCCGATCGCCGCTAGGAAACGCAGGTCTCCTTCGCCGCCGTCGCGTATCAGAACGGACGCCTCGACGCTGTTCACGTCGGCCGCCGAAACGCGGAGCAGATCTTCGATGGAACGCGTCAGCGGCTCCGTCAGGATGCTCGCGATATCCATCGTTTCTATCAATCGGCGGACACGGTCCGCGACGTTGATATCGTTTGTTTCGCCCATACGCTAGATTTTACCCGAAATGCGCATTCGCGCAACCGGGGAAAAAAGGTCGCCGAAATTTTTGGAATAATCCGCCAATTCGACATTTAACCCAAACATAATTAAATCTCGCACCTTTTTTTATGCCGAATATGCCCATATTTTGAACGGCATTCGCTGCCGTTTTTGCGGAAAAGACGGCTTTTGAACTAACTGTATCGGGGGGAATTCTATGAGATCGGGAATGATCATGACGGCGGCGGCGGTAATGGTGACCGTTCTGTCGATGGCCGGTTCGGCACAGAGGTCTGCGTTCAATGAAACGCCGGGATTTAAGCTGGAACGCGGCAGCTCGTTCGAGGCGGGCGGCGGTTCGCGTCGGCCGGCGGGAGCAAAGCTTACCCGACGCCAGATCGTCACCGACATTACCGAAGCCCTCGCGATCATAGAAAGCAGCAGTGCGACCGAAACGGAACCGCGCCGGGCTGAAATGACGGCTTCGGCGGTCGAAGGAATGCTGCACACGCTTGACCCTCACTCGCATTTTTACGGACGGTCCGAATGGAAGGCCCTTAACGACGATTACAATAATCAATACGTCGGCATCGGCGTCAGCATAATTACCCGCGTGAAAGACGGAGAGATCGGCACGTATGTTGTTTCGACGGTTCCGGGTTCACCGGCGGCTTCGGCGGGCCTTCGTTACGGTGACCGCATCGTTAACGTGAACGGCGCTGATGTCCGAACGCGTGATTCGATCGACGTAAGCGGCCGGCTTCGCGGAGCGGATGGAACAAAACTGCAGGTAACACTCGAACGCGCCGTTGGCGGCAGCGAAACCGTTTTGGTGACGCGGATACATTTGCCGCAGCCGACCGTCACGGCGTCATTTATGCTGGACGGCGGAGTCGGATACATCGGGCTAACGCACGGATTCAGCTTCGAAACGGCGGACGAAGTTCGAGCCGCGGTCGCAAAGCTTACGGCGCAGGGAATGCGTTCGCTGGTGCTCGACCTTCGCGGAAATCCGGGCGGCATTCTGGCACAATCCGTCAGGGTCGCCGAACAGTTCTTGCCAGCCGGATCGGTCATCGTCACACAGCGCGGCCGTACGCCGAACGATACGCTGACGTGGAGGTCAGAAGATACACCGAAAACGCTTGTGCCATTGGTGCTGCTGGTTGACGGCGACACGGCTTCCGCGTCAGAGGTTCTGGCCGGGGCGATGCAGGACAATGACCGGGCTTTGATCGTCGGCGAACGGACGTTCGGTAAAGGCCTCGTGCAGAACGTGCTTGATCTGCCGAATGAAACGGGTTTGACGCTGACGGCCGCACAATATTACACACCGGCCGGCCGTTCGATACAGCGCGATTATTCCGATGGAAGTTTTTACAATTACTTCAATCATAAGAACAAGATAGCCGATATCGACAAACCGCAGTATGTCGCAAAAACCGTGACCGGAAGGCGTGTTTACGGCGGCGACGGCATCGCTCCGGACATTGCCGCGGAAACGCCGCTGCTCAGCCGCGAGGTCGAGGATGCGGTCGCTTTCTTTGCGGCGTCATTTTCGGGTGGTGCGAACGTATCGGACGGCGAAATGCTTGCGGCGTTTCATAGATTTACGGGCGTGACGAGCGGACATGACGCGAATCTTCTTCGCTCGCTGCGGATCGCGACAACAACTGCCGCAAAAGGCGCGTCGGCCGGAAACAGAGTGCGGATAATCAACGATCCGGCGGTCGCAGCAGCGATCAGGAAAATGGAGAATTCGCGGGAATTGTTTGCGAAAGCACAAGGTTTAAGGTAAACACATCGACCGTTCGGACCGGAAGGAGAACAGTTTTTAGCTGTTAGCTGTAAGTTTTAAGCCCACTCAAATAAAAAACCCGCTGAAACGTCAGCGGGTGAAGAGGTAGAAACAGGAGGAA
>CBFGSN010000215.1:0-3643 GCA_965651435.1 uncultured bacterium | reverse complement strand
GATCCGGTGACGGGGACACGGGGGCGTTCTATACGGGCGATCGACTTTGCCATAAAGGACGCGAGGTCCGTAGGCAACTCGATCAAAGCTCAAGACGAGCATCGGCCTCACGAATATTAACCTTCGAGATTCTCATATACTATGGCGGTATGCGACCCTAAGCCGCGCCGGAAATTTTTGCGCATTATCGTGTAAGTATCTTTACTTGCATAAGTTAGGTGTCGCATAAATTCTTTAGTGAGCCGTGTATGCGCTTCGTGTGCGCGCAATAGATCGACGCTGTTCGGAGTACTTCCCGCCTACTCGACGTCGGTGGACAACGTTTCCGGTCTGCATCCTGAAAACGCTGACGGCTAGGACCGCCGTCTGATGACTTATCCGTATATCGAGTTTTCGATGTTGCAGGGATCCGTTTCCGAAACGCTTCATGGTTGAGCAGGTTATTTTTAGAGTTTATGGGGGCCTAACGATGTCGGTGCCTAGTCCGCGTTAGTTAGGAAAATAATCTGTTTCAAAAAAAACATCGAAATCGATAATTTCTTTCCCGGTGACATTGTGTGTCACCGACGCCTTGTTATTCTCATCATCAATGTGAGAGCTGTCGCGAATAAAGGAGCGAGCGGCGAATTGTATTTCAGGACGGAGAAAAGTCGTTCTGCGATGTAATGGAATGATATATTGAATCGGAAAATTAGCTATCCGGTTCCAATGAGCTCTAAACTATGACTACCCCAGTTGACATAGGTAAATTTTGGGCGAAGACGTCCCATGATCCGAAGAATCATCCAAACGCGTTTCACCCGCTGATCTGCCACCTGATCGATGTCGCATGCGTTGCGCTGATAATGTGGAACCGCGTGCTGCCGCTCGTCACAAAGCAGCGGCTGGCAAAACCTTTCGGACTCGATTGCACTTCCGCGAACTGCGGCCACGGCGAAGCAGAAGAAAAATGTCCGCTTCACAATGCCGGCCGCATCATCGCTTTCCTCGCCGGACTCCACGACCTCGGCAAATGCTCGCCGCCATTCGCCCTGCGCGGGAAACACAAGAATGACACCGACCAAACGAAAAGGCTGTATTCGCTTTATGTGGAAACGGACTGTGATTGCGATGGTTTTCGGAAAGCCTTCGAGGTGCCGCACGGCTATGTGACGGCGATGACGTTGCCGCCGATACTTGTGGACGAATGCGGTTTTCCGCCTGGGTTCGCGCAAAAGATAAGCGAGTTGATCGGCGGACATCATGGCATTTTCGCGACGGAAAGCGATTTTCAACGCATTGACGATTACGGCGAAAGAAGATCCATCGGAAATGCGTCATGGGCACGTTCGCGAAGAGAGCTTTTTCGTGCATTATCCGACATTCTCGATATTTCGTTCGAAGCGGCCGCAGTGGACGATGGCTCGCTCGACCGTCCGACGGAAATGGTTTTCGCCGGATTTGTTTCCGTCGCGGATTGGATCGGGTCGAATCCGGAGAACGATCTCTTCACCTGCGCGGTAGATGATTCGACGGCCGCGCCGGAGATCGACCTGTCGGCTTATTTGAATCGATCAACAGAGATCGCGGAGCGGGCCATCAAGGTTTTGGGTTGGGACAACTGGCCGAAAAATACCTCGGTCAAGGAGTTCGATGAGCTTTTTGATTTTGGCGAAGACAAACGCGACCTTCAAAAGAAAGCAATAAACATTGCAAAGACCGTAACCGGCCCGGGAATTTTCATTGTCGAAGCTTTGATGGGCGAAGGAAAAACCGAAACAGCGATGTTCCTTGCCGATCATTTCAATGCCGTGTTGGGAACGCGCGGTATTTATTTTGCATTGCCGACGCAGGCGACAAGCGACCAGATGTTCGGACGCGTTTCGAAATTTCTGCGGGGCCGGTTCGAAGAATCAGGCGAATTCGTCAATCTGATGCTCCAGCACGGCCACGCCTCGCTTTCAGACGAGTTCTCGGAGAACGTGAAAGAATTCCGGCGGATGCACGGCGTTTATGCAGATGAGAAGAATGGCGAATCGGGTCGCACCGGAAGCATCGCCGCCGCCGAATGGTTCACGTATCGGAAACGCGGCCTGCTCGCGCCTTTCGGAGTGGGCACGATCGACCAGATATTGTTCGCGGCATTGCAGACAAAGCACGTTTTCGTAAGGCTTTTCGGACTTGCTCACAAGACGATCATCATCGACGAGGTCCACGCATACGATGCCTATATGTCAACGCTGCTCGGCCGCCTGCTCGAATGGCTCGGAGCACTCGGTTCTCCGGTCATCATTCTGAGCGCAACGCTGCCTAAGCACCGCCGGACGGAACTGATCCGTTCGTATCTAAAAGGCCGCGGACAAAAGTTCAATGCGGATGAAATGCCCGTCGCGTCCGATGATACGGATGTTTATCCGCGCATTTCGTACGCATTTGCGGGAATGCCGGAAAACGAGTTTCGCGTGACAGGACTGGAAACCGCCGCGCAGAATATACGGAAAATACAGGTCGAATTTCGCGACGAAGACACATTCATCGATGATCTGAAAAGAAAGCTAGCGGGCGGCGGATGCGCAGCCGTGATCTGCAACACGGTTCGGCGGGCTCAAATGGTTTACGACCTGCTAAAGACGGACGATTTTTTTGCAGGCGAGGCCGACGACGGAGCTCCGAAACTCGATCTGCTGCATTCCGCTTTTCGCCTAAAGGACAGACAGATTCGCGAAAAGCGCGCCTTGCTCCGATTCGGAAAGAAAAATTCGAGCGTGCCGTTCACCGAAAACGGTGTGAAAGTCAACCATAAAGTGAAACGTCCGCACACGGCGGTGCTGGTTTCCACGCAGATCATCGAACAATCGCTCGACCTGGATTTCGATATTATGGTCAGCGATCTCGCTCCGGCAGACCTTTTGCTCCAGCGTGCCGGACGGCTTCAGCGGCATCGACGCGACGACAGGCCGAAAGCTTTCGTCAATGCGGAAACCGGCGATGCCGTTCCAAGCCTTTGGATACTCCGCCCGCCGCTTGACGAAAAAGGAGATATAAAGGTCATCACGGAAGGCAAATTTTCCGGCGAGCCCGATTTTGGTTCAAGCGGTTTTATCTACGATAAGCACGTACTTCTTCGTTCCTGGCTTGCGCTTCGGCATCGAAACGCGATCAATGTTCCGGACGAGGTCGAAGAGATCATCGAAAAAATATACGGAGATATTTCTCCGGCCGACGACGTTGCCGACCACGAACAGGAACTGCTTGAGATAACAGAAAAGAACTATCTAAAAGCATTAGAAGATGAAAGGCACAAGGCGAAAGCTCGCTATATAAACCATCCGTATTTCGGAGGCGAACTTGGTGATCTGATGCAGACGCCCAGAGAAGAAGATTCGCCCGACCTTCATCCCGATTCACAAGCAATGACACGACTGATCGAACCGACGTGCCAGGTCGCTTGCCTTTGGGAAAAGGACGGGATTCTTTACACAGATGAAACATTTGGGCGCCGAATAAACATTGGCGAAAGGGCCGGTCGAAAAAGCGGCCTCGAAAAAGAGGTCATTCTAAATTCGATCGGCGTATCGAACCGCTCGGTTGTTTTTGCTCTGTTCGAACAGGAAGTTCCCGAAGGCTTTCGGCTGTCGCCGCTGCTCAGACGGCATCGTCATTT
>CBFGSN010000214.1:0-3677 GCA_965651435.1 uncultured bacterium | reverse complement strand
CAAAACTGCTGGGCCTGACGTTCCGAACGCTCCAGTATCGATTGGAAAAATTCGGGCTTGGCAAAGGCGACACTGAGGAATAAATTTCACTGAAGAATCGTCGCATTGTGTGGTAGAATTCGGGAACCGAAACGAGGTGACCATGGAACCAACAGTAAATTCATTATTTAATGATGCGATTAGGCTTCCTATCGAAGAGCAAAAGAAGCTCGCTGAAAAGCTTCTTCGCAACACGCGGCCGGCACGAACCGGTCGTGGAGATATAACTAAATATTTCGGTTTGATCGACAGCGGCGACCCGCGTTCCGGAGATAACGAGAAGATCGACGCCGACCTCGCCCGCGAATATGGGAATAATCACAAGCCGGAGAAGTAATGTTTATTGATACGTCGGGGTTTCTGTGTTTTCTGGACGACCGTGATTTTCGCCATGAGAAATCAGAATCATATTTTCGGAATGCTGAATCAAGGTTTACACACAGTTACGTCATTGCCGAATTGGTTGCATTGGCGGAGGCACGAGGCTTCTCGCGGAAGATCACGCTTGGCTTTCTATCTGAAATCTTCGATGATCCGCGAATCGAGATCGTATGGATAGATGACTATTTGACCGAAGTTGCCGTCGATCTTTTACAAAAGCGTGTGGATAAGAGTTGGTCGCTGTGCGATGCCGTCAGTTTTTTGGTCATGGAAGACAACTCGATAACCGAAGCTTTGACAACCGATCATCATTTTGAACAGGCGGGTTTTGTTAAACTGCTCGATTCTTGATCTTCATTATGGAATGGTTTTCGACATTAAGCTTGGCTCTTGGGACGGCATGGACGTCGGGCATAAATCTTTATGCAACGGTGACCGTGCTTGGCCTTTTGCAGAAATTCGGTCTGGCGAAACTTCCCGGCGGGCTCGATATTCTTGATAATTGGTGGATAATCGGCGTCGCCGGCGGGCTTTATCTGATAGAATTTTTTGCCGATAAGGTTCCGTACGTTGACAGCATCTGGGATTCGATCCACACGTTCATCCGCGTTCCGGCGGGAGCCGCGGTCGCATTTGCCGCGACGAGCGATATGAATCCGGCGGTAGAGGTTGCGGCGGTTCTGCTCGGCGGCGGCTTGGCGTTTTCTTCGCACGGAACGAAAGCCGCTCTTCGGGCCGGAGCAAACCTTTCGCCTGAACCCGTTTCAAATTGGTCGCTGTCGATCGTCGAAGACATCATCGCTTTCATCGGGTCGATACTCGCCGTTTTTGCGCCGATACTCATTCTCATCGTCCTGATCATCTTCACACTTTTCGTATTTTGGTTCTTTCCAAAGGTGTACCGCGCCGTTCGCCGAATGATCCGCGCCGTCAAGGCATTTTTCAGCGGCGAAGGCCTAAAGGAATCCGCACGCAAGGCCGGCTGACCTTCATCGTTCTATCTTCGGAAAGGAGTATCAACATATGAAACAGCTAATACTTTTCAGCATTATTGCGCTCATAAGTTTTACCGGATGCGGCAGTTCGATGATCGCAGATCAAGCGTCTGATAGTTCCATAAGATCCATGCCCGGCGGCGGCGGAGGTGGCGGAGCACGAGAATCGGGCTACGGAAGCGACAGTTCGTCGGAAATGCAGATGAGCTCGGCGGACAGCGTGGCCGATCAGGTTCCCGAATCTCCAAAATCGCCCGCAGAACGGATGATCGTCCGCAATGCCGAAATCCGTCTCGAATCCGGCACACCCGAAGAAACGCAAACAAAAATATCAGACGCAGTAAAAGCGGCCGGCGGGTTCGTCATCGAATCTTCGCAAAGCAGCACGGACGCCGGCACGGGCCGCGATACCGTTACGATGAAGATCCGTGTGCCCGCCGAAAAATTTGACGGCACGCTTACGGAAATTCGCAACAGCGCCGATCGCGTCGTCATCGAAACCGTAAAGGGCGAAGACGTTACCGAAGAATTCGTCGATGTCGAAGCCCGGCTCGCCGCAAAACGCGCGCTCGAACAACAGTTCATCGAAATAATGAAACGAGCGAACACGGTCGAAGACGCGCTAAAGGTCCAAACGGAGCTTGGCGAAGTCCGCTCAGAGATCGAACGCATCGAAGGCCGCAAGCGTTTTCTTCAGGATCAGGCGGCGCTTTCTACAATAGACGTCGAGATCAGAACACCGGCCGCTTTCTCCGCAAATTCGAAGGGCTTTTCTTACAGATTTGTCGAAGCGCTTAGCAACGGATTCGATTTTGCTTTAGACTTTATACTTGGTCTGGTTTCTTTTGCCATCGGCATTTTACCGTTCGTACTGTTCATCGTTCTGCCGATATTTCTGATAGTGCGGCATTTTTGGCGGCGAAGGCAAAAGAGAAGAACGGCAGCCGAAATAATCGAGGAAGAACTTTCAAGCGAAACGTAATGATCGAGCGTTTATTTCAAATACTGGCGGTGATCCTCGCGGGGCTCGCCGCTTTTCTCTATTGGAAAGGCTTTACGGACGGGCTTTATCTGGCGACGGTCGCGGCTTGCGTCAGCTTTTTTCTGAGCGTCCGCTTTCAGGTAAAAGAGCGAAATAGAATTCGCGATGCGGAACTCGCAGCCGCCCGCGCCTACGAAGAAGAAAATATCGAACAAGGGGAAACCTCGCCGAAGTAGTTATGGCAAAGATCGTTCTGGCAACATTCGGATCGCTCGGCGACATCAATCCGAAAACGGCACTTGCCTTGGAATTAAAACGCCGCGGCCATACGCCGGTCATCGCCGCGATGGAATTTTACCGTGACGCGGTCACGTCGCTCGGCTTAGACCATATGCCGATGCGGCCGCACCTCGATCCGCTGGACCGCGAACTTGCGGCCGAGATGATGGACCCGCGAACCGGCACGCGAAAGATCATCAGCGACGTGATAATGGCGAATCTGCATGCGACCTTCGACGATCTGAAAGACGCGACGGCCGATGCCGATCTGCTGGTCACAGGCGAAATGGCATACGTCGCAACGTCGCTTACGGAACTCACCGGCATCAAATGGATATCGACGAGCCTTTCGCCCATATCTTTCTTTTCGGCAGAAGATCCGCCGGTCGCACCCGGTTTCGAATGGTTCGAAAATCTGCGTTTTCTCGGCAAAACGTTTCACAAAGTGGTTTTCGATCTCGCGAAAACTTCGCTCGGCGATGTTTACGCTCCGTATCGCGAATTTCGCCGCGAACTCGGGCTCGACCCGGAACACGACCCGATCTTTACGGGAAAGTTTTCGCCCGTTCTGCACCTTGCGATGTTCTCGAAAGCACTCGCGAAAATGCAGCCCGATTGGCCTTCGGTCACGCTGCAGAGCGGCTTTGCGTTCTTTGACGAAGATCTTTTCGAAGCAAATAGCACGAACGAGATCGACGAATTTCTGGACGCGGACGAACCGCCGATCGTGTTCACGCTCGGTTCGGCCGCCGCGATGGTCCCGGGCGACTTTTTTGACGAAAGTATCCGCGCCGCACGAAAGCTCGGCCGCCGCGCCGTTCTAATATACGGAAAATTCAGCGATCCGCCCGCAGCCATCGGCGGCGATATCGCGGCCTTCGACTACGCTCCGTATTCAAAAGTTTTTACGCGTGCTGCGTGCGTCGTTCATCAGGGCGGTGTCGGCACGACCGGCCAGGCGCTTCGCGCCGGAGTTCCGCAGGTCATCGTCCCGTTCGCGA
>CBFGSN010000213.1:0-3693 GCA_965651435.1 uncultured bacterium | reverse complement strand
TACGGACGCATCTCGATCGGCATCGGCCTGCACACCGGCGAAGCGACCGTCGGCTATATCGGTTCTAATATGCGCTCGGAATATACGGCCATCGGCGACACGGTAAATCTTGCGTCGCGGCTCGAATCCAATGCCCAGGGCGGCCAGATATTGATGAGCGACGCGACCGCCGAAGCGAGCGGAAATCTTATTCCCGTCAACATTTTGGAACCTCTCTCCGTCAAGAACCGCGTGCAGCAGGTCAACGTCCTCGAGGTGCGCTGGGGTTAGGCGGTTCGCGAACACGTCAAATTTTTATAGCGTTCCAAAACGGATTTAGCGTATAATCTGAACACACGTTTTTATGCTGAAGATCTCTTCATTAAAAAAGCTCGTGACCGATTCGATGGCGATCGACCTTGGAACGGCAAACACGATCATTGCCGTTAAGGGGCGCGGTGTCGTGCTCGACGAACCGTCGATAGTCGCGATCAACGAACTGACGGAAGAGATCGTTGCTTACGGTCAGGAAGCCGCCGACATGATCGGCCGCGAAGGCCGCGATATTTCGGTGCGGTCGCCGCTGATCGGCGGTGTTGTCGGCGATTTCGAACGCACGAAAAAACTGCTTGCGCATTTTGTCAAAAAATCGAAGACCGGCGGTTCGCAGGTTTCGATACAGGCCGTGATGAGCATGGTGTCGGACGTGACGCACGTCGAACAGCGCGCCTTGCTGAATGCGGCCGAGGACGCGCACATCAGCAAAGTTTATATGATGGAAGAAGGCCTGGCGGCGGCATTCGGCGCCGGTATTCTGCCATCGGACAAACGAGCCGCGGCGATCGTCGATATCGGCGCCGGAACAACGAACATCGCCATCATCGCAAAAGGTTCGATCGTTCATTCCGCATCGGAACGCTACGGCAGCAACGCGATCAACGAAGTTCTGGCAACGCACCTGCGCCGCCATCGCGGGCTTCAGGTCGGCGAGGAAACCACCGAATTTCTGAAAACAAAATTTGCGACGACATATCTGCCGGATGACATCGCGCGCACGACCGAGGTCCGCGGACGCGATGTACAAACCGGAAGCCCGGCCGCCGTTGAGATCACGATCGGCGAAGTTTATCCGATCGTCGAAAGCATCGTTCGCCGCATCGCACAGACCGTAAAGGACACGCTTACCGAACTTCGTCCGGAGGTCGCCGCCGATATATACGATCGCGGTGTTATCCTGACCGGCGGCGGAGCTCTGCTCGAAGGCATCGATCAATATATGCGCAGCTACATTAACCTCGCCGTAACTGTCAGCGAAGAGCCGCGTTATGCGACGGTCAACGGCCTGGTAAAAATGTTCGACGATGCAAAATTGCTCGAACGTGTTTCGCGTAACGAACTTTCCGTTCTGCAGAATTCCGAAATACCTTTCGAAGCCTGATCTTTCGGACAAATTTCCCGCACCGTTTCGTTCGTTCGCTGCATCAAACCTGAGAGATGTACGGCGTTTCCGCATTCAAAAAACAATTCGTTCTCGGTACTTTCCGCGGTGTTCCCGTTAAGGCCGACCCGCGCTGGATCTTGGTCATCGTTCTGACATCGGGCGTGATCGCGCTCGGGCTTTACGCGAACGTGAATAATGCGACCGTCAGCATCGTATTCGGCACCGCCGCATCGATCATATTTTTCTTTTCGATATTTTTGCACGAATTGGCTCATGCCATTGTCGCCCGCCGCGAAGGCGTAAGCGTCATCGCGATAGTTCTGCATCCGTTCGGCGGAATGACGCAGTTTGCCGAAGAACCGAAAGATGCGAATGCGGAACTTCGAATTGCCGCGGTCGGGCCGGCGGCGAGCTTTGCGATCGCGGTGATGTTCGCCCTTTTCGGAGCCGGTGCGTATTACGCCGCGGCCGATATTTTGGCGACGATCCTGTTCACGCTTTCGGCGGGAAATCTGCTGCTGGCCGTTTTCAACATGCTGCCCGGATATCCGCTCGACGGCGGGCGCGTTCTGCGTGCTTATCTTTTGCGAAACGGAAAGGATCATGCCGAAGCGACACGGCGTTCGGCTGAGTTCGGCAAAGGTATCGCCTATCTTTTGATATTCGCCGGCGTATTGCTTTTTGTGCTGCGGGTCGATGCTTTCTCAGGGCTCTGGGCCGCATTGATCGGCGTTTTCCTGCTCGATTCAGCCAAAAGAGCGATCCGGCAAACCGAAGTTGTGCGTGAGATCCCGGCGGGTGAGATCATGCGGCTTCCTGTTTCAGTTCCGCCGGATATCAGCATTCAAAAATTTGTCGATGAGATCTTGCCCATGCACCGTATCGAAGTTTTTCCGGTCGCGGGCGGCGGAGATCTGTTCGGAACGCTTGTGCTGAAAGAGCTGATGAAAATACCTCGCGCCAAATGGAACGAACTCTGCGTCAAAGACGTAATGATACCGATACGCCGCGAACATTTTGTCGAACAGGATACGCCGATGGACATTGTCCGCGAGGTCGTCCGGACGAACGGCATCGGCGCCGTGTCGGTCGTCGACGCGAACGGAAAGCTTGTCGGCGTACTTCACCGTCCGCTGCCGCTTTAAAATATCGGGTTTTTGCAACGCCGGCGGCCTTTTCCGCTTCCAAATTTTTGAGACCATCATTGGACAGGCCTTTGTGATATTCTAAGAAGCGGCGGCGCGTCGGCCGTGCGAAAACAATGCAGTTTATCGAATACATATTAAATGTGATGACGGTGCGCAATATCCTGGATATCGCGCTGGTGTTCATCATTGTCTATGTCGTTCTGAAGCTGCTTCGCGGAACGCGTGCCGTGCCGACGATCGTCGGACTTTTGCTTCTCGGCCTGCTTTATTGGATCGCCGCTTCGCAGGACCTGGCGACGCTCGAATTCGTGCTTCGCTACGCCGTGGTTTACATCGGTTTTGCGATCATTGTCCTTTTTCAATCGGAGATCCGCCAGGCGCTGATGTTCTTTGCGAACCGGCTTCGCATACCTTTCATCCGCCGTGCTCGCGGACAGTTCGGACGGACGATATATGACGAGGTCGTGCTCGCCGCAACGACGCTTGCTTCCGAAAAAACCGGAGCGCTTATCGTTTTTGAACGAAGCGTCGGGCTGCGAAATTTTATCGACGCCGGCGTTCAGCTCGATTCGAACGTCAGCTATGACCTTTTGGTCACGATATTTAATCCCGCAACGCCGCTGCATGACGGCGCGGTCATCATTCGCGAACAACGGCTCGCGGCGGCGTCTGTATTTTTGCCGCTGACGAAAAACCCGAGCATTTCGCGCGAACTCGGCACACGTCACCGCGCCGCCATCGGCATTACCGAAGGTTCGGATGCGATATCGCTTGTCGTATCCGAAGAAACCGGTTTGATCACCTACATCGAAAACGGCCAGATCCGCCGAAACGTCGATCCGACCGGCCTGCGTGAACTTCTGTTCGAAGCAATGGAAGTTCCGGCGAAAGAACGCAAGAAAGAACCGGCAAAAAGACTTGCCGAAACCGAAACGGAGGTCACGATCGGCTAATGGCTTTTAATTTCGGCGATCTGACGAACCGGCAAAATGCCTCCGAAACAACGCTTCGTGTTTTGCGCAGCGTCTTTCTGGAAGATTGGGCATTGAAACTTACGGCACTGGCGATAACACTTACGTTATGGCTCGGCGTAACCGGCCTTAGCACGCCGACGACCGAACGCAT
>CBFGSN010000212.1:0-3698 GCA_965651435.1 uncultured bacterium | reverse complement strand
GCTCCAAATGCAAAAAATGGTCTCTGCGTGTAGAATATAGGTTTGAATCTTTTCAGATCTTATTTTTACATCGGAGAATTTTTATAAATGGCTTTAACAGTTGTGGGTTCGGTTGCATTCGATTCGTTGGCGACGCCGTTCGGCGAACGCGGCAAGGTGCTTGGCGGTGCGGCGACGCATTTTGCGTTGTCGGCGAGTTTTTTTACAGAGGTGAACGCGGTCGGCGTTGTCGGCGGCGATTTCGGCGACGAAGAATGGGACGTTTTCAAGCGCCATCACATCAACACGGACGACATCGAGGTCGTGCCCGAAGGCAAAACATTCTTTTGGAAAGGCCGTTACGATTACGATATGAACACGGCGCATACGCTCGATACACAGCTCAACGTGTTCGAAACCTTTGACCCGAAACTTTCAGACAATTCGAAAAACGCGGACTTTCTTTTCCTTGCGAACATTTTGCCGATGCTCCAGAAACAGGTTCGCGAGCAATGCGAAAAAGCGAAATTCGTCGCGATGGACACAATGAATTTCTGGATCTCTTCGATGAAGGAACAGCTTATCGAAACGATCAAGGTCGTCGATTGCATGATCATCAACGACGCCGAAGCACGCCAGCTCACCGACGAACCGAACATTCACAAAGCCGCGAAAGCACTGATGGATCTGGGCCTCAAGGCCGTCGTCATCAAACGCGGCGAATACGGCGCGACGCTTTTTACCGACGACACATTCTTTTCGGTGCCGGCGTATCCGCTCGAAAGCGTTTTCGACCCGACCGGTGCGGGCGACACGTTTGCCGGCGGTTTTATGGGCTATCTTTCGGGCCAGGGCGAAGTTACGCCTTCGACGCTCCGCCGGGCGATGGTTTACGGTTCGGTGATGGCTTCGTTCAACGTCGAAAAATTCGGCACGGAACGCGTTGATGCTCTGGATTATCCGGAGATCAACCAACGTTTTGCGGATTTTAAACGCTTCACCGATTTCGAAGAGATCCCTTTTGAAAGAACGGCCGCCGCATAAAATGGAAAAAGAACTGAACCGAAATTTTGCGGCATTCGCAAAACCGTCGTCGTCCGCGCCGCTCGGCATCGGCGGTGCGGTGCTGTCCGCCTTGCTCGTTTGCGGAATGGCGATCGCGGCGGTTTCGGCGCATTGGCTTTTGTTCGCGATATTTCTATTTGCCGCCGTCGCCGCGGGCGTCACGGCATATTTTGTGTTCGCGGAGATCCGGCGCGTTGCCGCGAAGGAAGACAGCCCCGCGTTCGATTGGGGAGCGGCCGTTCCCGAAGTTCAAAAACAGAACCTGAACGTAGAGGTTTTCGAACTCGCAAAAATTCTCGAGGTCGAATCCGAACAGATGAGCGATCTGCAATCGGCGTATCTCGTTGCCGAAGACCTCGCCCTGCGGCAGATCCAGCAGGAAGAAGGCGTTCCGCTTATGCGTCACGTCACGCTTTGCGCCGCGCCGTTCGACGCGGTTTATGTTAAGAACGGCATCGCCGTCTGTGTCGATGTTTCGTTCATGGTCGCGCCGGAACTTCGCCGCGAAAAGATCGACGCGATGTTGCGCAAAGCCGCACGCGTCCGCGACGGTTTTGCAAAACTCGGAACAAAGACCGGCGTTCGGTTGATGGTCGTGCTGATAACACAGCTTACGCCCGAAGACGAACAGCAGCTTCGCAAAGCATTGAACACTGATACATTCGCCGGAACGCGCGTCGATATCGATCTGCGGATACTCGATTTCGAAATGCTTCAGAGGCTTTACGTTACGAATTAATTGAGGTGCATATGTTGGAAAATAAGATCGGAATGATTTTCGGCGTCGCGAACAAACGTTCGATCGCCTGGGCGTGTGCCGCGGCTTTTGCCGAACACGGAGCAAAACTCGCCTTTACATATCAGGGCGAACGCCTGAAAGAGAACGTCGAAAGCCTCGCCGGCGATCTGCCGGATTCGCTTGTCGTGCCGTGCGACGTTACGAACCAGGCCGACGTCGATGCGGCGTTCAAAGCCGTCGCCGATAAATACGGCCGGCTCGATTTTCTGATCCATTCGATCGCGTTCGCGCCGAAAGAAGCCCTCGAAGGTGAATTTATCACGACGACGCGCGATGCCTTTAATACGGCGCTTGAGATCAGTGCGTTTTCGCTGACACAGCTCGCGCTTGCGGCATCTCCGCTAATGACGGACGGCGGCAGCATCGTTACGATGAGCTATTACGGTGCCGAAAAGGTCGTTCGAAATTACAACGTCATGGGCGTCGCGAAATCGGCTCTCGAATCTTCGGTGCGCTATTTGGCGGCGGATCTCGGCCCGCGAAACATCCGCGTTAATGCGATAAGCGCCGGCCCGATAAATACGCTTTCGGCACGCGGCGTAAAGGGCATGGGAACTCTGCTCGGCCACATCGGCGAACATTCGCCGCTTCGCCGCAACGTAACCGCGGGCGAGGTCGGCAACACCGCACTGTTTTTGGTCAGCGATCTGGCATCCGGCATCACCGGCGAAACCATCTACGTCGATTGCGGCTACAATATTATGGGAATATGATCCGGCACCGGCAGATCATTTATGGCAAAGACAAAGAATAATAACAAGGGTTCAAAAAAGACGACGGACGACCCGAAAACCGTCGCGGAAGCAAAGGTGCGGGAAAATGTTCCCGGTTATTGGAAGCTTACGGACGACGAGGTTCTGCTTCGTTCGCCGGCACCCGAAGATGAATTCAAAACATCGGATTCGTGGCGCGTCTTCCGCATTATGGGAGAATTCGTCGGCGGTTTTGATGACCTGGCGACGATAACGCGCGGCGTTTCCATATTCGGTTCCGCCCGCACACCCGAAGGTTCCGAAATGTACACGGCGGCACAGGAAACCGCACGGCTGCTGGCCGAAGAAGGTTTTGAGATCATCACCGGCGGCGGCCCCGGCATTATGGAAGCCGCGAACCGCGGTGCGTTCGAAGCAGGAAAAGTTTCGGTCGGATGCAATATCGAACTGCCGTTCGAACAATTCGCAAATCCGTATCTGACGAAATCATTGACGTTCAAATATTTCATGGTCCGCAAAACCATGTTCATAAAATACAGCAACGCCTATATTATTTTCCCGGGCGGATTCGGAACGATGGATGAGCTGTTCGAGGCTTTGACGCTTATTCAAACGCGAAAGATCAGGAATTTTCCGGTCGTGCTGTTCGGTTCGCAGTATTGGCAGGGTCTGCTGCAATGGCTGACATCGACGATGCTCAATGAAAAATATATCAATCCGGAAGATCTCGGGCTTATTCACCTGACAGATTCGCCGAAAGAAGCCGTCAGCTTCATCGTGCGAACATCGAACCCCGGAGCGGCAGATCCGGATGCCGTTGCGAATATCTGATCAGACAATTTCGGCGTCGAGCCATTTGCGGTACGGCCCGGAAACCGCAGCGGCGTTTATCGCGACGATCTCCGGCACATCATACGGATGATTTGCCGTGATAAATTTTTCGAGCTCGGCAAATTTTTCCCTACGCGTTTTTATCAGCAGCAAGAACTCGTCCGCAGATTCGATCTTGCCCTCCCAACGATAGACAGAACGCATCGGCGGCAATATCTGAACACACGCAGCGAGACGTTCGTTGACCAATTTTTCAGCGAGAGATTCGGCATCCGCCGAACTAGAGAGAGTGGTTAAAACGATCTGCATTA
>CBFGSN010000211.1:0-3733 GCA_965651435.1 uncultured bacterium | reverse complement strand
CGCAATTTCCGCGGCCGCGATCCGCAGGTCGAAGCGCTTATGAAAAAACGCGGCTTCCCTGTCGCGGAAAAGAAGGCCGCCGAGAAATAGACTGACGTTTCTTTACGAAACGCCTAACTAGGTAATCCTGATGCGGCCGGAGATTGGATGATCAACGGCCGCAATTCTAAACACCAAACTGTTCAAGATGATGGTTGAGGTGTTTGTACATCATATTGTTCCATTCGGTAACGGTCATCTTTCCGAACGACATTGATTCGCGTCCGTCGAATTCCGATTCGCCGAGCGCCTCTGTTCGGCGTATAAAATCGACGAGCCGTGCTTTTTCGGATTCAAAATCCTTTTGCGAAACTATCTTGAATGGAGCCGCCGTCGGCTTGTTCTTACCGTATGGCTTCTCGTTCGTAACGATGGGTTTCGCGACGAGTTTCAGCACGGTACGCATAAGGAAACCGGGCTTTTTATGCCGTTCGGGTTCATAGACCATCTCATATGTGACGCAAAGATGGGCAAGCATTTGCGCAACGTCCATTTTGCCCCAAAGCCGCTGCGTGTCGGGCGTGAGCTTATCGATGCGGCCGATAATATCGTCGCAAACATCAGAGGAAAATACGCTTGGTAATGCCATAGTTGAATCCTGCAAACTTCAGTTTGCAGTCACCTGATCTGTCCTCGGGGCTCTTTCCTTGTTCCACATCAAAACAAGAACGATCCACCGAATAAAACCCGGGAACAACACACACCGAGTCCGCTATTTCAGATCTTCGACGAACGTCACGCGGTTGATCTCGTGCAGTGTCGTCAGGCCCCGGAAAACTTTCTTCACGGCGGACTCGCGAAGGCTCGTAAGCCCTTCTTTTTCGGCCTGGCGGCGGATCTCGGAACCCGGCCGACGTTCGATGATCATTTCGCGGATGGCGTCCGTCATATCCAAAAGCTCGTGGATCGCCGTTCGTCCGCGGTAGCCCGTGTGATTGCAGGCGTCGCAGCCGACGTTCATAAAAAGTTCGTGTCCGCGGGCATCGGCGATGCGTATTCCGGATTCGCGAAGCATCTCTTCGGTCGGCTCATAACGGCGTTTGCAAACGTGACACAACAGGCGAACCAGGCGTTGTGCCAGCACACAGTTCAGCGACGACACGAAGTTATACGGTTCGACGCCCATGTTCAAAAATCGGCCGATAACGTCGATGACGTTGTTCGCGTGAACGGTCGTGAAGACAAGGTGGCCGGTCAGTGCGGATTGGATAGCGATCTGAGCCGTTTCTTCGTCACGAATTTCACCGACCATGATCTTGTCCGGGTCGTGACGCAAGATCGAACGCAGTCCGCGTGCGAAGGTCAACCCTTTCTTTTCGTTGACCGGTATCTGCATAATTCCCTGCAGTTGATATTCGACCGGATCTTCGATCGTGATGATCTTGTCTTCGTCGTTTCGGATCTCGTTCAGAGCGCCGTAAAGCGTCGTCGTTTTACCCGAACCCGTCGGGCCGGTAACGAGCACCATTCCGTACGGCTCCTTGATATAAAGCCGAAAGCGTTTGAGGTCGTCCGGATCGAACCCGACGACATCAAGGCTCAAATTCTTGAATTCCTCAGATATCTGTTCTTTATCCAAAATACGGATAACGCAGTTTTCGCCGTATGCGGACGGCAATATCGACACACGAAAATCGACCGTGCGGCCTTTGTAACGCACGCGGAAACGCCCGTCCTGCGGAATGCGGCGCTCGGCGATGTCGAGTTCGGACATTACCTTGATACGCGAAATAAGCGTCTGGTGATACGCCATGTCGATCGGATCGACCTTTGCGTATAGAGCTCCGTCGATACGGAATTTGACGCGGACATCGCGGTCGCCGGCTTCGATATGAATATCGGACGCGCGCGATTCCATCGCGTTGTAAACGATCGTATCGACGAGCTTGATGATCGGCGACATATCACTGTCGGTCGCCAGCCTGTCGAGATCGAGCACCTCCTCGCCCTGATCGGTTTCCTTTACAAGCGAAATCTTGAATCCGGACGCCGCTTCCTGCAGCACGCGCTGTGTCGCATCACCTTTTTTAAGCACGACATCGATCGCTCCCTGCGTCGCTATCGACGGAACGATGCGAACATTCAACGCGTTCTCAAGTTCATCCAGAACTTCGAGATTCGTAGGATCTGCCATCGCCACGAAAAGCTCGTCACCTTTGCGGCCGAGCGGAACGAAATGATTGCGGAGCATCATTTCGACCGGAATTTTCGCGAGTTCTTCGTAATCGATCGGCGATTCCTGATCCGGCGGAAGAATATCGACATACCGAAGCCGGTAACGCTTCGCAAGCTGTTTTGCTTCGATTACCTCGGGCGGTTCGTTCTCCAAAAAATCGGAAAGCTCGATCTTTGGCGATGACGGATTTACTACTGTGTTCGTTTCGGTGTTCATTTTTATTAATTTGTTTAATGCCTTCCGCCGTACGGCCCGGCCGAGATCGTCTGAATGATCGGCAGATATATCGCCAGCAGGATCGCGACGACGACTATCGCCATTACGACGAGTATCAGCGGTTCGATCAGCGTCGTGAGCTGTTCGAGGCGAACTTCGGCTTCGGCATCATAGAACGCCGCGACTTCGTCAAGCATTTCGCGGAGACTGCCGGATCTTTCGCCGATGCCGATCATATCCAGCCCGAGTTCCGGTATCCAGTCGGCCTGTGTAAGAGCTTCGGTAAAGCCGCGGCCTTCGCGGATCATCGGCAGAACGGCGAGGCTTCGGCGGCGGAGTTCGCGGTTATTCAGCGCCTGCGAAGCGATCTCCCACGAATCCGGAACGGTAATACCGCCCGACAAAAGCGTCGAAAGCGAGCGTGAAAGCTGTGCTGTCGCCATATTTCGCACAAGTACTCCGGCGACCGGAATTTTCAGCACCCAACGGTTCAGCGCAAGCTTGCCGCGTTCGGTCCGTGCCCAGACATAGAATGCGAAAATGCCAATGAGAAGTAGCGGCCCGAGCCACCAAATGTTATCGATGACCGCACTGGAAACCGCCAGAACAAAGACGGTGACCGACGGCAGGCCGCGGTTCGCGCTCAGGCTTTGGAAAAGCGGAGCCATTCGCGGCACGATGAAAAGCACCAGGAACGTTATCATCAGCATCGCCGCGACCAGCAGGAATGCCGGATACGCAAGCGCGCCGCGAAGCTTACGCGTGACGCCTACGCTGCGTTTCAGGTAATCGACAAAACGCGCCAGAACATCATCGAGCGCACCGCTCTTTTCGCCCGAAAGTATCGATGCCGTGTAAATTTTCGGAAAAATTCCCTGCGCGTCAAAAGCGTCCGACAGCGGCACACCGCTTTTGATCTTTTCCTCGACATCGGCAAGCACGGTGCGAAGAGCACTCGAACCCGAACGTGATTTCAGCAGTCCGATCGCCTGCAGCACCGGAATGCCCGCGCGCAAAAGCGCCGAAAACTGCTGGTTAAAGAGTAGAAAATCGCCTTGCTTTACCTTTATCTTTTTCGAAGAACCGCCGAACAGTCCGCCGACGCCGCCGCTCGCGGACGAAACGGCAAAAACCTTAAAGCCTTCGCTTTCGAGGCGCGTCCGTGCGTCCGCCGGGCCCGCAGCCTCAACAAGTCTGGTTATGACCTCGCCCGACGGTGTGCCCAGGCGGCAAATGTATTCCGACATAATCAGGGAAATTTCGAACGATCAAAAAACTTCACAAATTATAACACGCAACAGC
>CBFGSN010000210.1:0-3785 GCA_965651435.1 uncultured bacterium | reverse complement strand
CGGCGGCAACGCCGCCAACCGAAAATAGCCAGACGTGAAACGTCTGGTAAACGCAGGATAAATCGTCCGGCGGTGAAACCGCCGGCACATAAACTTCAAAATTAGAACGGGATGTCGTCATCGTCCGCGGGCGGCGAACTTATGGTCGGGCGGTCGGCAGATTCCGCCATGCCCGAATGGGTGGGTTCGTTCGATTGTTGGCCGGAATATTCATCCGAACTTCTGGAACCGCCGCTGCCCAGAAACTGCATATCGCTTCCCTGCACCTCCAGCGTGTAACGGTCCTTGCCGTCGCGGTCCTGCCATTCTTCGACGCGGAGCCGGCCTTCGATGTAAACCGGACTTCCCTTCGTCAAGTATTTCGCGGCATTTTCGGCCTGTTGACGCCAAAGCGTCACGCGGAACCATGTTGTCACGTCCGCCAGCTCTCCGGATTTGTCACGCTTTTTTTCGTTCGTTGCCATCGAAAAATTACAAACCGCAACGCCCTGCGGCGTGTATCTGAGTTCCGGGTCGCGGCCGAGGTTTCCTACGAGAATTATTTTATTGAACGACATTATTTAGAAATTCGTCTCCGTGTGGTGATTTTTTTTGTAAACTTTGAGCGATATTAACGTCATCAATATATTGCGGTCAAGTTCGTATGATAGAATTGCTTTTTCGAAATATTTGTGACGTTCATTTCCTTTAATTTCCGATCAGCGGGGCCGCGCATCATCTTCCTTCTCGCGGTTCTGTTTTCATTTTCGACGGTTGATTTCCCGCAAAAACCCGCGGCGGACGCAAATGTTATCGTCAAAGAATGCTGGAACTTTCCGGTTCCGGGATCAGGCATCGCTTCGCTTACGGGTGACGACGAAAATATATTCACGGCGACATTTTCCGGAGACGTTTCGGCGTTCGATGCGAAAAGCGGAGAAAAAACATGGACGTCCGAACTCGGCGGCGTTGTCGTGTCCGACATTTTGATCGACGCGGACCGCGTTTATATCGCGACGAATTCCGGCGACGAAAGCGAACCTTCCACCATCCGAACCCTCAGCCGCGACACCGGTATCACGGTTTGGAGCTCATCCGTTCCGCGCTCCGAACGCGTATTTCTTCTGGCCGACCGCGGCGGAGTGGTCGCCATCTCCGATTCGAAGATCTCGCGGTTCGAACCCGCAAAAGGCGATCTGCTGTGGACAAAAGATCTATCGGCTAAACTTTCCGCGCCGCCGATAATATTGGACGGCACCATATTCCAGGCGGCGGAAGACCGATCGATCGCGATCGTCGATGCCGGTTCGGGTGCCGCAAAAGGTTCACGAGAGGTCGGGCAAAAGGTTGTTTTCATCGGCGGGACCGAAGGCGACGGCATTCTTTTTAGCAATGACCGCGGCGGCCTGACAAAATGGACGTCGGACCATGCGGTTTCGTGGCTGTTCAAGGCCGGTGCGCGCATAACAAAAGCGATCCGCACAAAAGAAGGCATACTCGCCGCCTCTGACGATAATTTTATTTATATGATCTGGGATTATAACGGCGACGTGACGTGGAAGATCAGGCTATCGGGACGCGTTAGCGATGTCGTTGTCCTTAATGAAAGCCTCGCCGCGGCAACGGCCATTGGTTCAAATGCGATCTTTATTCTGGACCTGGCGAAAGGCCGAGCCGTCACGCGGATCGGCGGAACCGACGGCGATGATCCGGTCGGACGCATGCTATCGAACGCCGAAGGCAAACTTATAGTCGCGACGGATGCGGATGTGCGGCTTTATTCGTTGAACGGCTGCGGAAAATAGCTCCAAATAAAAAGGCCGCCCGCGATCGGACGGCCCGGAAGAGTTAAACATTTTGACGCACTAATGCGACATCGATACATGCTGCTGCATCATCGCATAGATCTCGTCTTTTATCGCTAATTTCTTTTTCTTGAGGGTTACTTCTTCGACTTGTTCTTCGTCGTTCGGATAGGTTAAATGCGCTAATTCGGTAAGTCGCTGTTCGTAGTTGTTATGTCGATTAACAAGATCGCGAAAATTCGGGTCGGATCGGAGCAGTTCGTCGCGTACCGGATCAGCCTTTGACATGTCCATATCTGTTCATTCTCCTCATTCCATGGATTAAGCCCATGCATCTGCAATATCGTGTAAATGCCGGCTTGATTTTAATAATAAACGATGTATCTGTCTTATTTCAAGTCGAAGCCTTAAAACGCAGTTTACAGTAGCGCTGACATAAGATAGCCGTCTTCTTTGGGTGATGAATAAAGGTCCTTTTCGGTCGAAACTATCGAAAAATGGTGTTTTTCGTAAAATTTGATGGCTTTGTCGTTCGAAACCCGAACATTCAGGATCACTTCGAAAACGTTATCTTTTAGGCATTTCCGGCGAAGCTCGATAAATAAAGCGGAGCCGACGCCTTTTGCCCGCAGGCCTGTCCGGACACCGATGTTATGAAGTTCGAAAACGGACTCACCGGTCAATGCCGATATTCCCTTTCGCCCGTGCAGAAAGCCTTCGACCCGGTCATTTTCCGAGATCTTTGTCAGGCAGACCGAATCGTTCCGCGAAAATTCTTCGCGGTAATCCGCGGCGGTCCAGATGCTCAGATTCGCTTCGCGGCCGATGGCAACGATCTCGTCGATGTCTTCGATCTTTGACGGCCTGATCATCAGAATGCGGATGCGTATCGCGGATTTTGCACGTAGATCGGTTCCAGCGGTCGCCGTTCATTCGGAAAACGTTCGGCATAAATTCCGACCGCTGCCGCGATATTCGCGCAAACGACAATACGGGAACCAAATTTTTCATCGAGAGCGTCACGGTGTTTTTCATACAGCGACGAATGAACGGCGATCGTTTCCGCATCAAAGGCGAGGAGTTGTTCGATCGGCCCGACGGAAATCTTGTCGTCGCCATCCGAAAACTTTTGCCACGCGATATCGTTTCGGCCGATCGGCACGGCTGCGGCATCGGTTTCGCAAAATGCCGCAGCGGCTTTGAGCGCCGAAATTCCGACCGCTTCGATACCCGTTGCGTCGGAAAGCCCCATCGCGGTGGAAATGCCGATGCGCAGGCCGGTAAAGCTTCCCGGCCCGGCCGATACGGCGATCAGCCCGATGTCGCCGAAACCGACGGACGCTTCTTTGAGCAGAATGTCGATCTTTGGCAAAAGGTCTTCGGCCTTTGAAACTCCGACGGTTCCCTCGCGTGCGAACGCCGCTTTGCCGTTCGCGACGAGCGCAATGCTGCCGCCGCCGATAGCCGATTCGACCGCCAATGTGTATTGCTTCATCGATTAAATATTATCGTTCCGGTGCGTTTTATCATAGCGGCGAAACGTTTAACGAAGCTGCCGACGCGGTAATAAAAAAGCCTTGGGCGGTAAAAACTGCCTTCCATATCGACAACGGCGCGGAGCGGGTTCGGCCGAATGCGCTTTTTGAACTGGCGAACGAATTCGGCGGGTTTGTTGAGCGTCGTCAATATCGGACGCTGCGGAACACCGTCGTTCCATTCGCGTTCGACCGCCCGGACAAGCCACGGCGGAAGTTCGCGAATGCGCGTCGCAAACGGAAGATCATCGATGTTCAAGCCGAGATATTTGTGCGTGAGCCCGACGACGCATTCGACCCACTCGCGGCGGTTCGGCGGAACATCACGAAAACAAAGCTCCCAATCGAACGTTTCGCGCGTCGCTTCGATCAAATAATAAAAATCCCAAAGCCGGTGACGAAACTCGCCGCCGTCCATCAGCCAATGCGCACACAAAACCCGCAGATGATCTTCCGGACACAGCAC
>CBFGSN010000209.1:0-3899 GCA_965651435.1 uncultured bacterium | reverse complement strand
CCTGAAGGTGGAACTCCGAACAAGCGAACTCGGGGCAGAGCAGATACTAGCTTTATGCATTAGCACTTTACAGTATAAAGTGCTTGACAGATGCAATTACTTGGCGTATTCTCTTTTTCGATGAGCAAAACGTCCTTTGCCGAGAAAGAAAAGAGTGCGTCCGCGGAGCCGATCAACATCGGCGACCGGGCGATCGACAATCTTCGCTATATACGCGAAACGATGGAGCGTTCGACGAGTTTTACGGCGGTGCCGGGGCTTGGCGGATTGCTGATGGGTACGACGGCCGTTGCCGCGGCATACATCGCGCATCAACAGGTTTATCTGCGAAATTGGCTTATCGTCTGGCTGACCGAAGCATTTTTGGCGGCGGCGATCGGACTTTTGTCGATGTGGCAAAAATCAAAGGCGACGGAGCTATCCATCGCATCGGCGCCGGCGCGCAAATTCGCACTCGGGTTTTTACCGCCGCTTCTGTGCGGTTTTGTCGCATCGGTTGGGCTTTGGAATTTGGAACGTTATGAGCTGATGCCGGCGTTCTGGATGCTGTTCTACGGTTCCGCGGTCGTCGCGGGCGGCGCATTTTCGGTGCGTGCGGTGCCGGTCATGGGTTGGTGCTTTATCGTTTTCGGCGCGGCGGCATTTTTGCTTCCGGCCGGATCCGGCGACCTGCTGATGGCGGCGTCGTTCGGCGGACTGCACATAATTTTCGGCGCGGTCATCGCAAAATACTATGGCGGATAGGCCGTCAAAAAATATGACAAAAGACAATATCAGGTTTGCGGGAATTTTGGTCGGCGTATGCGTGCTGCTGTCGATACCTTTTTTCGCGATGAAATTTACGGACGAAGTAAATTGGACGGCGATAGATTTCATCGCGGCGGGCATAATGCTTTTCGGCACCGGCATCATTTGCGAATGCATACTTCGCTTTGTAAAAAGCACCGGCGCACGGCTTGCGCTTTGCGGGGTCGCGCTGTTGGGTTTGATGTTGGTTTGGGCGGAACTCGCGGTCGGAATATTCGGCACGCGGTTCGCGGGCAGTTGAGGACAGGAATACACGATGGGAAAGAACACGGCATCGAAAATGAAGCCGAGCGAGAATACGGAAAATAATACACGCGGGCTTCGGCTTGCGACCGAAGCCGTTTCGAACGATCTGGACAAGGTCATTCACGAACGGATGCGGCTCGGGATAATGAGCGCTTTGGCGGCGAACACGAAGCTTAGCTTTAACGAACTCCGCACCCTTTTGGGAACCTCGGACGGGAATATCAGCGTCCATACGCGAAAGCTCGAAGACGCCGGATATCTGAACGTAAAGAAATCGTTCGCCGGCCGCGTACCGCTAACCGAATACAAGATAACGGCCGACGGCCGCCGCGCCCTCGAAAAATACCTCGATCACATGGAAGCTTTGATAAACGCGATGAAGGCGGTTTAGCGAGATGAAGGAACGAACGAAGAAAGGCATTGAGATAATTATTACGGCGGGGCTTGTCGGCGTGCTCGGAAATTTGCTTTTGCGGCAGACGCCGTGGGGTTTGAACGTAACGCTGTTCGTTGCGGCGTTCATCGCGGGCGTTGTTGTTTTGACAAAGCGTTTCCGGCCGGAGCTTTTAACGTTGCGCACCGGAGCTCTGCTCGGGGCAATGATGTTTTTCGGGTCGATGTATGCTCTGCGTGACGCGGTCGAGATAAAGGTGATGGACACGTTCGCGATGATCGTAATAATGGGCGTGCTGGCGCTTTCGAATTTCGGCATAGATCAGCGGATCGCGGGTGTTGTGCATTACTTGGGCGGATCTATATGGGCGGCGTTCAATTCGATCTTTGCACCGATACTTCTCCTCGGCGCCGATATCGATTGGCGATCGATGCCCGGAAACCGCCTGAGCCGAAGCATTTTTTCGGTGCTTCGCGGCTTGGCGATCGCGTTGCCGCTGGTGCTGATATTCGGTGCTCTGTTCGCGGCGGCGGATGCGGCTTTTGAAAATTTTGCGAACCGTGCGATCAATTTCGATCTTGAAACCGTGGGCTCGCACATTTTCTTGACGGCAATTTTCGCGTGGCTTTCGGCCGGATATTTTCGCGGAATTTTGACGGAGCCGTTCGCGGAAAAATTCGGATATGTATCGCCGATACCGAAAGACGTCGAACCGAATGCCGAATTCGTCGGCCCGCTGCCGAATGACGCGACTGTTTTGGAACACATAAACCGCAGCGATCCGCCGGATAAAGCGGCCGCAGAAGAAGAACCGCCCACACAAAAGAAACGCAACTGGTTGGACCTGAACAACAGCCGTGTGCCGCCTGTTTTCACGCTCGGAAAGATCGAAACGGTAATAATTCTGGGTTTGCTGGACGTACTGTTCCTGATATTTGTTTCGATGCAGATACCGTATCTGTTCGGCGGCATCGAATTCGTCCGGAACACGCCCGACCTGCCGCTGGCGGAATATGCGCGGCGCGGATTTGAGGAGCTTGTCATCGTTGTGCTGTTGGTGCTGCCGATACTGCTGGCGTCGCACTGGCTTTTGCGAAAGGGCGAGGCGAAGAACGAGACGCTTTTCCGCGTGCTCGCGGGAATTCAGGTTGGCTTGCTTTTTGTGATCATGGCGTCGGCGGCGCAGCGGATGCTGCTTTTGACCGGCGAATTCGGTTACGGAATGACGACAGCTCGGTTTTATCCGATGGTTTTGATGGCGTGGCTGGCGGCGGTTTTCGTTTGGCTGTGCGTTACGGTGCTTCGCGGCGGGCGGAAACATTTCGCGTGGGGTGCGCTATGGGCGGCGATCGTTATTTTGGGTGCAACGAACCTGATGAATCCGGACGCCTTTATCGCGCGAACGAACGTCGAACTTATGCAGCAGGGCCGCGAATTTGACGCGTTTTATAACGGCCAGCTTAGTGATGACGCGATACCGGTCTTGCTTCGGGCGTTGCCGTCGATGCCGCAGGAAGACCGCTGCGAACTCGGATCGGCTCTTCATTATCGATATCGCGAACTCGGACAACTGACGGACCTCAGGTCGATGAATTACGGAAGCAAACGGGCCTTTTATGAACTGCGGGCAAACGACCCGATCCTGCATCAAACGGATGGCTGCCCGACCCAGTTTCAGAACGACGCAACCTATTAATATGCGCGAATTTGATGTTGTCATTATCGGAGCGGGACTCGCGGGACTGCACGCGGCGCGCGAACTTTCGCGGAGCGGTGCGCGGGTTCTCCTTGCGGACCGCAAAACGGACCTTTCGGCGGGAATTCACACGACCGGAATCTTCGTGCGGAAAACGTTTGAGGATTTCGATTTTCCGCCCGGTACGCTCGGCAAAGAGGTCAGCCGCGTGGTGCTTTATTCGCCGAAGCTGCGTTCGATGCCGCTTGCGAGCAAAAAGCCGGAGTTTCGCGTTGGCAGAATGGGCGCTCTTTACAGAGCATATCTGAAGCAATGCACGGACGCGGGCGCGGAATTTTCAGGCGGCACGCGTTACGTTTCGATTCGATGCGGCGACGGCGAAAGCATCGTCACACTGGAGAAAAAAGGCGAACGGTTCTGCGTAAAAGCAAAGGTCGTGATCGGCGCGGACGGTGCAAATTCGCGTGTCGCGCGTGATCTTGGTTTGGATGAGAACCGCGAATGGATCGTCGGGTTTGAAAAGGTTTATCGCGGCGTTCCGCTCGATGGCGAACCGGTTTTGCATTGCTTTTTGCATGCGAAACTCGCCCCGGGCTACATCGCGTGGGCGACGAATGACGGCGACGAAGCGCACATCGGCGTCGGCGGATATGCGGCGGATTTCGATCCGCGAAAAGCGGTCGAGGAATTTGAGAAGCGTGCGTCAAAATTTGTAGATCTTAGCCGCGCCGAACTCGTCGAAACGCGCGGCGGACG
>CBFGSN010000208.1:0-3928 GCA_965651435.1 uncultured bacterium | reverse complement strand
GCTGGACGAAGAAGATAAAAAGATGCAGATGATCGCCGAGGAAGGTGCCCGGCTTGCCGGAACGCCGTTCGAAAGTTATATGACCCGCGACGAAATGCTCGAACTCGCCCGCAGTGCCGGCTTCGGTAAGGCGAAGACCGTCTCGACACAGGAACTCGGGTATTTCGACGGCAGAACCGACGGACTCGAACCCGCAAGCGGCGAGGTGTTTCTGGTCGCGGAGGTTTGAGGTTTAAGGTTATTGAAACTCCAGGGAAGGAAAATCGGGCCGAGGTGTCGGAGGCTTTGCTCCATCCCGCATTATAAAGCTTTCCATAACGAATTCCGCGCGCCGCCCAGCTTTGACCAATTTAATTGAACCCGGACGAGTAATGTGTCGCGCCGCGAGATGGTCCTCTAATCTTGAGAAGAGTACTTCATAGTCTGTCTGAGACATTTCTTTTGGCGCATACACTAGAATATAGCCTGTCGTATTTGGAGTGTTCTCGGTATTTACCAGAAGAAGATCAATGAAAACCTCTGCTTCTTCGATCTTTCCTGTTTCAGACGATGGAATATAGCTGAAGCTAACAGGATCGTACGGCGGAAAACCTTTGCATCGAAGGTCGTTGTTGGTCGCCTTCGGCTCAAATTTTATTTTTGTTATCTTACCTTTTAGAATTTCTTCATAGCTTACGCCGTTATCAGGCAGCAGATATCTATGAAGCCAAATGTTTACTGCCGCATTCTTCTTTGAAAACTCGCCGTCAACCTCAATGCCTTCTCCAAGATCGATGTTATATTCAAGGACCGTGTCCTTTTCGACATTCCAACCTTTTTTGCTGCTAAAACATGGCTCCCCGCTGTAGAGAACCGTGATTTTGCCCTCTTTTATTTTGTAGGAGCAAAGCGAGCAATTTACCTTTTCCGGCCAGCCGAATTGTTCCTCCACCTTGCTGCGTGTACTTATCAAAGGGACGATGTTGCCCCAGTGCTGTGCGTCAAATATGGAGGTTTGGGCGTTGATCGGAGCCGTGAGGCACAGGAGTGCGATCGTGAATATTAGGGGCCAAAGAATTTTCATTACCGTTACACGCAGAAACACTTTAAAATCTACATCATCGCACATGTCGCCATGACCGTATTTCCCAAACGATCAAAATGCTCAAGGTTATTAGGCAAAGAACATCCAGCAGCACGGCTTGCGGTATCCATTTTTGATAAGGATTAAGAAAGCCCGGAGTTCCGGTCAGTTGATAGACCAGATATTTGTAATATAAACCCCGAGCGATCGCCGCGGCACCGAAACCGATAAAGGCGATCCGTATCAAAATAAAATCCTTGCTTCCGAAAACCAAAAGAATATATATGCCCGAACACAGCAAGCCGACAACATATCCGAATATCATCGGCGAAAGATAACTGACGCCGTGAACCGCGAAGGTTGTTTCCTTTGCGTCCGGGTGTTCGACCATAAATGCTCCGTGGTATCCGTATTTAAATCCGGCTATTTCGCCGAGCAGAAAAACGCAGAAGACGAACACGGCGGTCGCCAGCACGAGTGACCTATATTCTCTTTTCGCAAGGACGTTCATTTATGGATTGAGTTAACTGACGGAATTATAGACCCATTAGGGCGGAAACCTAAAATACTTTTAACACGTATCAATTCAACGAATGCCTTTTCAGTCGTATAATTCTCACGCGACGAATTTTTTTACAATTTAATATTTTCTGAGGAACAGGAGGAGACAATGACGATATTTTTCCGGAAGTTTTTGCTTGTGGCGGCGGCCGCGGGGCTTTTGGCGCAGGGAATTGCCGCTCAGCGCGGCGGCAACGTCGATATGACGGAGCTGCGAAAGAAGCGGCACGCGATAGAGGCCGAGCTTGAATCCGTGGCGATAATCGACCGCAAGGTGATGGTGCCGATGCGCGACGGCAAACGAATGGCGGCCGACATTTACCGCCCGAAAGACACATCGAAAAAATATCCGATAATCTTTTCGCGAACGCCCTATAATTTCAATTTTTGGGATGTCCGCGTTGGTGCTCCGCGTGATATGACGACGATCCTTGATGCCGTGAAACGCGGTTATGCATACGTCGTTATGAACGAACGCGGGCATTTCTTTTCCGAAGGAAATTACGACATTTTGGGTGCTCCGCTGACCGACGGCGAAGACGCCCTTAACTGGATGGCGAAACAGCCGTGGTCGAGCCAAAAGGTCGGCACGATCGGCTGTTCATCGACCGCCGAATGGCAGCTCGCGGTCGCGGCTCAGGGAAATCCGGCGTTTACGACGATGATCCCGCAGGGCTTCGGCGCCGGCGTTGGACGCGTTGGGCCGTATTACGAACAGGGAAACTGGTATCGCGGCGGCGCGGTTCAGATGCTTTTCATCGCATGGATCTACGGACAGCAGAATCAGGTGCGTCCGATGTTCCCGGCCGGCACGACGCAGGAAGAATTAATTCAGGCATCAAAGATGTTCGATCTGGCTCCGCAAATGCCGCCGGTCGATTGGTCGCAAGCGCTTCGCCACCTGCCGGTTCAGGATATTATGCGTTCGGTTGACGGCCCGAAGGGAATTTTCGCCGATGAGATGCCGGTCGATACCGGCGGTGCGATGATACAGCGCAAACCGAATGATCCCGCGTGGTACAAAGGCGGGCTTTATCACGATAATATGCGGATAAATATTCCGGGATTTTGGTTTATGTCGTGGTATGACGTTTCGGTCGGCCCGAACCTTGCTGCGTACAATCACGTCAGAGCGACGGCCGATCCGGACATTGCCGATAAGCAGTACGCCGTCATCGCACCGACACTTCACTGCAGCTACACGCGCGCCGTCGAAGACACCGTTGTCGGCGAACGCCACGTCGGCGACGCCCGGCTCGATTACAGCAAAATGACGTACGATTGGTTCGACCATTTTCTGAAAGGCGAGAACAATGACGTCCTGAAAATGCCTAAAGTTCAGTATTACACGATGGGCAGCAACAAATGGCAGTCGTCGGAAACGTGGCCGCCTAAAGGCGCTCAGCCGATGAAGTTCTATCTTTCGAGCAACGGCAAAGCGAACACTTTGAACGGCGACGGAAGGCTTGTGACATCGGTTCCCGCGAATGAAGCGGCCGACACGTTCAAATACGATCCGATGGATCCGGTTCCATCTTACGGCGGAAATGTTTGCTGTACCGGCAACGCAGTTCGCGGCGGTTCGTTCGATCAATCAAAGATGGAACAGCGCGATGATATTTTGGTTTACACGTCGGACGTCCTGAAAGAGGGAATCGAACTGAGCGGATCGATCGATGTCACGCTGTATGTATCTTCGGATGCGAAAGACACGGATTTTACCGTGAAGCTGATCGACGTGGACGAACAGGGCCGCGCGTGGAATTTGGATGAAACGATCCAGCGTATGCGTTACCGCGACGGCTACGACAAACCGCTTGTCTGGATGGAGCCGGGCAAGGTTTACAAGATGTCGTTCCAGCCGATGACGACGAGCAACTATTTCGCTCCGGGACACCGCATCCGCATCGAAATTTCGAGCAGCAACTTTCCGCGTTTCGACCGAAATATGAACACCGGCGGAAATAATTACGACGAAGCCAAGGGTGTCATCGCGACGAACTCCGTGCACCATTCGGCGAAATATCCGTCGCAAATAACGATAACGGTGGTGAAGAAATAATAGGCGGACAGTACCGCCTGCGGTAGCAGGTGGTTGAAGCTTGGCTCCTCTTGTTCCTCTTAGTCAGTGGTAAAGAAAACCACAGAAAACGGAAGATAAAGATGAACCCGAAGCTAAAGTCGAACAGGAACCCGGTCACTATCGTTCCCGGTTCTGACCGATCAGACCACCCCGGCGTGAGGCCACCAAACTCCCCGCCTTGGTTAAGGCGGGGTGGCAGCCGCTTTGGGCTGACGGGGTGG
>CBFGSN010000207.1:0-3930 GCA_965651435.1 uncultured bacterium | reverse complement strand
TCTTTGTTTCAGGCGTGTTTCACGCGCCTTTTTCTGCTGTCAGAAACGAAACAGGTGGATCACGGTTTGGACATTCGGCTTCGCGCGAAGATCGCGAGCATCACTACGGCGGCGATGGCGTAATACAACACGGGGATCGCTTGGTATTTTTCGGCAGACACCAGGAAGAGAATCCCGCTTGCAACGCCCGCCGCGGCAATAATGGCATAAATGAGCGTCGCCGAGTAGTGCGGCGTTCCCGCGATGACCATCTGCTGATAAATGTGCTCGCGGTGCGGCTGCCAGACCTTGTGACCGGAAACGAGCCTTCGAAAGAACGTGAAAACCGCGTCAAAAACGAACGGCCAGACGAACGCGACGGCGGCGAGGAAAATATGCGATCGAACCGGCTCCTGATCGAGCAGTGGCATTGCGGCAAGCGTAAAGCCAAGAAAACAGCTCCCGACGTCGCCCATGAATATCTTTGCCGGCTGCCAGTTGAACACCAAAAACCCGAGGCACGAAGCCGCGATGACGCAGCCGTAGATAGCAAAAAGAGGCGAACCGAGCAGAACACCCATGCCGAACCAACCGCAAGCCGCGACAAATCCCTGCGAACCGGCGATGCCGTCGATGCCGTCCATAAAGTTAAAGGCGTTCAGAAAGCCGACGATCCAGATGAACGTCAGCACCGGTCCGGCAACACCAAGCGAAACGACGCCTGCGAACGGCAGATCGAGCGACCCGACGTATCCGGCATCGGCGATCAGGAGCAAAGCCGCCGCCGAATGCGCGATGAGCCTATGAACGAACGAAAGCGACACGAGGTCGTCGAGCCAGCTAACAACGGCGAGCACGATCGCGCCGCCGATATAGCCCCACGAAAGCGGAAAATTCCCGAAAGCTCCGAAACCGGCATACGCGGCAAGGCATACGAGAAAGATGACGAGTCCCGCACCGCGCGGCGTCGGCGATTCGTGCGAGCTTCGCTCATTCGGGTGGTCGAGAATGCCGCGTCGGAGGCTCCATCGGCGATAGGCTTCGACGCCCGCCGCCGTCAGCAGGAAAAATACGAAAAATGCCGCGATGTAAAAAAATGTGCCGTTCAAATCTTTTCGGAAAGCTCCTCGGCATATCGTCGCACTGCCGTGGCTTCGCTGTATTTTTCGAGTGCGGCCTGCCGCGCGCGTTCGCCCATTTCGCAGAGGCGTTCTTTTTCGCCGATGATCCGACGAATAGTTTCAAGCAGTTTGTCGGAATTCTCCGGCGGGGTTATCCAGCCGACGTTTTCTTCTTCGACGATCATGGCAAGCTCGGAGCCTTCGTCCGTGATAGCGAGTATCGGCTTCCCTGCCGCCAAAATATTGTACGTCCGGCTCGGCATCGAAACGCCCCACATTTTTCCGACGAGCGAAACGAGGGCCACGTCGCAGGCGTTCAGAAATGTCTGCTGCTCCGAACGCGGCCGCGGATCGAGCATCGTAACGTTCGTCAGCCCTTCGGACTCGACCTTTTGGACGATCGCTTTGCGCTTAACGCCGGCACCGAGGAAAACGAACTGTATCGGCTCGCCGCTGAGCCGTTTTGCACACTCCAGAATGCTTTCGACATCGTTCGGATATCCCATATTGCCGGCATACAGAAAGACGAACTTGTCGGTCAGCGAAAGCTCCTGCAACAGCGCATTCTCATCACGAGCCGCCGGCAGGATATCTTCGGTCTCGGCCCAGTTTGAAATGAAAGCGATCGGGACATCAAGCCCGGCGGTCTTTTTGGCGACAAGTTCGATCATATCGCGGCCGACGACGATTATCTTCGCGGCGTATTTGTACAGCCAGCGGTTCGCGAACGAAAGAGCGCGAAAGGCAAATGAATCTTCGCGTGTTTTATTGACCGCGACGAGGATCTCCGGGTAATTATCATGAATAAGCAGCGTGAACGAAGCACCTTTTATCAGTGCCGCAACCGCCGCTACGAACGGCAGCGTCGGCGGCGTCGTGACGACCAGCAGCCGATCGCCGCGTTTTATGCGGAACAACGCCTTGAAAAAGATCGAACAGCTCAGCGTCAGCATATTCAGCAGGCGGAACGGCAGTACATTTTTATCAAGGCGTGTCGAGGCACAGCGATGAATGTTCACGCCTTTATGCTCTTCGAATTTCGGCGAGATTTTCCCGCGTGCGGAATAATTCGGCTGGCCGCAGATGACGGCGACGTTTTCCGAGTGCTCCGGTGCCGCGAGGCCTTCGGCAATGCGCGTCATATAGTAGCCGGTGGACGTTTCCTCCGGATAGTAGAGTTCGGAAATTATCCACAGTGTCGATGGCCGCAGGTCGTTACTCATCGTTTGCTAAGAGCGTGTTCGAACAAAGCCTGCGTCGCCTCCTCAAGCGACGGGTCGTTCAGCCACTTCATCGCGTATTCGCGGGCGTTATGCGAAATTGTCGAAAATTCGCTCTGGCCTAGGTTAATGCAGTACATTAACATATCGTGCCAAGTAGTTCTATCGTCAAGGCTTAACTCGCGGCCGATGCCGTTAGCTTCGATGTCGCTCCACGATGTGCGATCGCTGATGACCAGGCCGCATCCGGCCGCCATCGCCTCGACGAACACGTATCCGAAGTTCTCGCTTTCGGTCGGGAGCACGAAAAAATGGGCGTCCCGCATGCGCGCGAGAGTTTCGTGGTGCGGCAGCGAACCCGCAACCGTAACTTTAACATTTGGCGGCATTGTTTCTAAAAGCCGTTCGCACCTTTGCCAATATTCTGCGTCTTCGCGCGGGCCGATAAGGTCCAGCTCGACATCGCCTTCTTTAATTGTATGCAAAACTTCAAGCAGAAAATGAGCACCTTTGTTCGGAGACAGCCGCGCGACAAAAACGAGCTTGACGGAGCCGGAAGATTTCGGCGGCTTCTGATCGGCGGAAAAGTCGGGCAAGATCGTTTTCGGCAAGAGGTCGGGTGCGATCATCACGTCGGCATTTTTCCCGAAGACGGCTTCGATCGCAGCCTTCTCTTCGGCAAACGACGCGCGCCACGTCACGGCGCGATAAAGCCCGAATGCCTTTGCGGCATTGAGGAGCACAGATTTCTTCAGCCGTTTTTGTTTGAGCAGAGCCGGTGCGAGTTCGCCGCATGGCGAAACGATGGTTGGGATCTTCGGGATCTTTCCCAGACGCCGTACGGTCATATAAAGCACCGACGGCGTGCTGAAAACACTGTTGAGAAACACAAGATCGGGTTCAGTTTCGGCGACGAGCCGCGAGATATTTTTCAGCGTCAGTTCCGCCGGCGACGCATAAAAAACGCGTGCCGTTTCTGTGTCGTTCCATTCGCCGGTTCTGACCGACTCGTACGGTGTGCGATCCGCGGGACCGTCGTGATCTCGCGTAATGACCGAAACATCGTACCGCGCGGCAAAGCGTGCGACAAGATTCGCGACAAGGCGCATACCGCCGCCGCCCTTATGCCCCGGCAGGTAGTAATCACACAAAATGAGAAGGCGTTTTTTCATGAAACGGAATCATGGACGTACGGTAATGCGGCTATTGCTGACACCGTCAACGCGAGCCAAAACAGAGGCCACAACATTTCAGGAATGAATTTACGTAAAAAGTCAATCAACTCTGATCATGCCCTCGGAAACCACACGCCACGATCAACTGCGATCCCGATGTTCGGCAAGACGTGGCCTGGATCAAGTGTGGAAACATCAACGTCTTCTGTGATTTTTCTGATTTCAGGCATTGGCTCGTCAATAAACACTTGTTCCCGTAGCATCACGAGAGCCTCATCAAGGTCGAACGCAGTAACCCCGCATCCGTACCCGACACCGATGGGCAGTGATGCGGTATCGTCGAATTCGATCCAAAACCTTTTCAAAAGTTGGTTCATTTTACGAAACATGCCGCCGCTGGCTCGAGTATCCCAGAACGATCTTGCTGACGGTTTG
>CBFGSN010000206.1:0-3964 GCA_965651435.1 uncultured bacterium | reverse complement strand
TCGTATTAGTATTAAATTCAAATCTTTAAGGAAGGTCTATTTAACACAAATGTCATTAAAAAAACCGGTTATTTTGAGTGCAGCGCGGACGCCGACGGGCAAATTTCAGGGACTTCTGTCGGGTTTCAGCGCGACGGACCTCGGAGCCGTCGCCGTTAAAGAAGCCGTTTCGCGGGCGGGCGTAAAACCCGAAGACGTTAATGAGGTGATGATGGGCTGCGTCGTGCAGGCTGGCCTGGGTCAGGCTCCGGCGCGTCAAGCGGCTCTGAAAGCGGGTTTGCCGCCGGAAGTTTCCGCTCTTACGGTAAATATGGTTTGCGGTTCCGGGCTTCGTGCTGTCGCACTTGCGTCACAGGCCGTTATGCTTGGCGATTCTGACGTTGTCGTCGCCGGCGGAATGGAATCGATGACGAACATTCCTTATGCAATGCCGGGCGCACGCCAAGGCTACCGCATGGGAAATCAGACCGTCACGGACCTGATGGTGAACGACGGTTTGTGGTGCCCGTTCGAAAATTGGCATATGGGAAACACCGGCGAGGTCGTTGCGGAAAAATATCAGATCGGCCGCGACCGTCAGGACGAGTACGCTTATAACTCACACCGCAAAGCCGCCGAAGCCCAGGCTGCAGGACGTTTTAAGGACGAGATCGTTCCGATCGAAATTCCGCAGCGAAAGGGCGACCCGATCGTGCTCGATTATGACGAAGGCATTCGTGCCGACACGTCGGTCGAAACGCTCGGCAAGCTCAAACCGGCGTTCAAGAAAGACGGCGGAACCGTCACGGCCGGAAACGCATCAAGCGTAAATGACGGCGCATCCGCGCTTGTCGTCGCATCCGAAGAAAAAGCCGCCGAACTCGGCATCGAACCGCTCGCCCGCATCGTTGCTTCTGCGACATCAGGCATCGAACCGAAACTTATTATGATGGCGCCGGTCAAAGGCGTTCAGAACGTACTTGAAAAGGCGGGCTGGACGATGGCCGATGTCGATCTGTTCGAGCTTAACGAAGCATTTTCGGTTCAGGCTCTCGGCGTAATGGAAGAACTCGGAATGGATCCGTCAAAGGTCAACGTCAACGGCGGTGCCGTTGCCATCGGCCACGCGATCGGAAATTCCGGTGCGCGGATCCTGACGACGCTTGTTTATGAAATGAAGCGTCGCGGAGCGAAACGCGGTGTCGCGGCACTCTGCCTCGGCGGCGGAAATTCGGTCGCAATGGCGGTCGAACGCGATTAGGATCCGGGCACAATGAAGGCTTCGTGTGCTTTGTGAAAAGCTCTGTGTCCTTAGTGTTGAAGCATATCTTTAACACAAAGGACGCAAAGGCGTCACAAAGGACACAATAGAGCTGCGAATTTTCTAGTCGGATCGAAAGATCACTTCATGCTCTTTGTGCAGAACTTTGTTTCCTTTGTGTTTAAAAGTGACCTTTAACACAAAGCGCACGAAGGCTTCACAAAGTGCGCAAACAAGAATTTAATCATTAGCAGATATTTTTAAAAAGGAATTTCTAATATGAGCAATATTATCGGTGTTATCGGTGCCGGAACTATGGGAAACGGCATCGCTCAGACCGCGGCGGCATCGGGATTTGATGTCGTGATGTGCGATATTTCGGACGAATTCGTTCAGAAGGGTTTTAACAACATCAGCAAAAGCCTTGACCGTTTCATCAAAAAAGAAACGCTTACCGAAGAAGGCAAAAGCGAAATTCTCGGACGCATCAAAACAACGACGGATCTCAACGACCTGAAAGATTGTTTCCTCGTTGTCGAAGCCGCGACGGAAAATTTCGATATCAAGAAAAAGCTTTTTCAGGACCTCGATTCCATAACGAACTCAGACTGCATTCTGGCGTCGAACACGTCGTCGATCTCCATCACAAAGATCGCCGCGGCGACGTCGCGGCCGGACAAGGTCATCGGAATGCACTTTATGAATCCGGTTCCGCTGATGAAGCTTGTCGAAATCATCCGCGGCATTGCAACGAGCGATGAAACCTACGAGAAAGTCCGCGAAATGTCGGAAACGATGGGCAAAACGCCGCTCGATTGCCAGGATTTTCCGGGCTTTGTTGCAAACCGCATTCTGATGCCGATGATCAACGAAGCTGTTTACGCACTTTACGAAGGCGTAGCGACGCGCGAAAGCATCGACGGCATTATGAAGCTCGGTATGAACCATCCGATGGGACCGCTTACGCTTGCTGATTTTATCGGCCTGGATGTGTGCCTCGCTATCCTGAACGTCCTGCACGAAGGTCTCGGCGATCCGAAATATCGCCCGTGCCCGCTGCTGATCAAATATGTTGATGCGGGCTGGCTCGGCCGGAAAACCGGCAAAGGCTTTTACGATTACGAATAAGAGTTACGTCTTCAGGTGCGAATATCTCGCGCGTAAACGCGCAACTCTTACTTGCAGCCGGCCGTATAAATACCGGAATTGTTCTGAGGTAAAAATATGCTGAAAACCACGATAAGTGTTTTGATAATGGCGTTCTGTCTTTCGCTCACGGGCATTGGACAGATAAAGGTCGCTCCGCTCGACATAAAAGAACGCACGCTGAAGAACGGACTGCGCGTCGTTTCGGTTCGCGATACGTCAAGCCCGACGGTCGCGATTCACGTTTGGTATGACGTCGGCGGAAAGAACGATCCGCCCGGGCGTTCGGGTTTTGCGCATATGTTCGAGCATATGATGTTCAAATCCACAAAGAACATGCCGAACGAAAAGATGGATCGTCTAACCGAAGACGTCGGCGGGTATAACAACGCATCGACGCACGACGATTTTACGAATTATTACGAGATAGTTCCGTCAAATTACCTCGAAACGCTTCTGTGGGCAGAGGCCGAGCGTATGTCCAATCTGAATGTGGACGAAACGAATTTTGCGTCCGAACGCGACGTTGTAAAAGAAGAATACCGCCAGAGCGTGCTCGCAAATCCGTACGGCCAATTTTACGAATATCTTTCGAGCCTTTCGTATCTGAAACATCCGTACAAACGCGGCGTTATCGGGAACCTGGACGAGCTGAATTCGGCAACGGTCAAGGACGCTCAGGAATTTCACAAACTTTATTACCGGCCCGACAATGCAGTTCTCATCGTCGTCGGCGATTTTGATCAGAAGCAGTTCGACGCCTGGACCGATAAATATTTCGGTGTGATCGAAAAGCCAAGATCGACGATCCCGCGAGTAACGGAAAAGGAATCGCCGTGGACAAAGGAACGCCGCTTTGAAAAGACCGGCCCGATCGTACCGTTTCCGGCAACGGCAGTCGTTTACCTTGCTCCGCCATCGAACAGCCCGGACATTCCGGCGCTCGAACTGGCGTCGGTAATTCTTTCGGGCGGTGAAAGTTCGCGGCTTAACGAATCGCTCGTACGCGATCAGCAGATTGCTCAGGAAGCTGAATTCGGCGTTGACGACAAACTCGACGGCGGCCTGCTTTATTTTATGGGAATCGCTTCCGAAGGCCATAATTCGGCCGAAATGGAAAAGGCGTGGTACGTCGAACTTAAGAAAATTCAGGACAAAGGCGTCACCGCCAGAGAGCTTGAAAAAGCTAAAAATCAGCTGATAACGCGTGCCCTGCGTATGCGCGAAGATAACGACGGCCGTGCGATCGCGATCGAACAGGCCATCGCCTATCAGGGCGACGCGAAAGCGGTCAACAAAGACATCGACGCGCTCAACGCCGTCACCGTCGCGGACATCCAACGCGTAATGAAAAAATATATGAACGACAATAACCGCGTTGTCATTTTCTATAACCAGGCGGCAAAAGCGGAGGGCGAAGGCAATGAAAAATGATCGATCATTAAAAATGCGGAATGTGAAATGCGGATCGCGGAATTCGTTAATTAGCGAGGCTTTTCACCGCGTCTCTCTTTTTGTGTGTCTTCTTGCCGCGATCGTATTATCCGTTTCCGCTCAGGACATTATTCCGAAACCCGG
>CBFGSN010000205.1:0-3994 GCA_965651435.1 uncultured bacterium | reverse complement strand
GCCGTTTCTTTTACATCGTGAACGCGAACGATCGACGCGCCTTTTGTTACAGCAATGACCGCGGCCGCGACCGAAGCGGCGACGCGCTTTTGCGGATCGGGTTCACCGAGTATTTTGCCGATGAACGATTTTCGCGACACGCCGGCCAGCATCGGATAATCTTCGAATTCGGCAATTATCTTATCAAGTTTTCCGAGCAGTTCTAAATTTTGTTCGAACGTTTTGCCGAAACCGATGCCGATGTCGAGCACGATGTTCTCTTTTGCAACGCCGGCGGATGCGGCGATCTTTAAGGCCTCCGTGAACGCGGCGCTTACATCCGCGAAAATATCATCTGCGGGCGGTTCGGTGTGCATCGTTTCGAAAGTGCCGCGCGAATGCATCAGGATCAGCCCGGCGTTCGACGCAGCGGCAATATCCGCAAGTCCCGCATCCCAACGAAGGCCCGAAATATCGTTAATTATCGCGGCTCCGGCGGCGATGGCGCGTTCGGCGACCGAGCTTTTGGTCGTGTCGATGGAAATCGGAATGTCGAACCGTGCCGCGACCGCTTCGATCACCGGAACGACACGCTCCGCTTCTTCGTCTGCCGAAATGCGTTTGCTGCCCGGACGCGTCGATTCACCGCCGATGTCAATGATGTCGGCACCTTCGCGAATCATCCGCTCGGCCTGACGAACGGCCGCATCGGCCGAAAAGAATTCGCCGCCGTCGGAAAAACTATCCGGCGTGACGTTCAAAATTCCCATCACCAGCGGCCGCATCGTGGAAATGATCATAACCAATGAGTCACAAGTAAAATAATTACTAATTAGCAATTAGCAATTATCCAAATAAAAAAGCAGTTAGAAATATATCCTAACTGCTTACTGCTAAAACCGCTGACCGCTCGCTTCTTATGCAGTTGCCGGCGGCGTGTTCGGCGTCATCGGCGGAAGTATCGGTTTTTTGAAACGCGATTCTTTTCCTTCTTCCGCTTCGGGTGTGCCGTCATCGTCGGGTTCGGCTTTGACCGGATCGTCGCCGTTGATCGGAAGGCCGGCAACGACGCGTCTGATCTGAGCGCTGTCCAACGATTCGAATTCGAGCAAAGCTTCCGTCAGGCGTTCGAGTCCTTCGCGGTTATCTTCGATGATCTTCTGCGCACGCGCGTATTGTTCCGAAACGATGCGGTTGACCTCTTTATCGATCTTTATCGCCGTATCTTCGGAAAAATCGCGGTGCTGTGCGATCTCGCGGCCGAGAAAGATCTGCTCTTCTTTCTTGCCGAAAGCAAGCGGGCCGAGTTCCGACATACCGTATTGGCAAACCATCGAACGGGCGATCTCCGTTGCCTTTTCGATGTCGTTCGAAGCACCGGTCGTGACGCGGCCGATGAAAAGATCTTCGGCAATGCGTCCGCCCATCGAATTTGCGATCATCGCCAAAAGCTCTTCTTTCGTGCGTCCGAGTATGTCCTGTTCCGGCAGAAAATACGTTACGCCGAGAGCGCGTCCGCGCGGAATTATCGTAACCTTATGCACCGGATCGCTTTCCGGAATATTGATGCCGACGATCGTGTGGCCGGCTTCGTGGATCGCTGTCAGGCGTTTTTCCTTATCGGAAATGACCATGCTGCGGCGTTCCGGCCCCATCATCACCTTGTCTTTCGCGGCCTCGAGGTCATCAAGCTTAACGACCTTTTTATTCGCACGCGCGGCGATGAGCGCGGCTTCGTTGACGAGATTGGCGAGGTCGGCACCGGTAAAACCGGGCGTTCCGCGGGCGATGATGTTGATATCGACGCCTTCGTCAAGCGGAATTTTCCGCGTGTGAACTTTCAAGATACCTTCGCGGCCGCGAACGTCCGGATACGACACGACGACCTGGCGGTCAAATCGGCCGGGACGAAGCAGCGCCGGATCGAGCACGTCCGGACGGTTCGTCGAAGCCATCAAAATGACGCCGTCGTTCGATTCGAAACCGTCCATTTCGACCAGAAGCTGGTTGAGCGTTTGTTCGCGTTCATCGTGGCCGCCGCCGAGTCCTGCTCCGCGGTGACGCCCGACGGCATCGATCTCGTCAATAAAGATTATGCACGGCGCGTTCTTTTTGCCCTGTTCGAACAGGTCGCGTACGCGCGATGCGCCGACGCCGACGAACATTTCGACAAAATCCGAACCGGAGATCGAAAAGAACGGAACGTTCGCTTCGCCTGCGACGGCTTTCGCCAAAAGCGTTTTGCCGGTTCCCGGAGGTCCCATCATCAGAACGCCTTTCGGGATCTTTCCGCCGAGCTTTTGAAATTTCTGCGGATCTTTCAGGAATTCAATGATCTCTTCAAGTTCCTCTTTCGGTTCATCCACGCCCGCGACGTCCTTGAACGTAACGCGTTTCTGCTGGTTGTTCAAAAGTTTTGCCTTAGATTTGCCAAAGCTCAGAGCCTTGTTGCCGCCGGCCTGCATTTGCCGCAGCGTGAAAAGCAAAAATCCGATCAAAAGCACGAACGGCAGAAATTGTATAAGAAGAACCAGGCCCCAGCCGGATGACGGAGCTTCTTCGTTAAACTTAATATAATTCTGGTTTTCTGCGTTTACCTTTTTTACTTCATTCAGAAGCATTTCCCGCGTCGGATCGCTGCCGATCGTCGTCAGGAATTTTGCTCCATTCTGGTCGGTGAATTCGACAGAATCCGCCTTAAATAAAGCTTCTTTGATCTCTTTGTTGTTGATCTTTGTGATCGCCATATCGGCGCTCAGATTTTCGGCCGCTTTCGTCTGTTTGCCGTTTATGTAATAAACAGCCGCGATCACGCCCGTAATGATCAAAAACCATAATAAAAATTGTCTAAACTTCGCGTTCAATTTAAAAGCCTCCGTTCCGCCCTCATCCATTCAAACTATTTGGATGAAAGTTTCCCTGTCACAGTTGTTCCCGAAACGATTCGTCCGTCCGAGAGCGTCAACCTTTAATTGTAGTTCTACGGTTTCTTTTAATCAACCTATAGTTTTTCAAATACAAGCTTGCCGCCGCGTTTAACGACCCGCGCGGAACCCGGAAGTTCGGCGACGCGGCCGCTCTTTCGGCCGGTCAAAAGCCGTTCGACCGCCTCTATATGTTTCAGTCCTAATCGACGCGAATTTCCGCGATGTTCGTTCAGCCAGGCGCGCAGGGTTCGGTTCAATTCGTTCGATGAAAGTGCGAGAAGCTCGGCCTGATCGAGTTCGGCGGCTTTGATGTCGATGGCGGGCAGGGCCGTGTCGGATTCCGCGATCTTTTGCATCGCGGCGGCGGTCCGGGCCATTGTATCGATGATGTTCGGATTGAATTCCTTCAGCAGCGGAAGCAGAACCTTCCGGATGCGGACGCGTTTGAAAGCGACGTCTTCGTTCATCGTGTCGTAGCGGTATTCGACGCCTTTTTCGCGGCAAAAGCCTTCGGTTTCGACGCGCTTCGCCCACGTCAGCAGCGGCCGCGCGAGCACGACGTCCTGAGCGAAAGGCAGCATCGGTTCGCCACTTTCATCGGTCGTGACTTCTTCGGCGATCTCGAGCCGCAGCGGGCGTTTCGCACGCATTCCCGACAGGCCCGCGGCGCCGCTTCCGCGAAGAAAATTCATCAGCACGGTTTCCGCCTGGTCGTTCACGGTGTGCGCTGTCAAAACCCCAACAGCTCCGGTGCGCACCGCGACATCGCCTAGAAATTTATAACGGCCGTCACGGGCGTTCTGCTCCAGATTTCCTTTGTGTTCGCCGGAGGCGTGGCCGAGCGCGAGTTCCATCTCCAGTTCGGTCGTCAGTTTTTTTACGAATTCTTCGTCCGCGTCGCTCGCTTCGCCGCGAAGTCTGTGGTTAAAATGCGCGACAATGAAACGCAGATCGAGCTTTTTCTCCAGCAAAAGTTCATTGAGCGCAAGCAAAAGACTGATCGAATCCGCGCCGCCCGATACCGCAACGACGAACGCCGCTTGGCTTTCCGGCAGCTCAAGCCGCCGCCATTCGGTTATCAGCCCGCG
>CBFGSN010000204.1:0-4003 GCA_965651435.1 uncultured bacterium | reverse complement strand
GTAGCCCATAGCCGAAGGCTGTGGGCAACAGTTAAAATTTAACCACGAATCGCACAAAAAGCACGAAAAAAGTCGAATATCTTTCAAGATCTGATTCGTGCTTTTGGTGAATTCTGTGGTTAATCTTCTTAACGATCTAATATTCGGAGCGAAAAACAGATATACTAACCTCAGATATTTTTTCTGATACAAATTTATGAACTGGCTTGAGAATGGTGAGGTCCTTGCGGCCATTGGTGAATTTTTGGCGGAGGACATCGGCCGCGGCGATATTACCACGCAATCGACGGTCGCCCGCGAAACGCGCGGTGCGGGGCGTTTTTTGGCAAAGGAATATTTGGTCATCTGTGGGCTTAATGTCGCGGAGGCCGTTTTTCTTCACCTGGACCCGGACATTCCGGAGATCGAAACGACATTTGCCGAAGGCGACGAGGTCGAAGAAGGCACCGTTTTCGCGACGCTGAAAGGTTATGCGGACGTTCTGCTTACGGGCGAACGCGTTGCGTTGAATATACTTCAGAGAATGTCGGGCGTCGCGACGCTGACGCGGCAATTCGTCAAGGCGGTCGAAGGCACCGGTGCACAGATCGTCGATACGCGAAAAACGACTCCGGGCCTGCGAATGCTCGAAAAATATGCCGTGACGGTCGGCGGCGGAAAGAATCACCGCATGGGATTGGACGACGGCGTGCTGATCAAGGACAATCACATCGCTCTCGCCGGCGGCATTACTGAAGCCGTCAACCGTGCGAAAGCCAGCGTCGGCCACCTGCATAAGATCGAGGTCGAGATAACGAATTGGGCACAGCTTCGCGAAGCGATAAACGCCGGTGCGGACATCGTTATGCTCGATAATCAAACGCCGGACGAAGCCGCAAAGCTTGTGCGGATGGCACGCGATCTGGACCCGCGTGTGCTTATCGAATCTTCGGGTGGAATGGACCTTGACCGCGTTCGCGCCTATGCCGAAGCCGGCGTCGATCTGATCTCCGTCGGGCGTCTGACGCATTCGGCGAAGGCCGTCGATATTTCGTTCAAGATACAGACGGGTTGATGTCGGCGACCGGTTCCGAATTCATCGCAAGCATTTCTTCGTCGGCTTTGATGAAAGGCGCGTAATGCGTGATCGCGATCGCCGCAAGCAGGGCGATCATTACGCCGATGCCGCCTTCTAACCCGTAATTCAGGCCCGTAAGCCATTCCGGTCCGCGGTCAACCTCGCGTAAAAGCGGGCTGCCGGTCAGATTTAGTCCGCTGACCTCGATCCCGAATATCGAATTCTGCATCCAATTCCACGCCGCGTGTGAGCTCCAGACAAACCAAAGATCGCGCGTTTTCAGATAAGCAAGACCGAACCAGATGCCGGCGAGGATCGTGTTAAGCGTCGATATGACAGAGGCGTTCGGGTTGCCGAGATGGACGATGCCGAACGGAACCGCCGTCAGCAAAATGCCGAGCCATGCCCAACCCGAACGCACCAGCGTTTGCAGAATGTAACCGCGAAACAAAACTTCTTCGAACGCAGCACCGACGGCAAAGATCACAAGCGCCGTCAGCACCGATGCGGCGATCGGTCCGGTGTTCATCTCAAAACTCAGCCCGCCGAATATGACCGCAACGGCAACGGCGATCGCAAATACGCCGCAGCCGATGATGAATCCGCCGACCGTGTGCCTAAGCCAGCCTTTCGTGAACCATGTGCCGAATGCACGGAACGGAAGCTTTTCGAACTGCCGTCCGCAAAGCCACCCGCCGAAGATCGCGGCCGCGATCAGCAAAAGCGAACTCACGGCATTCAATGCCGCATCGCCGAGCGTCGCGAGCCCGAACGCGTTTGCGGCAAGCGACGCCGGTACCAAAAGAAGCACCGCCGAAAGGACGAAAACGGCGACAAAAACCGCGATGCGAAAACTGCTTCGCAGGCGTCCGTGCGGATCAAAGAAGAGTTCGTTTGTTTTCATTCAAAAAATGTTCGCGAGCCCGGGCCGCGCGAAATTTGTGTTAAAATCGCCAAAGTGAAAGAACCCGAAAATACATCGAAAAGACGCGTGTCGCCGTGGATACTCGGCGCGTTCGTGCTTGTTTCGCTGACGGTTCTGGTAATGCTGCAAACGTCCAATTTGTGGAAGGATTTCAGCGTTCAAACCGCGAGCGACACGCTGCTGCTTTACGCGCTTTCGTCGCTGAACTTCATCGCATTCGTAATTTTCGGTTTCATATTTTTGCGCAGCATTATCAAATTAGCGCGTGAACGGCGCGCTTTCCAACTCGGTGCAAAGATAAAAACGCGGCTGCTGCTCTATTTTTTTATGGTCAGCTTTTTGCCGATCGTCGCGATGGCCGGTTTTTCGTATCTTTTTATGAACCGCGCGCTCGAACGCTGGTTCACACAAATTCCGGAGGACGTCGTCCGCGAAGCACGTCACGTTCAGGAACGCTCGAACGCGGACCGCATCGGCCAGCTTCGTTCGACGGCAAAGATCCTGGCGGCATCGCTTGAGGACAAAGAGATAACGCCGGAATATCTTCGCGAACTCGCCGAACTCGGCGATCTCGCGCAGATAGAGGTGGTTTCGCCGACGAACGAGGTCATCGCGAAAAGCGGAAATATTCTCGATCCGAACGAGCATCCGGAATCTTCGCCGGAGATAGCCGCGCTTCGGTCTGGAAATTTTGACGCGCCGATACTTAGTGACGGCAATGGGCTCGACGCCGCGACGGCCGAACTTTCCGATGGGCGAAAGCTTGTGCTGGTGCCGAAACCGCTAACGGACGAAAGTGTCAGCGTCGTCGTCGATCAGGCTTTGCGTGAATTTGACCGGCTTAAGGATCGCCAAATAATGGTGCGTCAGGTCGGACTTTTGACGCTTGGCGTACTGACGTTCTTGCTGATATTCGCATCATCGTGGACGGCGTTTTACATCGCGCGCGGTTTGACCGCGCCGATCAAGGCTTTGGCCGAAGGCGCGGACGAGATCGCCCAGGGAAATTTCGCACACCGCGTCGATGTTTTAGCAGAGGACGAACTTGCGCTGCTTGTCGCAAATTTCAACCAGATGTCCGCGCGGCTCGAAGCAAATTCCGCCGAGCTTCGCGAACGCCAGAAATACATCGAAACGATCCTGGAATCTTTGCCGACGGGCATTATTTCGTTCGATTCGGCATTGCGGCTGACGACGATAAATCGTTCGGCGGTCAATCTTTTGAAACTCGAAGACGGCGATCTTCGGAACTTCGAACTCGGGCAGATCGTCGGCCCGGACAACGAAAAGATATTCCGGCGCGTGATGATGCGTGCAATCCGCATCGGCCACGCGTCGGAGCAAACACGGCTGGAACGCGAACACGCGGACGGCAGCGGCCAGGTGTCGGAACTGCCGGTTTCGCTGACGGCGACGGCGCTTGCGGACGACAACGGAGCGGTGCTCGTGATCGAAGATCTGTCGGATCTGATATCGGCTCAGCGTGCCTCCGCATGGCAGGAGGTCGCGCGGCGAATGGCTCACGAGATCAAAAATCCGCTGACGCCGATACAGCTTTCGGCCGAACGCATCGCCAAACGCTTTGCCGATAAGAACGGCGACGCCGAGGCGATCCACGAAACAGACGGACAAACGGTCGGCGTGATCCAGAGCGGCACCGAAACCATTCTTCGCGAGGTCGAAAGCCTGAAATCGATGGTCAACGAATTTTCGCGCTACGCTCGTTTGCCGAACGCGAAGCTCGAACCCGGCGACGTGAATGAGCTTATCGAACAATGCGCCGCTCTTTACGACGGCCGCCGCGGCGAGATCACGCTCGAACTCGATCTCGGCCAAAACGTTCCGCGTGTTCCGCTCGACGCCGAACAGCTAAAACGCGTGTTCGTGAACCTGATCGAAAACGCCATCGAAGCGATCCCGGCTGACGCCGAAGAAAAACGCATCACGATAAGTTCGAGGCACGAACACATCCGCGATATAATATTTATCGAGGTCGCGGACAACGGCAAAGGGCTTTCGGC
>CBFGSN010000203.1:0-4006 GCA_965651435.1 uncultured bacterium | reverse complement strand
GAATATCACGTCGCCGCTGATCGGCCGCCCGCATGTTTATAATATGCTTGCGGCTTCCGCGGCCGCTCTTGCGAACGGAACGGATCTCGATTCGATCGCAAAAGGTCTTGTAAAATGCGCCGGTTCGCCCGGACGTTTCGAAGCCGTCAAGAACGACCTCGGTTTCGCCGTCGTCGTCGATTACGCACACACGGACGACGCTCTGCTCAATACATTAAAAACGGCACGCGAACTGACCGGCGGCCGCATCATCACGGTATTCGGCTGCGGCGGCGACCGCGACAAAACAAAGCGCGAACCGATGGGCGAGATCGCCGGAACGCACAGTGACGTCGCCATCGTCACGTCAGACAATCCGCGAACCGAAGATCCCGTAAAAATTATCGAAGCTGTTGAAAAAGGATTAAAGAGAACGAACGCCGAATACCTTTCGATACCCGACAGGCGCGAAGCCATCGCCGCCGCGGTCGATATGGCAAAGCCGAACGACGTCGTCATCATAGCCGGCAAAGGCCACGAAACCTATCAGATCATCGGCACGGAAAAGTATCATTTCGACGACCGCGAGATCGCCGCCGAAGCGATCGCGCACCGGGCCGAAAACGCGTGAGCATCACCGCTGTTTCGAACGTTCGACGATCTTTGCGATCAGCGCGCGTTGAACCGTCGTCAGGTCGCGGAATTTCAATGCAAAACCGATATCGGGAACGTGATTCTCTACGGTCCCGCTGACGTCATAAACCATATCGTCGCCGATCGGAAAATACAGTTTTACGGATTCGCCGTCCACGGCTCCGCCGCCGCCCAGAACAAAACAGCCGTCTATGCTGATGTCGCTTATCGTTCCCTGACGACGCACACCCGCGGCCGATTCCCATTCGATGTCTATCGTGACCTTATATCGGTCCGAAGTACGGCGGTCACGCCCGCTTCGCCTGTCGATCATTGTCATAGCTATTCGATCTCCTCATCGGATTCGGAGGAAAAAGCCTTCCTTCTTGAAGAGAAGTAATAATAGGCCGGTAATCCCAGAATGATCAGGCCGATGCCGATGAAAGATTGCAGCGGTTCGGTCATCATTGTGTTGACCAAAAGCCAGAAAGTCACCAGCAAAAACAGCACCGGCACGACCGGATAACCCCATGCACGATACGGCCGCGGCATATCGGGATGCTTGCGGCGATAAACAAAGACCGTCGAGGTGACCAGTCCGTAAAATATCCACGAACCGAAAACAACATAGTTCGTCAGCGTATCGAACGAACCCGAAAGTGCCAGAACGACGGCCAAGAATCCCTGGAACAAGATCGCGGGAACCGGAACGTTGTTGACCGACAATCGGGCCAGAACGGCCGGCATCAGGCCGTCTTTTGCCAACGCGTAAGGAATACGCGAACCCGAAAGTATCGACGTATGCAGCGTACCCAATGACGAAAGCATAAGGCCGACGGTGAACAACGCAACACAAAAACCGGTCGCGAAAGTTTTAATATCGCCGCCGAAGAATTTGCTGACGATCTCTTTGCCGACGGACGAATCTTTTCCTATCGACGCAACCACCGTCGGGTCCAAACCGTAAAAATATCCGAAATGAACGAACGCATAGAGCAAAATGATCAACGCCGTGCTGCCGATGATCGCGATCGGGATATTGCGGTTCGGATCTTTCACCTCGCCGGCGACATAACCCAGATTGCTCCAGCCGTCGTAGCCCCAAAGCGCGGCCAGCATCGCGGCTCCGAAACCGGCGGCAAAACTGTATGTCGGCGACCCGTAAAGCGTGCTTCCGCTAACGTCTTCGCAAACACCGCCCGTTTGGGCGAGCGAGAAGTGTGCCAGATCGCCCGTAACCCAGACAAACGCACCGAGCCCGACGAACAGCACAAGTGCGATCTTTATCGCGGTCAACGCGGTCGCGATCTGGCCGCTCATCGAAACGGACGCACAGTTCAGCGTCGTAAAAATAATGATCACCATGATCGCGACGACCTGTACCATCGTCAGTTCGAACGGACGCCCGGCGACCGTCGTTTCCAGAAGCTTTGCTTTCGCGAGGGCTCCTTCGCCGAGAAAATCATTGAGCCCGATGGCGAACGCGAAGCCGACTGCCGCCTGCGAACCGGGCTTTGCGATGAACATCTGCATCCAGCCGAACAGAAAACTCGAAAGCCTGCCGTAAGCATCGCGCAGAAACACGTATTCTCCGCCCGCGAGCGGCTTCATTGCGGTAAGTTCCGCATATGTTAGAGCTCCGGCAAGCGACAAAAGTCCCGCCGCGATCCACGCCGCGATCACCCAGCCGGGCGTGCCCACGTTACACGTCATGACGCGCGCTTTCAGGAAAACGCCGGTTCCGATCACGTTCCCGATAATGATGGAGATCGATGCAACGAGGCCGAGGCCGCGTATGAGTTTTAGCTTTTCATCTGTCATAGGCTGATCTGCCGAAGGCTTTGAATCTGGAACATTTTACGTGAAATCACCGGCGAATGGAAATGTTTTCTTCATGAAAGAACGCGTCACGCCGGTCGTGATAAAATCTTTCGCATGAAAGAGTTCGACATCACTACGGACGGCCTTGCCGCTGCGCTGCTTCGTGTTGGCGAAGGCCGGTCGCTGTGCCTGCTGGACAGCTCCGGTGTCGGACATCTCGGTTCGCATTTGATGATCGCGGGCGTTGACCCGATCGAAACCGGATCTCTGTTCGGTGAATCCGTTGCCGAAACGCTCGAACGCATTCACGAACTGTTCTCGCAGCCGGGCCGGGCTGTGTTTTTCACGCTTTCGTACGAATTCGGAATGCGGCTGAACCGACTCGTTCCGACAAAACACGAAGCCGGCGAACCGGACGTTTTTTACGCCGTTTTCGATACGCTGATAACGCACGATCACAACACAGGTCGAACATTCGTCAGCGGCAGCGAAGAAAGATCCGATCGGTTGATCGACGAGCTATCAAACGCCGAGCCCAAAGAACCGCCGATACCTGATACCGCGCCGGTCAACTACGGCGTCTCAGAACGCGAATACATCGGCGCCGTTGAAACGATAATAGAAGAGATCCGCTGCGGCAACACGTACCAGACCAATTACACAATGCAAATATCGGCCGACGTTTCCTCGCAAAAACCGGCCGACATTTATCGGCGTCTCCGCGCGGAGCATCCGGCACCGTTCGCCGCCTTTATCGACCGCGGCGATTCGACCGTAATATCAGCTTCGCCCGAACGTTTCATACGCATCCGTGAAAATAAGATCGACACGTCACCGATAAAAGGAACGCGGAAACGCTCGGCGAACGTCGCCGAAGACACGCGGCTCCGAGCCGAACTGTTGGCCAGCGAAAAGGACCGTGCGGAGAACACGATGATCGTAGATCTGCTCCGCAACGACCTCGGCCGCGTATGCGAATTCGGCAGCGTCAGCGTCGAAAAGCTCTGCGATCTCGAAGAACACCCGTCGCTTTTTCACCTTGTTTCAACGGTCAGCGGAACGCTTCGCCGCGGCGTCGGGATAAAGGAAATTCTGCCCGCGGTTTTTCCCTGCGGATCGATAACCGGCGCGCCAAAGATCAGCACGATGAAGATCATCGATAAACTCGAAAAGACGCCGCGAGGCCTTTCGATGGGAACCATCGGCATAAATATCAACGACGGTTTTGCGATACCGCCGCGATTCGATACGAGCGTCGCCATCCGCACAATGGTCATCCGCGACGGAACCGCAAAATTCAATGTCGGCGGCGGCATAACCATCGACAGCGACCCGCACGCCGAATACGAAGAAGCCCTTCTAAAAGCAAAAGCTCTGATCAAAGCCGTAGGCAAAAGCTGACAGCGAACAGCTGAAAGCTAATAACCGTCTTCCTATTCCGGAAAAACCGCCGGGAACTTTTTGCCGTTCTTGTTGTCTAACGCATCGGGAGGCAAATTATGAACAAACCTGAGATCAATGTAACTCCGCTGATCGACGTCCTTTTGGTGCTGCTGATAATTTTTATGGTCGT
>CBFGSN010000202.1:0-4008 GCA_965651435.1 uncultured bacterium | reverse complement strand
AACCACTTGCTACCGCAAGCGGTTCTGACTTGACGGTCTGCCGACGGCGTCCTGGAATATCGCACCGCCGCTGCGGACAAGGTCGATGAACTTCTTTGTAAGGTTTACTTGGTCGCCGCGGACCATCGTTACGAACTGACGGAATTCTTCGGGCTGGCGCGGGTCGTATTTCGCGGCCCAGGCGCCGAGTTCCATAACGACCGGGATGAGGTCCAGGCCTTTTTCGGTCAACGAATATATATCGCGGCGTTTGTCGGACGGGTCCAAGGCTTTAGTCAGAATGCCTTCGGCTTCGAGCTTTTTCAGCCGCCGCGAGAGGATATTCGTTGCAATGCCTTCGTGCGACCGCAAAAATTCACCGTAAGTTCGCTTTCCCCAAAACGCTATATCGCGCACGATCAACAGCGACCACGAATCGCCCACCGCCTCAAGCGAAAAGTTTATTGGGCAATCCGACCGGTTCTTTTGCGAGTTCTTCCCGTTCATTTACATCTCGAATCTACCACAAAAATCCAGGCCTTTCAATGTCACTTGCAATATGCAAGCGATTGTGACTATAATTACGGACTCAAATCTTTGACTTAAGGAGATAGATAAAAAATGACGCAAATAAACCCTTACCTTTCATTCAAAAACAATTGCGAAGAAGCCTTTAACCTATACAGGTCGGTTTTCGGCGGCGAGTTTCAGGCGGTGGTTCGAATGGCGGATATGGACGTCGGATGTCCCGTGCCGGAAGGCTCGGAAGGCCTTATTATGCACATATCGCTTCCGATCGGCGGCGGTGTTCTGATGGGCAGCGATTGTCCCGAAGGTTTCGGCCCGCCGCTTGAGATCGGCAATAATTTCTCGGTGTCGGTTTCCGCTGACAGCAAAGCCGAAGCCGACCGCATTTACAAAGAGCTGTCCGAAGGCGGAACGCAAACAATGCCTATGGACAACGCTCCGTGGGGTGCGTATTTTGGAATGCTGCAAGACAAATTCAAGATACATTGGATGATAAGCTTTGACGAAGATCGGCCCGCGTAGTTTTCGATGCACGGCTCCAACATAAAAAAAGGGGAATATCATGGTTCATCAAATGATCGACGGAACATATCGTCAAACAAATCTTACGAACGAATCGCCGGAATATCTGGCAAAGCGCGAAGAGCTTCGCCTTGCCGAGATCGAGGTAATGAAACAGCGCGAACGCGTGGCCGCGCTTCGACGCGAACTGCCCGCGGGTGCCGAGATATCGGACTACGAATTTATCGAAGGCCCGCGGCATTTGAGCGACGGCGATGCTCCGCTGCGGGCAGTTCGGATAAGCGAACTTTTCGCCGATCCGGACAAACCGCTTTTCATTTATCATTTTATGTTCGGCAAAAAGCAGGCGAACCCGTGCCCGATGTGCACGGCGTGGCTCGATTCGTTCAACGGCATCGCGCACCATTTGGCGCAAAACATCAACACGGCGGTCGTCGCCGCGGCCGAACCCGCAGAGCTTCGTGAATTTGCACGCGCTCGCGGCTGGGACCGGCTTCGCCTTATCAGCGCCGGCAGCAGCACATTCAAATACGACCTCGGCAGCGAAGACCGCGACGGGCACCAGGATTCGACGGTTTCGGTTTTTACAAAGGACAAAGACGGAACCATCCGCCATTTTTACAGTGCCCATCCGCGAATGTCGGAGGAGATCAAAGAACGAGGCATCGACGAACTTGTTCCGATCTGGAACATACTCGATCTGATGCCGCAGGGACGCGGAGATTTTTATGCTTCGCTTGAATACGGAACGAACGTTAAAGGCTTCGATGCCTGAACTTTATTTATAGGAGATCTGAAAAATGTCACAGGAACACAAAGATATCGTCAAAAAGGTCGATGAAGCATTCACCAATAATTCGATGGAAGATTTCTTTGCGCTTTGCGCCGATGACGTCGAATGGACAATGGCCGGCGAAGGTTCGCACAAAGGCCTGGACAACATCCGCGAATGGATGAGGTCGGTTCACGAAGGCCACGAAGCTCCGGCTCCGAAGATAATGGCCACAAAAATGATCGCGGACGGCGAATCGGTCGCATCATACGGAAAAATGTCGATGAAGGACAGAGACGGCAATGATTCTCAATTCGATTACTGCGATATATATAATTTCCGCGACGGAAAGATCGCAAAACTTAGATCGTTCGTGGTAAAAAGCCCGGCGGAATAGGAGACGAAAAATGCAGAAGATCACACCTTTTTTAATGTTCGAAAGCGGCTGCGCCGATGCGCTTAAGTTTTATACGTCTGTATTTAAAAGGTCAAAGATCGTCGGCGGCGGCGAAAACGGACCGCCCGGCGGAGCGTTCGAGATAGACGGATTTCGCATCAATATGTTCGACGGCGGACCGCATTTCAAATTCAGTCCGGCGATCTCGTTCTATCATATTTGCGACGACACGGCGGAGCTGGACGAACTCTGGAACGCCATTGCCGAAGACGGAATGGTTATGATGCCGCTGGATAAATACGATTGGAGCGAACGATACGGATTTATTCAGGACAAATTCGGCGTGTGCTGGCAGCTTTCGGTCGGAAATGTTTCGGACGTTGGACAGCGTACGACGCCGTGCTTTTTATTCGTCGGCGAACTTGTCGGCCGCGGTGAGGACGCGGTGAAATTTTACACATCGCTTTTCGACGATTCGAAGATCGACGGTATCTTGCTTTACGGCGACGGCGAACCGCCGAATCGACCGGGCACCGTCAAACATTCGCAATTTGCGCTCGACGGCGAAAAATTTATGCTGATGGAAGGCGGCGGCGAACATTCGTTCACATTTACCGAAGGCATTTCGCTGATGATATCGTGCGATGATCAGGCCGAGGTCGATCATTTCTGGGACAAATTTACGGCCGACGGCGAAGAAAGCCAGTGCGGTTGGCTTAAGGACAAATTCGGCGTGTCGTGGCAGGTCACGCCAAAGATCCTGATGGAATTGGTTTCCGACCCGGACCGCGAAAAGGCGAACAAAGCGTTTCAGGCAATGCTGAAAATGAGCAAGATCGACATTCAAACACTTAAGGACGCCGTCGGCGATCGAGGATAATTAATTATGGAAAGAACAAAAGGAGTTTGGGCGGGCTACATAATTTCAGGGCTTGCGATACTGTTTTTCCTGATGGACGCCGCGGGAAAATTCTTTAAGCCCGAACCGGTCGTTACGACAACGGTCGGGCTCGGATATTCGGAAAGCCAGATCGTGCCTATCGGCATTATTCTGCTGGTGTGCACGGTCTTGTACCTGATACCGAAAACCGCGGTTTTGGGCGCGGTTCTACTGACCGGATATCTGGGCGGAGCGGTCGCGACGAATTTTCGCGTCCAGGCACCGCTGTTCTCGCATATACTGTTTCCCGTCTATTTGGGAATATTTGTTTGGCTTGGGATTTACCTTCGGGACGCGCGCGTGCGCGAACTTTTACCATTAAGGAGATGAACGATCTATGAAAATCGCGGTAATTATTCTTCGCACGCTGATGGGGCTTTTGTTCATATTCGCATCGTCCGTGTATTTTCTGAATATGATCCAGGCTCCGGAAATGACCGGGCCGATCAAAACTTTTAACGAAGGGCTGGCGGCCGCGCCGTATTTTATGACGCTGCTGAAAACAACGGAACTCGTCTGCGGCATATTGCTCGTTTCGGGGTATTTTGTGCCGCTAGCGTTGGTTTTGCTGGCTCCGGTGATCGTGAACATATTCTTCGTTCACGCCACCATGGCTCCCGAAGGCCTGCCAACGGCGATCATTGTTGTGCTGATCGAAGCTTTTCTCGGCTATGCATATAGAAAAAGCTATGCGCCCTTGTTTGTCGCAAGAGCACCGATAAATTAAAAGTCTGTACCGCTTGAAGGTCCGGTCAGTACCGCTTGCGGCAGCAAGTGGTTTATATCTTTAACCATCCGCTACCGCGGACGGTACTGACTGACTCGACACATTTACCTTTAACCATCCGCTACCGCGGACGGTACTGACTG
>CBFGSN010000201.1:0-4068 GCA_965651435.1 uncultured bacterium | reverse complement strand
CGGCCGGTCGAGCCACGAAACCTGTGCGGCCGCCGCGAACGTTCCCAACAAAATAAACAGTGTGATAAAGATCGTATTTTTCATATTTTCCTCTAATACAAACAGTTAGAAAGAGCCTTTTTCGGGCTGCATAGTGTGTCGATGCTGAAAAACGATCCGGAGGTTGGAAAAATTATACATCATCGCTCGCCGTCGTCGCCGATGGCTTCGACCGGACAGGCGTCCATTGCTTCGATGCATTTTTCGAATTCGTGCGGTGTTGCCGGTTGTTTCCAAACGTAGGAATAGCCGTTCTCGTCGTTACGCGTGAAATTTTCGGGCGCGGTGTCGCGGCAGACATCGCAATCGATGCACTGCCGATCGACAAAAAATTTGCCCGAAACATTGTCGGGCAAGCGGTCCTTTAATTCTGCCATAAAACGCGGCGGCTATTTTTGCGATTCGGTGTAGTCGATCATTCGCTGAAGCGCCGTCAGAGCGTATCGCTTTGTTTCCGGTTCGACGATGATCTCGTTCACGACCTCGCCGTTCACCAGATTATCGAGCGCCCACGCAAGATTCTGCGGCGCGATGCGGAACATCGTCGCGCACATACAAAGATCCGGCGCAAGCAGATGAATTTCTTTATCCGGAAAACGCGTCGCGAGCCTGTTCACCAGATTTACCTCGGTTCCGATCGCCCATTTCGAACCGCTCGGCGATTCTTCGACCGTTTTGATGATGAACGATGTCGAACCGTCCAGATCGCTCATATCGACAACCTCGCGCATACATTCGGGATGAACCAGGACTTTTATTCCCGGAACTTCTTCGCGGATCTTATCGACGTGCCACGGTTTGAATCTGCCGTGTACCGAACAATGTCCGCGCCATAAAATAAGCTTTGCATTACGGAGCTGTTCCGGTGTGTTTCCGCCGAGGTCTTCGTGCGGATTCCACAGCACCATCTGATCGTTCGCGATGCCGAATTTTGCGCCGGTATTTCGGCCCAGGTGCTGATCCGGAAAAAAGAACATCTTGTCATATTCTTTCAGATAACGGTCGAAAAGCGGCACTGCGTTCGACGATGTACAAACGACGCCGCCGTTCTTTCCGCAAAAAGCTTTTATCGCCGCGGACGAATTCATATACGTGATCGGTGCTACCTTCGAATCAAGAACGCCGATCTCGCCGAGCTGTTCCCACGCGTCTTCGACCTGTTCGATCGTCGCCATATCCGCCATCGAACATCCGGCGCCCATATCTGGCAAAATAACGCGCTGATCTTCACGGCCGAGAATGTCGGCAGATTCGGCCATGAAATGCACGCCGCAGAAGATAATGAAATCCGCGTCCGTCTGCGATGCCATTACCGAAAGCTGATACGAATCACCTTTCAGATCCGCGTGTTTGACGACATCGTCGCGCTGATAATGATGGCCGAGAATAACGATGCGTTCGCCCAATGCTTCACGGGCGGCTTCGATGCTTTCGGCGACCTCCTCATCCGGCATTACCAGATATTCTTCAAGCGTTCGCGGTTTTTCCAGAACTGCACTCATTTCTTTCTCCGTGACGAAATATTTCGCCTATACGAAAATCATTGCGCTTTGAAATGATTTTAACAAGTCTGGTTTTAGCCTAGCCACGCTCTTTAGAGCGTGGTCGGTTGTCACGACTAGTTCATTAGCCCGTTCACGGGCTTCCACCTTTGGAAAACGCCGTGAACGGCGTCGCCAGCGGTGTTCCGATGTTACCACGCCATAAATGACGTGGCTATGCTCGAACAAATCCGCCGAGCTGCAAACGATCAACGAGCCGCTACCAACCCGCCGAGGCTAGATCTTACCCATCATTTTTTCGATGATCAGAATACCGCCGTAGGAAAGTGCGGCGAAAATGGCTGCGGCCGGAATGGTCAGAACCCAAGCCCAAACGATGCGGCTCGCGACGCCCCATTTGACAGCGGAAAAGCGTTTTGCGGAACCCACGCCGACGATCGAACCGGTGATCGTATGCGTTGTCGAAACCGGTATGCCGAAAGCAGTCGCGCCGAATAGCGTCATCGCACCCGCAGTTTCCGCGCAAAAACCGCCGACGGGCTGAAGTTTTACGATCTTCGTGCCCATGGTTTTTACGATCCGCCAGCCGCCAGACAGCGTGCCGAGAGCGATGGCGCCGCACGCAGCGAGTTCGACCCAAAGCGGAACGTCGGGCAGTTTGCCGTCCGGCGTTAGGCTGAGAAAGCCGCCCGAAACCAGCACGATAGTGATAATTCCCATCGTTTTCTGAGCGTCGTTGCCGCCGTGGCCCAGCGAATACGCGGCCGCGGAAAAAAGCTGGCCGATGCGGAAGACGCGGTCAACCTTGTGCACCGAAACCTTGTGAAAGATCCAGTACACCGACACCATTAGAATGAACCCGAGAACCATTCCGATCAGCGGCGATAGGACGATGAACGCGATGGTTTTGATCCAGCCTTCGGCTTTCATTACGGTTTCAGCCCCGGTCAGGCCGGAATGAAAAATGTAAGACGCAAGGGCCGAACCCGCATAGGCGCCGACAAGCGCGTGCGAACTCGAGGTCGGCAAACCCAAATACCACGTGATCAAATTCCAGATGATAGCACCGAGCAATCCGCCGAGAAGGACGAGCAAACGGTCGTCCGGCGGAATAACGGTGATATTGACCATGTCACCGCCGACCGTTTTTGCGACCGCCGTCCCGAAAACAATAACGGCTATAAAATTAAAGAATGCCGCCCACATTACGGCGATTCCCGGCGACAGTACGCGCGTCGCAACGACAGTTGCTATCGAATTTGCCGCATCGTGAAACCCGTTGATGTAATCAAAAACGAGCGCAACTAAAATGATGAGGATTACAAGGCTGAGTGTGGCGGAATTTCCATCCATGATCGGTGAGGCCGTTTAGTTATGCTTCAAAACAATGCTCTCGATTATGTTCGCGACGCTTTCGCAGCGGTCGGTGGCATTTTCGAGAATTTCGTATAATTCCTTCCATTTGATCAGAGTTATCGGGTCAATGCCGGGCGAATTAAAAAGCTCGCCGATCGCCTTAAAGAAAATGTCGTCGGCTTCGTTCTCGAGCCGGTGAACCTCGACGTAGTGGCGGTTTATGCCGTTCGGTTTGTTCATTACACCGACGGCGGCATGTATCTCTTTCGCAAGTTCGCCGATGATCCGTGCCAGATTACGCGAATGATCGTTGAATTCCGTGATGCCGTACATTATTACGGCACGCGCGCCCGCGTCTATATAATCGCAGATGTCGTCCAGTGCGATCGACAGCGTATAGATATCTTCGCGGTCGAACGGTGTAATGAAAGATTTGTCGAGCTTGTTGGTGATCGTGTGCATCAATTCGTCACAGGCGTGTTCGGCCTCCTTGATGCGTTTTGTGAAAGGAGCCGGATCACCTGCTCCCTCGGCGGTCATTTCCACGAGAATTGACGCAGCCTCCTCGATCCTTTCGCTCATCTGCGAAAAGAGTAAGAAGTATTCGTCCTCGCGCGGCAGAAAACTAAAGCCCATCTCTTTATAAGTGTTTCGTCAGTCGGAAAAACAAATATATAAGACCGGACGCCTCGTTGTCTATTTTGGATTTGAGATTTTGTTAACAGATAGCGTATTTGTAGAATAACGCCTGAAAGACAGGCGAAGCCAAGAAAGGTAAGTTTGTGGCGGTCACCGCCGGCCGCATTTATAAGCGGGCTGGCCGTTATTGGACGTGCGAACCGCAGTAGCCCTTTATTGCTGTTTGGTATATTGCCGTTCGCTTTAGCGAACGGACACAGATGCGGAAGACCATTTGGCTTTAGCCAAATATCTTTTTCCAAACGAGCATTTCCTTTTCAAAAGTAGCTGCTTTATGGTGTTCTTCCTGTCGCGAGATATAACGCCTGACCTTATCTACCTGTGATTCAGACACGGAAACGGCATAGTAATCGTCCTGCCAATGAAATTTGCCGCGAAATAGCCTCTGTTCATTCAGCCAATGCGCGGATTCTCCTTTTATCAGCATCATGATCTTTGCAATATCCTGCGAACGTCCGAGTGAGATCAGTAT
>CBFGSN010000200.1:0-4109 GCA_965651435.1 uncultured bacterium | reverse complement strand
GCTCGCGGCGGACGCCGGCCGATCATCAGTGCGGGGACGGATTCGCAGTGGGCCGCTCCGAGTACTAACTGCCGCGGTAAGATAAGGACATTGAACTTTTAACTCGTGATGCTAAGTTACTAAAGACATTTCCTCAGACGCAAAAGTTATTAACCCTTCAAATATGGGAGCGTTTAATACATTGGAAGCACGTGCCGAATGTCCCGTTTGTAAAAAAATAGGGAGCTTTAGAATTCAATTTAAATACGGGGATACGTGGCAATATTTATATCATTTGGGTGATGAGATCCGTTGGGGCGGCAATGATTTTGGTCACAGATCGTTGCGGGTCCGGATCGAAGGTATATCCGAAAAATGTCCGAATTGTCATACTAAGTGGATAGAAATGGACATAATGTCAGAAGAAAACATTCTTTGCGAAGTTCGTCCGGTCGGAGTAACTCGCCATTGTGAGTCTTCGGATGGGTTTGAGTATATTGAATAGGATTTACAATAAACGCAATTTGGTAGAACTTGACAGCGGGAGCCGATCGCCGAATCATCTTCCCTTAAATTCATGATTGATGAAATCGTAATTAATAATCTTCAACTTGCTCTTGAAAAAAAAGGTGTTCTAGGGTTGAAATACATTCCGGATATCTACAGATCGAAGTTGGTGAATATCTTCTATCTATTCAATCCTCCTGGCGACTGAGACAAGATCGGAGGCTCATTTTCGGAGATGGAAATGACCCGTTATTTATCGATGAATTAGAGAAGCACCTTGGTAACAATATTTTGTTTTCAATTAATATTTCCAATATGTTTTACGATCTAATTCTTAGATTTCAAGATGACATTTTCCTTGAAACTTTTTGCTGATAGTTCGGCGTTTGAAAATTGGATTTTTTATGACAAAGGGCGACCAAAGATAATTGCTGGACCAGGCAATCTTTGGTCATCATTCTGAAATTCGCGAGCTGATCGATGCTTCGAGCGACGCGTGTTTTATGGTCAGAACTTCACGATGCCGGAAGTCCAAACTGAGGTTAACGATGAATGACGGGGCGTTTATCTGGTATCATTGTGGGAAAACGGAGCGATGATGACGGCTGATGCGAGCGATGACAAGGTGCCATTAAAACCGTGTCCTTTTTGCGGCGGTAAACCGAAGTTCGTTCAGGATCCCAGATACGTGCCGCCGTGGGGTTGGATAGAATGCAACAGGTGCGGGGCGCGAACGGACGATGTTAAGGAGCAGACGGCGCATGAATATTGGAACCGCCGATTTGACGGCGACGCCTACGTCGAAGTTCACGATACCCGCGCTAGAGATAACTCGTGACGGCGCTTGTGATGCATTACGATTTTGATGCCGTTCACAATGACATATCTCAACTTACCGATTGGTTTTCGGTTGATTCGGAGTGGTGAACGAGTTCTTTTGAAATATTGACGGCGGTTTGCTTCACGGATTCGACCAGGGCCGGGAATGTTTCGTGATGGATCTGCTTTTTGTAGCCGGCAACGCTTACGGCGGCCAGGATCTTTCCGTTCTCGTCGGTTATCGGAGCCCCGACGCAGCGCGACCCGATCGTTTCTTCTTCATCATCAACCGAATAGCCCTGTTTCGCGACGCGTTCCAGCTCGCTCTTTAATCTTTTCGGCGTGACAATCGTGTTGTCGTTATAGCGCGGCAGCCCGTATCGCACCAACCTGTCTATTTCATCTTCGGTCCAGTCGCTGAGCAGAGCCTTTCCGGCCGCGGTGCAGTGAATGCCCATTCGTTTGCCGATCCAGGTTTCGACCTTCGGCGTGTAGGGCGATTCGACCTTTTCTATTATCACGACCTCATGATGTTCGCGGATCGCCATATGAACGGTCAGGCCGGTCTTGTTCATCAGCTGCCGAAGGTGCGGGACGGCAAGTTTGCGAAGGTTCAGGCCGTTCATCGCCATACTGGCGAGCGATAATATCTTCATTCCGAACATGTATCGTCCGGTGCCTTCGTTGCGGTGCAGATAGCCGAGCCGCTCAAGCGTAAGCAGCATTCCGTACGTCGAACTTTTCGGAAGATCTAGTTCGCGCGTTAGTTCCGACAGCCCAAGTCCGTTCTGCGACGTCGCCAATTGTTCGAGTATCGACATCGCCTTTACAACCGCCGGGACGGACTTCGTTCTGGTGTCGGTCGGTAATATTTTGCGTGTCGTCGTCGTGTTCATTTCTCTAGGTATATTAACAGACGGTTAATGGAAAAAGCGGCAGGGAAAGCACATTTGTGTTCAGCCGGCTGAACGATATGTGGAATTTACCCAATTTTTCTATTTATTTCAAGTTCCGAAATTCCTATAATTCCGCCAAGTCAAAAACCGACACAATCACTTTTTCAATCAAAATACACGATCTCGAGAGGGATAAGACCGTTTTCCGTTATGAATTTTATAGAAGGAATAAACTGGTATGCGATCCAGACGAAATCCAAACAGGAGGACCTCGTCGCATATTATCTGTCGCAGCTTGGTATGGAAATTTTGAATCCGAAACAAATGAAAGAGAAGTTCGTTTGGGGCCGCCCAAAGATAGTAACCGAACCTCTTTTCCCCGGATATATGTTCGCAAAATTCAATCCCGCCAGATTCCTTCACACAATACAATACACACGCGGCGTTCGAAAAGTGCTCCATTTCGGGATGACGCTTCTAAGGATCGAAGAAGAAATAATTCAGGGAATTCGCGAACGGCTCAACAGCGACGATTGCGTCGAACTTTATCATGAGCCGTTTTCCGCGGGCGATGCCGTTGCCGTTACCGAAGGCCCGTTCAACGGTTTGCGCGGAATATTCAGACGCGAGATGAACGGCCAAAAGCGCGTCGTTCTATTGCTGGACATCCTCGGTGCTCCGACCGAAGTTATTATCGACAGACGTTTTCTCAATTCTGCGGCTTCGCACCAAGGTGCATAGGCCGCGGCGGACCTCTAACAAAACACATTATTTCATCGGCGTGATCCTGCGCCGAAATGGCGGAAGCCTGTCCGCCCGTGAAAGACCGCTACCCCGTTAAAATTATGAAAAGAAAAATTCGAACGCTTGTGAACGGCGCGTGCTTTACGGCCGCCTTTGTCCTTTTTGCCGTCGCCTATGCGAACGCACAGAACTTTACTTATGAATCCGACAGATGGACGCGGTCGGCCGATGCAACGATCATTTCGGATATGTCAAAGGTTTCGCCGAGCGAAGCTCTGACGTTCGATGTGCGAAGAAAGCGTCACTGGAAGGTCCTGGAATATGAAACCAAAAGCGGGATCGAAGGAAAATGCATCTCGTCGCTGCCGGATACCGGAGCACCGGAGGTCACGCTGCCGCTGAACGCGAAGGGCTGGTACGCAGTCTATATCGGAATGGGCGGAATGGGACGATTCGCATTCGGCCAGGAAAACGAAGCCCGGATAAAATTGACGAATGACGTCGCTTTTCAGCATAGGCGTTACTCCGGCGCGCGTGACGACATCGACGAAGTTTTCTTTAAGGCGGCCGATCTTACCGGCCAGGATCTGCACATTGCACAGATGCGGATGACGGCAAAGCTTGCCGAACTTTCTCCGGACCCGAATCCGCGGCAGACAGTAATAATGTATGTAAAACTCGTTCCGCTAACATTTGACGAGGTCGCCTGGATAAAGAAGGAGCGCGCCGATCCGAGCACGAAAAAACTGATCGCGACGATGGACGCATTCAGTTGGATATATCGAAATTATCCGACGACGAAAGCGGAATTTCTCGAAGATTTTGAGCAGTACCGCTACTCGGATTTCGGAACGATTTCATGGCAGATCATCGGCGGCGGACTTGTAAATTATCCATCGAAACTCGGCACGATCCCGGGCGAACTGACCGAAGATGCTTCGCGTACCGGCGACGGATATGTGACGAAATCGATCAAAAAATTCATCGCTGACGGCGAAGACCATACGAAACTTGCGGTCGAAGCCGCGCGCTCGATGAACAAAAAGATCTACATCGGCTTTCGTGCCGAAGCATTTCAGGCGACGCCGTCGTTCGAAGATTATTTTACGTCGCGGTTCTATCGCGCTCATCCGGAATACAGAGCGTATGACCGTGACGGAACAC
>CBFGSN010000199.1:0-4135 GCA_965651435.1 uncultured bacterium | reverse complement strand
CGCAATGCTTCTTCTCTTTCTTTTTGTTTGATGCCCTCGCGGCCGTCGTACTTCAGGAATGACGGCAGCATCAATCCGGCTGCGGCGACGGCGACCACGCATAGAACACCGCCCGAAATTATCGCTGTTCGGACGCCCCAGACCTCGGCGACGACGCCCATTTTCGCGCTTCCGAGCATCGGGCCCGAAAGATAGCTTATCATTTCGAGGCTCGCCATTCGCCCGCGCAGAAAATTCGGTATCGTCTGATTCCAGATCGCGCCGCGAAAAACGCCCGATATCATATCAAAAAATCCGCCCGCCGCCAGACACAAAAGCGCGACGCCGACGCTCGTCGAAAGTCCGAAAAATATGATCGCCACGCCCCAAAGTATCGCCGATACCGTGACCATCAAACCGTGCCGCTGAACCTTTGACGTCCAGCCGGAGGTCACGCCGCCGACGAACGCACCCGCGGCGATGGCGGCCGGAAATAATCCCAAATATATCTCGCCGTAATGATCCGCGAGTGCCGGATACAGCGCCTGCGGCATTGCAAAGAACATCGCGAAAAAATCGATCAGATATGTTCCCAAAAGCTCTTTGCGTGCAAATGCATATTTCAGCGAACGGACAACGCCGTCAAGGCTCGGCCGTTCGGCGTTCTTTGGCGAAGGCACGGCCGCAACCATAAAAAGCGCGGATATCGTTCCGGTAAATGTCACAAGGTCGATCGCATACGCCACCGTCGGGCCGAGCTTTGCGGCGACGATACCGGCGATGGACATACTGATGATCGCGCCGAAACTGAACCGCAGCGAATTAAGAGCCATCACCGCGGCCATCATCTCGGCCGGAATTATCTGTTGTATAAAAGATTCGAACGCCGGACGCTGTATAGCCGCAAGCCCCGCATGAAGCGCGACGCAAACGAACAGCACCCATATCCGCGGCTGCGGCAAAAGCGAATTAACAAGCAAAAGGATCGAAGCCGCCGCCTGTCCGAATTCCGTCATTCGCAGAAGCCTTCGCTTATCGAAAAAATCCGCGAGAGCTCCGCCGACGAACGCGAGGATCAGCATCGGGACGAATTCGGCAAAATAAATATAGCCGACCATAGCGTTCGAACCGGTGAGTTCGTGCATCTGCCAAGGCACAATGACGAACGTCATCATCGATCCGAAGAACGAGATCACCTGCCCAAAGAAAAGCAGCCTGTAATCACGCGAAACGCGCAGCGGCGAAATATCCAGAAGCATACGTTATTCCGATGCCGAAAAAGTCAGGATATCAAAATTATCTGTTGGATATGAAGCGGAACAGAACTCATCGTTCACGAGGCATGGGCGGAGCCTGTTTGTAAAGCAGAAAATCGCCGGAGCGCGAAATGAGCTCACATCGGGAACAGGACTTTTCGCTGCTGATAACTATCGATCCGGACGGAGCTTTTTTCCCGTACGGCAGATGAATAAACTCGTTCCGGTCACGCCCGTCGAGCGTTGCATACCATAAAGCATTGATATACATCGGCCCCCAATAGCCGTCCTCAAGATAGATCGGACGCTGCGGTAAGGCGACGGCGTTGTCGTAGGCGTCTTTATAGCCCGCATTGAAAACGGCGTATCGGTTCTCGCCGTAAAGATGATACTGCCGGTAAAAGAACGCAGTTTCGGCGAGCATTCCGGCTCCCAGAAAAACGGCAAGTCCGAGCCGCAAAATTCGCAAATTGCCGACTTCGCCCTTTTTCCCGAAAAGCCATTGAACTGCGGGGACAAGCATAACGAGAAAAAACACCGGAAATGCGATCATCCGCAGCGTGTGAAATTTGTCGAGCGTCATCGCACCCGGAACCGCCGAAGCGAGCAAACACAGAAAGACGAACCGCCACCAAGCGTTTTTACGATCACGCACTGCGATCACAACAAGGCTGATGACGAACAAAACGAACGCCGTTATGAAGACGCTTCCCAATGCTCCGTTAATGTGGTGCCGCGAGTTCGAATCGCCGTACAGCAGCATCGTAACCGGATTCAGATCCTGAAAATAACGGCCGATGAATGTCCAAATTATTTCGGAGATCGAGGACTCGGGCTTTATGTACGAGATCAGGTAAAAGCGAGTCCTGAGTTCCGGATTGCGGATGTTGTAAATAACCAGCGGAATGAGCGTAATGCCGTAAGCTGTCCACGTTTTAAGAACATCGAACAGCTTTTGCTTATTCACCGCAAAACAGATCAGCGAAAAAGCCAATAACGCGCCGAGGAGTCTTCCGATCGTGTAACTATATGTGATCAGCACGAGCCCGCTGGTGATCGAAGCAGTGTCGATCCAATTCCATCTCTCTTTTTGCGAAGCCCTGAATACCGCCCAAAGAAATAACGTAACGGCCAAGGGATAAAAGAAAGTTTCCAGGACAAGTCTGCTTATTTCGAATAGCCAGGGCGTCACGACCGCGATCAGGCCTACGGATAACCCGACGCGAATATCGTCATTAGATAACCGATATGCAAGCAGGCCGAGAAGTATGCACGCGGCAAATACGCAGGTCGCCGCCGTCATCTTCGCAGCTAAAATGCTTGGACCGAGAATAAGGAAAACCAAAGCGAGAATATATATGTGCGTCGGGTTTGCGTACTGCGTGAATCCGCCGGTATAGATCTGAAAGTACAGCGTTCCCGGGGAGCCGAACTCGCCCGCTCCGGTCTGCGAAACGAGGTAAGCATTATACGAAAGAGCAGCTTCATCGACATAGAAGCCAGGCGGATTGCGCGAAATGTGATATGTGTACAATCCGAAGACCGCGATAATAGATAGGAAAAAGAGAGTCTGCTTTACCATTAAACATTCTGTATTTCAAAAATTATTGTATAGTGTATCAGACAAGTCTTTAAGTTCTTTGTTCAAAATTCAAAATCGACCACCGGAGGACATAAGATCAATGATTATTCAAAAAAGAAGCATTCTCTTTTTCTTAGCCTGTATTTGTTTTGCAGTTCAACTAGCAGTATCTCAGTCTGTACCAACAGATCTCGCCGGGAAAAAGGTTTTCGACAAACGGTCTCAGTTTTTGATGCTGTCGCAGAAGACCCAGTTGAATCCCGAGTCAAAATCAGCTTTTCTCGCGTCCCGAATGGGAAAGCTTTACGACCTTCCGACTCGACCGGAGAACCTTATGCAGCTAAGAAATTTCTTTGCAGATTCTGCCTTGCTCGGCAGCGATTGTTCCGGCCGCGTGGCCCATGGTAGTGTTCTCGAAGCTGTCCCGCGAGCCGATTTTGTCTGGTCGACGACATTTGATGGGAGCGTAACCATACCGGCATCGCGTGGAGGCCAAATTATTGCATCCCATTGTCCTCAATACAGGCACCTCTTTCTCGTGACTAACAATCAGGCTGTAAGAAATACTGAGGCTTATGTTAGTTATGACTCAGAAGCGATTGCCCCTCAATTCGTTATTTTCGACTGGTCGATTCCGAACTGGGCTCTCGTGATAAACTACTTGGATTTGGATGATTATATTACGAACCACAGCACTACGCTAGACACATACCCAATTATGCGAATTCACAACGCAACCGGCGATGATGGAAACGGCATTTGGACCAACCGTGTCTATTTATTCAACTGGAAAAATGACGCTTTTGATCTTGTTTATTCACGAAGCTATGAGTCAACACTTAATGAACAACGAGGCCCATCGTCGACCAAACCCCTAGCATTTATCGAGACTCGATGGAATCTTACTCAGCACAATGCACAAAGTCAACCGCTTGGGTTCTTTGGGATTTATTACGGCTCCGGGATCGTGGAATCTGGAGTACCTACGTGGGTATGGCGGACCCCAGATACGTCTAACTCTCATATACGACGCGATGATTATGGTACTTTCACCTCTCCGGCTGATACGTATCCTACCGACGGAATGGGATTTCAAGAAATCTTGGGAGAGAAAATACCAAACAGACAGTTTATCGTAGAATAGCCTAGTGCTGCGAGTACACCTTCAACCTGAATTCATCATTGACGGTGCGGAGTTCGACGCGTCTGCCGGAAAAGAGTTCGGATTGTTTCAGGATCATCGGCAATCCGCCGCGCGGAATGGCGGCTCCGTATTCGCGGCGGTTAAAGATGGACGAAATTTGCGGGTTCAGCCGCT
>CBFGSN010000198.1:0-4168 GCA_965651435.1 uncultured bacterium | reverse complement strand
ATCCTCGCTTTCTGCGAATATAGTTAAGCAGGCCTGTCTGCGAAATTCGAAACATTCCGGGAGCATCAAAATTCTATGAAAACGGCCGTACGCATTTCTGCCATCGCGCTTTTCTTTGCCTTTGCGGCCGCGGCGTCTGCACAGCCGCCGGGCGTTGATGTAGAGGCGATATTTCAGAAAGCCGTTCAGGATATGAACGCCAAAAAATACGACGAGGCGATCGAAGGCTTTACGGAAGTTGTTCGCTGGGCTCCGCAGGCTTCGGGCGGTTGGGTGTTTCGCGGGATGAGCTATTTTAACAAAGCCCGGCAGGACATGGCCGTAAAGCGCGAGGCAATGAAGAACGGCGCGGAAGTTTCCCGGACATATCTGCCGAATTCGCTGCTCGCTATCGAAGACCTGACGAAGGTCATAGAGATGTTCCCGAATTTCGAATCGAAACACGCGATCCTGGCTTATCGTTTTCGCGCGAATACTTATCTGGTCGAAGGCGATTACGAGCGGGCACTGCCGGATCTAAAAGTGCTCGCAGATAAATTTCCCGATTACAAAGCGACGAACGAAAGCCCGACGTCGGTCGAGTTTTACAGGCTATCGAAGAACGGCTATGCGAACGTTCTGTTCGAAATGGCGCTCAAGGTCGAAGGCGACGAACAGGCGAATCTGCTGCGAAAGGTTATCGCGAATTACGACCCGACCGAGTACAAGCATTTTTCGAATAGAGCGAACGCCTTTCAAATGCTGAAAGAATACGCAAAGGCGATCACCGACTATAAAGCCGCGTTGAACCTAAAGCCGAATGATGTCCAGACGCTTTACGGTTTGGCTCAATCGTATTATTTCAACAAAGAGTATCAGGCTGCGTTGGATGTAACGGAAAAAGCGGTGCTGCTGCCGAATGTCGGAATGTGGATCGGGTCGTTCAATGCTCTGCGGCCGCGTATATGGATCGGGCTCGGCAGATTTGACGAAGCCCTTGATCATTACAATTCGGTCATAAACAGCGGCCGCAAAACGTCGTACGATCATTACGAGCGCGGCCGCATTTACGCGATCCGGAACCAGAAAGAACTTGCTCGGGCCGATTTTCTGAAAGCCCTTGAACTATCGAAAACAAATCATCTGCAGAACGGCAAATATCCTGAGGCGCAATACGAACTGGACGTCCTCGACGGAAAGATCAAAACGACCAATGAAGCCACCGGGCCGAAAACCGCTTCCGATAAAAAGCCGATTGCGAATACTTTTACGTTCGCGAAGATCCCGGCGCCCGAACCTTTTGAATCGCAGTTTCAGCAGGCTATGGATACTGCGGCGAACACAGCGGATCCGTCGCTTCACCGCCAAAAAGCGTTCATGAATTTTTACAACGCCGTCGCAAAAAGCACGCTTACCGACGCGGACAAGAAAAAGCATATCGCGAACAAGATCGTCGAAGTTGCGATGGTCGATATGTACGCAGCGTATCGGACGGTCATGGACGCGAACATCAGCAACACTTACGCAATGGCCTTGACCGACGCAATGCCGCGGGAAATGCGGAAAAAGATAAGGGAAACGTCCAGCCTCGAAATTGCGGCCTATCTGGAAAAGAAGCCAAAACCGAAGATCGAAGAGATATTTCCGCCGGGCGTCGGTTGGGGTAAAGCGGCCCGAAACGACCGGGCCGAAGATTTGCCGGAGGCTAAAACGGCCGATTACCATTTCAAAAAAGGACTGATCTATTTGGATGAAAAGAAATATTTATCGGCTATCGCTTCGTTCAACAATGCGATCCGATCGGATCCGAAAAATGCGCAGGCATATTATAATCTCGGCCTTTCGCACGTTGGTTTAAGCGAGGTCGAAAAGGACAAAGTAGATTCGCATTATTTTTTGGCGGGAAGTTATTTCCGGCAGGCAATAGATCTCGACCCGCGGTATGAACTTGCATATCAAAAAGCGGGCGAACTGCATTACGCAATGATGAATTTGGATATCGCGCTCGAATACTATACGAAGGCGATCGAAATAAATCCGAGCAATCCGGACAACTACAGCCTTCGGAGTATGGTTTACAAAAAAATGAACGAGCCTGAAAAGGAGGCCGCCGACATCGCCAAGTACCGGAGCCTGAAAGACAAACTGAACACGCCGAAATAGACGGTCAGTTCGCCGGTGTCGGAGATTCGGCCGTGCATACGGCAACTGATGCTTTCTTTATGCGGACGGGGTCGGCGGGTTTTTCGTCGGTCACGTCCGCTTTGTTTATAGCATCTACAACGTCCATTCCTTTCGTCACACGTCCGAACGCGGCGAATTTTCCGTCGAGATACGATGCCGAATCGACGAGGATGAAGAAATTCGTCGTTGCCGTGTTCGGTTCGTCTCCGCGGGCCATCGAAATGATACCACGTTCGTGAAGGATCGAATTCGGTTCGTCGGGCACGACCTTTCTGGCACGCAGGCCGACGGCGCGCGTTACCTCGCCTTCGCGTGTGTAAAGGTCGCCGCCCTGAATAACAAAATTCGGGACGACGCGGCTGAACGTCGTTGTGTCGAGCAATCCTGTCGCCGCCAGATTCAGAAAATTGCGGACCGATTCGGGAGCGCTTTCCGGATACATCTCAAGCACGATCAAACCCGATTCCGTATCGAGCGAAACGCATTGATTCGCCATCGCCGCGACCGTCGCGTCGTCGAACGGTTCTTTTGCCGCGGGCGGATCGGGACGCGGATTCGATTTCTTGGCTTCGGGCGCAGTTTGCGAAAAAACTGAAACCGAAAGCAGGACGATCGCCGTAAATACAATGCTCAGTCTTTCAAGGCTCATAGCCGTATTTTCGAATAAACCGTTTCGGGTGTAAAGTTTTACAAAACAATTTAATTTCGCCTCAGGCAACAAAAACAATATGAAAAGATCGATCCTTGTTCTCGCGCTCGCAGTTTTTTCTTTCGTAAGTGTTTCGGCCCAGCGTTCGCTTGGTGTTCGTCCGACCGAATCGGGCGGCCCGCTTAAGTTCGAACAGGCCGTTTATGATGTCCAATCATACAACGTCGCCGTTAAGGCCGACCCGGCCACGCGTTCTATTTCGGGAACGACAGTGATGACGGCGAATATCGTTATTCCGACGAACGTCATTTTGCTCGACTTGGACACGCCGTACACGGTCACGGCCGTGACGGACGGCAAAACTCCGCTGAAATATGAACGCAAGGGCGGCACGATCGAGATATGGTTCCCGTTTACAAAACAGGCCGGCGAGAGCGTAACGACATCGGTCACATATTCGGGCACGCCGCGCATCGCGCCGAATCCGCCGTGGGTCGGCGGATTTATGTGGGAAAAAACCCCGAGCGGTGCCGATTGGATCTCTGTTGCCTTGCAAAACGACGGAGCCGATCTGCTCTTTCCGGTAAAAGATCATCCGTCCGATAAAGCAAAACGCGTCGAAATGGAATTGACGGTTCCCGATCCGCTTGTTGCCGTCGGTCCGGGAAAATTTGTCCGCTCTAAAAAGAATTCGGACAATACGACGACATATTACTGGCTGATGACAAATCCGATCAGCAATTATTCGATCGTCTTTAACGCGGCTCCGTACAAAAAGGTCGAAGACAGCGTAAAAAGCATTACCGGCGAAAAGATACCGATGGTGTTTTACGTTCTGCCCGAAGATGAAAGCAAAGCCGCCGGACTTATCGCCGAAACGAAAAAATACAACGCGTTCTATGAAAAATACCTCGGGCCGTATCCGTTTCGTTCGCAGAAACTCGGCATTGTCGAAACGCCGCATCTAGGTATGGAACATTCGACGGCGATCGCCTACGGAAATAAGTTCAAATACAACGAGGACGGCACCGATTGGCTGATGCTGCACGAATTTGGGCACGAATGGTGGGCGAACTTGGTCACCGCTTCAGATTGGCGCGATTTCTGGATCCACGAAGGTTTCCAATCGTATATGGATACGCTTTACACCGGCGAACTTCACGGCAAAGAAGCCTATATCAAAGCTATGAAGGGACGTGCGAAGGCGACGCGAAATATGCAGGCGATCGCGCCGCGCGAACCTAAGATCACGTATCAGGTCTATATGGTCGCGCCCGATTATCTAAAGAGCGATGGCGATATTTACGGCAAAGGCGCGGTCGTTCTGCACACGCTCCGGTATCTGATCGGCGACGA
>CBFGSN010000197.1:0-4171 GCA_965651435.1 uncultured bacterium | reverse complement strand
GACATCCTCGCTTATTGGGCAAAGCAGAGCTACGGAAATCTCAACGACAATAACCTGCCGTCGCCGATCGTGCTTGATCGGATCGCCGCCGCGATGGAAAGCGATCCGTCGAAAATTTCCGAATATCTGAATTATCTGAAAGATTCGCAGCGCGGCATAAACGCGGTGCGTTCGGCGTATAACAAAGCCGTCGCCGAGGAGAAAAGTGCGGATGAGGCATCGAATGCCAACGCCGTTTACGATCACGGCGACGGCGAGTATTACGACGAGTTCGACAACGGCGGCGGAACTGCCGATTCGCTCAAACACTGGCTGATCATGAACGATCCGACGTTTTCGGCGGAGCTTGAGCCGCTGGCGGCGCGGGTCAAAGACACCGAGAACGGCTACATCCAAAACGACGACGAATTTTTGGCGCTCGCGCGGAATGATTGGGGACGCGCCCGGCCGATGGTCGATAAGATGTACGGTGACGCGAGCCAGCCTGCGTCAAAGACGCTTGCGACATGGGCGTTGTATAAAAAAGCTCTCGATGACGGATCGCTGAGCGACGCGGAAAAGTATCGCGAAGAGCTGAAAGCAACGGTCGAGAATCGTCAGCTGACGGCCGGCGTGCGCGATCTGGCGTTGGACGCGCTGTCGCTGAACGAAGAATGGAGCGGCCGCGACGATTGGTATTTTTCGCTGATGAAAGATCCGACGATGCTTGATTTCGGCGGGTACACCGGCTTGACGACGCTGATAACCAAATCGAAGACCGGCAAATACAAAGCGAAGATGATCAAGCTTTTGGAAAGCAGCGACCAGACGGTCCGTGCGGCGGCGGCGCGGAACCTGGCGATCGAGGTGAACAAAGGCGATATCGACGCGATCAAGGCTCTGCTGCCGTGGCTCGAAGATCCGAATTGGATAAAAGACACGGGCGACACGCGGGGAACTCTGGTGCGGCAGCTTGCGCTGGTGAAAGTACCGGAAAGCGTTTACGGGCTGATCGCCGTGATGAACGAGCGGGTCGAAGAGCGGCGGTATGTCGAAACCGACGACGCCGTCGATACCGCTGCGGCAAAGGTCGCGGCGGCTGCGGAAGAAGCCGCGGAGGCTGTGGAAAGAGCATCTGAGTATAGCGGCGCGAACGCGAGTTACAGAGGCCCGGTCGACACAGGCCCAACGTACTCGTATCGTTATCGTTATTCGGCGCTGAATGCTTTGAAAAAACAGGCGAATCCGGTGGCGGTTCCGGCTCTTCGGCGGTTGTATGCTTCGAACGACCTCGAAAGTTATATGAAGAGTTCGGTGATAGAAGCTCTGTTCGCATGCGGCGGATTTTCGATACCCGAACAGATCGGTGCGCTCGAAAATACGGCGCGGCTGTACGGAGATCCGGCCCGTGTATCGGCGGTAAATTATGCCGGCGGTGTGAACGCAAATATCCCGTATATGTATTCCGAAACGCGTCCGACGGATGAGGAAATTCTGACAAGCAGGATCGCTGTGCTTACGGCATCTCAAGATGAACCGGCCGACGAGCTTGTGGCGGCGGCGATCCAACGGATAAACGCCATCGAAGCCCGCGAACCGAACACGGCTGCCGGTATGCGCAGTTTGGTCGTAAATTGGAACACGCGGGCGGCGAATGCGATGCAGCTTGCCGATCTAAAGTCGGGAAAGGCCGCGTTGCCGTCGGTCGTAAGTTTGCTTACGCGGCGGAAACGTCTTCGCGAAACGCAGCCGAACGATGTTTACGATGCCCGCAACGGCGTGCCGACAGCGGCCGGGATCGCGACGTGCATTTTGGAAGACACGCCGTCGTTTTCGGCGATATTAAATGACACGAATCCGTTGGTGAAATCGGCGTTTCTCGCGTGTGCACGGCTCGTGCGGATACCGCTTTCGCCGGACGATGTCGCGCGGGAACTTTCCTCGTCGGACAAAACGCTTGCGCTTGCGGCAAAGCTTTATTTGATCAGCGAAGATTCGCCGCGGTCGCGTCAGATCCTTTACGCACATTTTCCGAATGAAGTTCTGATCGCCGGTTCGCATACGTCGTTTCCGGGTGCGAAAGGGCCGCGGGCAAATTTGTGGGACGTGATGGCACTTTTCGCTTCCGTCGATCCGCGGTTTGCCGGAAGCCCGTTGTACTCGATCGGGTATGTAAATTCGGCGGCGATGACGGCAGAAGAAGAACGTTTTCGTAAAGAGGTAATGGCGAACGAAGCTCTTCGCGGCATTTATGTTTACGGGAACAACGTCGTCCGGATATACGCGGACCGCGTGACTTATGATATCGCCGAAGACGCCGCCCGGTCGTATCAGCAAGTGCTTTCGCCGCAGGAATTCGACCGTCTAAAACGCATTTTGGCGGAAGAGAACGTCGGCGAACTGAAGGCGTTCATACAGTGTGACGGCGGTTGTCGTCCGCGCGAACTTTTAATGCTCGGCCACGCAGGCGGCAGCCGCATTTTTGCCTTCACCGATTCCGATCCCGAATTGTTCCGGCGGCTTGACGAATATTTTGCGAGTTTGGGCAAGACTCGCGGCGTTCTGCGATATTCGGCGGCGGACAAAGTTCCGGGGCTTCAGGTAATTTTTGCCGATCCGCGGCTGTCGGTCGAAACGGTTTGGGCAGACGGCGCGGACGTGCGGTTCTTTGCGACCGACCGCGAACGACGCAAAGCCGTGGAAGAGGAGCTTTCCCGGGAGATCCGGCAGTATTACGACAGTCTCGGTGAAAATGAACCGGATTACGGAACGGCGGACAGGCTTTCGAAAAAGCGTAAATTCGACGGGCGAAGCTGGTATAGTATTTCCGCCGACAGCGTCGAAGGCTCCGCCGCGCCGGATGGAATCGAGCTTCCGCCTGTGCGTCAGGCCGCGGCGGGGCTCGAACCCTTCCCGGAACCATGGCGTGTGCGTGCGAGCGGTGCCGAACTTCAGACCGATGACGGCGGATTGTACAAAGTTTCCGGAGCTAACCGTACAAAGATCGCGGACGGGATCTTTGGTTCAGCGGTGATCTCGCCGGACGGCAGGTGGGTGCTCGCCCGACGCTATTCCGCCAACGAGGACGAAGAGGACGCCGGACTCGTAAGAATAGACACGGCAACGCGGCGGACGTACAAGGTCGATGACGAATCGGTCGAGTGGTTCGTACCGGTCGCGTGGGTCGGCGGCATGAACAAATTTCTGGTATCGGAACCCGGTTACAGCAAAGACGGTCCGGTGATGACTCCGGTCGGCGCAACCTGGATCGATCCGGTCAGTGGTGCCGCTACAAAAGTTTCGGGTGATGTGGAGCCGCTGACACAAATGACCTTTCGGCCGCTTCAACCGGCATCGGCGGGTGGTTTTTGGGCCGCGGTCGCGGACGAAGAAAAGAACGAAACACACATCGGCATCTATCAGCCCGCGGCCGTGAAATTTACGCGGCGGTTCACCGTCCCGGACATCCAATTCGGAAGTATGGAGATGTGGGTCGATGAAGGCGCCGGACTTTTGTACTTTGTCTATGACGGACACCTGCTGCGAATGCCGATGGACGTCAAGAAGTGAAAGGGGGAAAAGGTAAGACGCGCAAAAAACTCCCCTCCTGGCCAGGAGGGGTGGCAGCCGCTTCGGCTGACGGGGTGGTGGTTCTGATAGTTTTGGGTTACTGACTATTTCGGCCGTGCCATCCGAACTCCGCTCTGATCCGTTCAAGAACGAATTCAAGTTCCTCAAATATAAGACGATTCTCAAATCGGAGGATCCTGATGCCGTGAGTTTTGAGTTCTGTCGTTCGGTGTGCATCCTTTTCCCGGCCTAGATCTTCGTAATGGCCTTGTCCATCAAGTTCGATCCCGAGCGATTCCGAAGGACAATAGAAGTCAAGAATGTAGTTTTCCACACTATGCTGACGGCGAAACTTTCGACCGTCCAAACGCGATGAGCGAAGCACTCTCCAAAGAGTGGCCTCGGCGGGAGTTAAAGAAGCACGAAGCTTTTTGCGGTTGGCTTCCATTGTTTTTTTGTTATGCGATTTTTCGACCACGTTTTGAATGTATCAGACCGAGGCGAAAAATTCCCCTTCCGGCTCCTTGACTAGGCGGGATCAACCACCCCGAAACCTTCGGTTTCCCCCCTCCTGTCTAGGAGGGGAGCTTTGGTTCTATTAAATCTTCTAGATTCATTTTTT
>CBFGSN010000196.1:0-4171 GCA_965651435.1 uncultured bacterium | reverse complement strand
GCTTTCTTTGTAAAAAACACGTCTATTATCATCAGGATCGCGCCGATGACGATCAGAGTGTCGGCGACATTGAACGTCGGATAGTGCCATGACCCGAACTGTACGTCGATGAAATCGATGACGAAACCAAGCCGTACGCGATCGACGACATTGCCGGCGATTCCGGCCAGAAGCAGCGTCAGTGCTCCGAGAATGCGGTCGTCGCTCCGCGGCGTTCTCCAAAAAAAGTAGAGTACCAGGACACCCGCGATGCCCGCGACGATCGACAAACCCCAACGGCCCGTATCGCCGTGGCTGTCGAGCATGCTGAACGCAACGCCCGTATTCTGTGCGTAGGCGAAATTCAGCAGGCCGTCGATCACGCTCATCGGCCCGTCGAACCGAAGCCGGCGAACCGCCCACGCTTTCGTCACCTGATCGACCATAAATAATCCGCCCGCCAGGAGCAGATAGCCGATCTTCCAAAATACATCGCGTTTTGTCATCAAAAATCTCGGGCCAAAAAATAATTAGATGCCGAAAGCGGTCCGCGCTTTTACCGCATTACGCGGCGGACGCGGTCCCGATCTCCTCAAGTGCTTCGTAACACCTTTCGCAAACGGTCGGATATTTTTCAAATTCGCCGACGCGTGTCGAATAATTCCAACACCGTTCGCATTTTTCGCCGTCGGCTTTTTCGATCTTGGCGCCGAACGAATCCGATTCGTGAACCTCTACCTGCGACACGATAAAGATGTACCGAAGCTGTTCATAAACATCCATCAGGAACATCGTCGTGTCTTTATCGGCGTTCAGGACCACTTTTGCTTCAAGCGACGAACCGATGCGTTTTTCGTTTCGGGCGTCTTCGAGAGCTTTCAGAACCTCATCGCGGATCGCATAAATGCGTTCCCATTTTTCGAGCAGCGCGGTGTGATCCGTTTCGGCCGCCCGCGGAAATTCTTCGATATGCACGGACGAACTTTTTTCGCCCGGCAGATTTTCCCACGCTTCGTCCGACGTGAACGCGAGCAGCGGCGCGAGCAAACGGCAAAGGTCTTTCGTGATGCGGTAAAGCGCCGTCTGTGTCGAAAGCCGTTCGTGCGAACGCGGCGCTAGGATGTATAGCCGGTCCTTGATAATGTCAAAATACCGCGCCGAAAGCGTCACCGTACAGAAATGATAAAGCGCGTGATAAGCCGCCTGAAAATCATATTCCGCGTAGCCTTTCAGAACTTTTTCCGTCACTTCGTCCAGATTCGCCAGTGCCCAGCGGTCTATCTCTTCGAGTTCGCCAGCCGGAATTTGGTCCGCCGACGGGTCGAAACCGTGCAGATTGCCGAGCGCGTAACGCAGCGTATTCCGAAACTTTCGATAGGCATCGACCACACGCGAAAGGATCTCCGCCGAACAGCGCATATCCTGTGTATAATCGACCGCCGCGGCCCACAACCGTATGATCTCGGCACCCGAATTCTGGACGATCTCGTTCGGCGATATCGCATTGCCGGTCGATTTGTGCATCTGTTTGCCTTCGCCGTCAACGACCCAGCCGTGCGTCACGATCTGTTTATACGGCGCACGGCCGTGTGCCGCGATGCCGCAGCTCAGCGACGAATTGAACCAGCCGCGATATTGATCGCCGCCCTCTAGATAAACATCCGCCGGAAAATGAAGCGTGTCGCCGCGCGTTTCCAGAACCGCGACGCAGCTCGAACCGGAATCGAACCAAACGTCCAGGATATCCGTTTCTTTTCTAAAATCGGCACCGCCGCATTTTGCGCAAACATAACCTGCCGGCATAAGTTCCGATTCCGGACGGTTATACCACGCATCGGCCGTTTCGACCGCGAAAATGTCCGCTACGTGATCGATGACGGCTTTGTCCGCAACGGCTTCGTCACAGCCCTTGCAATAAAAAACAGGGATCGGAACACCCCACGAACGCTGACGCGAAACGCACCAGTCCGGACGGCCTTTGAACATATTGGTCATGCGGCCTTCGCCCCATGCCGGATGCCATTTTACATGGGCTATTTCTTCAAGTGCTTTTTGACGCAAACCTTCCACATCAGAGCCGTCCGAAGACGGAACTCCGAACACCTCATCCATCGAAACGAACCACTGCGGCGTCGCGCGAAAGATCACCGGATTTTTGCATCGCCAGCAGTGCGGATAGCGGTGCGCATATTTTTCGGTGTGTACGAGCATTCCATTCTCGCGCAAAAGCTCAACGATCTTCGGGTTCGCATCGTTTATGTTTTCGCCCGCCCAATGCTCGACATCAGCGGTAAAGCGGCCCGCATTATCGACCGGACAATAGATCTCCAGGCCGTATTCCTTGCCGATCAAAAAGTCGTCGTTGCCGTGTCCGGGAGCCGTGTGAACAACGCCGGTTCCGGCTTTTTTCGACTGTTTGTTTTCGTGGCGGACGCTGAGTTCGACCTCGGCATCGGCTTCGCCAAGCGTGACGTGATCACCGTTCATCACAAGCGAAACGCGGTCAAGCCACGGATGCTTTGCTTCGAGCCGGTCGAGTTTCGCGCCTTTGAAACGTGCAAGCTCGGTAAAACCTGCGTCCGGAGTTAGCTCTGCGAATGAATTTACAAGCTCTGTCGCAACAATATAAACTTCGTCGTCGTTCGGGGTTCCGCCTTCGGACGGTTGTATCTCAACCGCGGAATATTCAAGGTCCGGATGCACGGCAATGCCCATATTTGCGGGAAGCGTCCACGGCGTCGTCGTCCAGGCAACAAAGAAGACGTTCTTTCCCGCAAGGCGTTCGTCGATCTTCGCCGCATCGGAAACAAGCGGAAATTTCACATAGACCGACGTCGATGTGTGTTCCTTGTATTCTACTTCGGCTTCGGCAAGCGCCGTTTGATCGTGTATGCACCAATAGACCGGACGCAGGCCTTTGTAAACATAACCGCGTTCGAGAAATGTACCGAACAACCGCGCGGTCGATGATTCGTATTCCGGCGACATCGTCAGATACGGCGTTTCCCATTCGCCCAAAATGCCGAGCCGCGAAAAATCGCGCGTCTGTCCGTCCATTGCTTTTGATGCGTGTTCACGGCAGATGCGGCGGAAACTTGCGACCGGAATGTCGGCTTTGTTCTTGCCTTTTTCGGCGAGCTTTTTCTCGACGTGCGTTTCGATCGGCAGCCCGTGGCAATCGAATCCGGGAACGTAGGGCGCATCAAAACCCATCATCGAACGCGATTTGACGACGAAATCTTTCAAGATCTTATTGAGCGCGGTCCCAATGTGAATGTCGGCGTTCGCATACGGCGGGCCGTCGTGGAGAATGAATTTTTCGCGGCCCGTGCGCGCTTCGGCGATCTTTTCGTAAAGGCCGTTCTCGCGCCATTTTTTGAGCCGCGCGGGTTCGTTTTGTCCAAGATTCGCCTTTTGCGGAAAATCCGTTTTCGGCAAATTTACCGTCTTTTTCAGGTCAAGCGTGTCGGTCATATAAGCTGTTCCGGTCGTTTTCTAAAACACAAGATTTTATCATTTATCGTTTCAAAATGCGTTATCGCGGCGCGGCGTGCGCCGAAAAACAAAAATCCCAAGCCATTTTCGTCGGCTTGGGACACTTCGCGGCAAAGAACTTTTCCGGTTCTCAAACAACGACGCCCGCGGGCGGAATAATTATGTTCTCAACGAACGATCTCATATAAAAATTATAACACAGCCGTCCGCTTTTTCATCACAGCGGCCGCTGCATCAAGACATCCGTTTGCGGATCTGAACCGAGCTGAAAGATATGGTCGCCGACGGCGCGAAAGCCGTTCTTTTCATAGAACCGCTGTGCCCGCGGATTAAATTCCCAAACGCCGAGCCACATCACGTCGTGACCGTTCGCCTTTCCGATGGCAAAGCATTCATCCAAAAGCGCCTGGCCGACGCCCTTTCCCAAAAAACGCTGGTGCGAATAAAGCCGCGAAAGTTCTATTGGCCGCTCCGCTGTTATGCCCGTTTCGACCGCACCGGTTATCAGCTTTGCATATCCGGCCGCTTCGCCTTCGTATTCAGCGATCAGGAATACATTGCGTTCGTCCGCAAGCTCCGCCCGGATCTGATCTTCGTTGAACGCCTGCCGCATATAATAGGAAAGATCATCCGGCGCATTCTTAGGATGATGCGCGAACGCATCCCAAAACGTCTTATACGCAAGCTCCGCGAGGAG
>CBFGSN010000195.1:0-4186 GCA_965651435.1 uncultured bacterium | reverse complement strand
GCGAGAGATTCGGCATCCGCCGAACTAGAGAGAGTGGTTAAAACGATCTGCATTAAAACTCGAAATCCTTTCGGTCGCAAACAGTCGGTTCGCCGTTTTCATCCGTCACAAGCACCGCTCCGCTTACCAAAACTTCGATCTTGTAGCTCTTTCCAAAAATGAACGCATCATCGTCCGTGATTCTGCAAACAGCGTAAAGATCCGCCGACGTTGCCCGTTGCTCCGGAGCGTTTCGAACTTCGCTACGAAGGGCGTCAATCGTTCCTGTCATCGTCGGTTTCATATTTATTTACCTATGATCTCGTCTCTTTCACGGATCAGCTCGTTAAGTTCTGTCGGCGAAAGATCCGTCTTCCGATTCTTCGTGTACATTCTTAACAGTAAAATTGTATCACGATTAACTTTCCAATAATATATTACTCTTCCGCCGCCACGCTTGCCGCGCCCGGGCATCGATACACGGATCTTTCTTAGGCCTTTGCCTTTTGGGATTACGGCTCCGGCATCCGGTCTTACGGTTAAAATGTCCTTTAACGCAGATAAGTGCTCCTGCGTCCAGTATTCATCAGTCTGTTTACTGAACGATTCGGATTCTATAAATACGATCATATTTCGGGGGGGATAGTATCTACGCGTTTACTTCTTCTCCATCAGTTCCGCGTATTGTCCCGATTCTTCCCATTTCAGAATCTCCGAGACGCGCCAGATCGGGAACGGATGCGAAAGCCCCGCGTTGATGATATCAGCCCAAAATTTATCAAGCTTTTTCTCGTCGTAATTCTTCTGAAATTCGCGGGCCTGTTCGAGGAACATTTCGTAATCGATCTTTGATGCGAACGTGCCGCCGGCGAGTTTCATCATCGTGCGGCCGATGACGTGCGGATCCTGAACGACGAGCATCGCGGCACGGTCACACGAAAGTTCGGCACGGCGTGCCCAAGCGAGAAGCGCACTGCCGATGCCGGCGGAAATTATGAATTTCACGATCTCGGACCCGGGAACGAGCCGTCCGACAGAAAGATTTGCGAGTGCTTCCATCAACCGCGCGGCCGTTAGGTAAAGGACATGTTCCGCATGAATATGGCCGACCTCATGTGCGATAACGGCGAGCGTTTCATCATCCGTCAGCCGCTCCAAAAGTGCGGAGTGAAGCACTATGACTGGCTTTTCGACGCCGCCGGTAAACGCGTTCACCAACGGATTTTGCTGGATGAACATATCCGGCATTTCAACGCCGAGCGTTGTACACGCGATCTGAAGTTTTGCGTGAAGATCGGGACATTGTTTCGGCGTGACCTTGACCGCGCTTGCCATAAAGCTGACGCGAATGGCCGATTCGCCCGTGACAGCGAGCAGCTTTTTGAGCGCGGAATCGATGCCGGGGATCGCCTTCAGCGCAGCCAGAGCTTTGCTGTCCAGCGGATGGACGTAATCGTGCTTGCTCAGATCGGCGAATTTTTTATGACGTGTGTTCGAAAGCGGCATTTTGCATTTACCGCAGTTCGCGTCGTTGTTCTTGTAATCGGCCTTTACCGCGTTTCGCTGGCCGCAAAAACGGCATCGGACGGAATGGCTTTTTGCGATCTCATTCGAATCGCCTTCGGCGTCGTTCTTTTTCTTTACCATAAGTTGATTTTAGAGGAACGCGGCAAAATCTCAAACCATTATTTACGAGATAGTTTTGCGATGGACTCTACGTGATGTGTCTGCGGGAAAAGATCGAAAAGCTTTATTTCGTCGATGGCGTAACCGACGGCGAGGCGGTTCAGGTCGCGGGCGAGCATCGACGGATCGCATGCGATGAACACAATATTTTTGGGCGCCATATCGAGCAGTTTTTCTACGACACCTTTTTCCGTGCCCGAACGCGGCGGATCGAGCAGGACGGCGTCCGGCGTTCCGTCCGCGTGATCTTCGAGAAAGCCGCCGACCGATCCGGCAACGAATTCGACATTGCCGAGTTCAACGGCTGCGGCGTTCGCCTTTGCAAATTCGACCGCGTCCAGATCGTTTTCAATACCGACAACGCGTCCGAATTTTCGGCCGAGCGGCAGCGAAAACAAACCGACGCCGCAATAAAGGTCGAACGCCGTTTTGCCGGAAAGATCGCCGACGGAATATTTAACAAGTTTCGGCATGAGCGATTGGTTAGCCTGGAAAAAGCTTCGGGCGTTGAAACGATACGTTTCGCCTCCGCCGCGAAACGCGATATCATTCGTCGGTTCGATGATCTCGCTCGAATATACCGAAACCCCGCCGCCGGCCGAAGCTGCTTCGACGGCGATGGTTTCTTCGATAAAACCGTCCCATTCGATAGTTTGCCGAAGCCTTGCGAGTTCGGCATTCAGTTCCGGAGTGACGATCGGACAGGTTTCGATATCGACAACGTCGTGCGTTCCGCGCCGAAAATACCCGAAAGCCCGGTGTTCGCGGTCCGCGTGCCAAACGGCGCGTGCACGATACCCGAATTCATTCGGGCTCGCGACGATGTCCAATTTATTTTGAATGTCTATTTTGCCGATGCGGTGAAGCGCGTCATCGACCATTGTGATCTTTGCGGAAAGCTGTTCGGAGTAATTAAGCTGCTGAAAATCGCATCCGCCGCAGGTGCCGAAATACGGGCACGGCGGTTCGATGCGCGCGGGCGACGGCGAAATAACTTCGGCGATCTCTGCGAACGCCGTCTTCCCTTTCACCTGCGTCAGGCGAACGCGAAGCCTGTCGCCGGGAGCCGCAAGCGGGACAAAAATGGTCAAGCCTTCGATAAAACCGATGCCCAAACCCTGCGGGACGATCTTTTTGATCTCGACCTCGACCGTTTGCCCGCTTGCATATTTTAACTTCACGGTACGTTTTCGATCTCCATGATGATGCCGCCGACCAGGCTGGAGAAGATGTTATAAATGAGCGCTCCGATCAGACCGCCGATAAAACCAACGATGCCGTAGAATATCGGTATAATTATCATTGCACCGATACCCATGCCGATTCCCATGCCGCCGACGGCAAGTGCACCTTCTCCACTTGCGCCCGATGCTCCCGCCGCGCCGATCAGCGAGAATATGATGATCATTATGCCGTACATAAGGCCGATTATGAGCCCGATGACGAGTCCCATAACGCCCTGAATTTTGGCAACAGAGAGAATATCTAACTTTTTGATCCTGATCTTATTCATCTACTTAGCTCCATTTTTTAGAATTGAAAAGGCGTCTATTATTTAGCACAGAAACGCCCGCTTTCAAAGCGCTTTACAGATAAAAGAGCCCGAGTCGCGGAACGCCCGTTTCTTCGCGAAGCCGTTTCAGGATCATCAGCTCCAGCGTTTCGTCGTACACTTTCTTTTCCATATCGGCTTTGTACGCACGCAGTTCGCCGGCCGCCGACTTTTTCAGAGCTTTCAACACGTCCGGATCTGTGTTTGCCATGAGGCTTCGGTCGAGCATTTTTTCGATATCGCCAAGCGAACCATCGACCGCTTCGTGATCGTCCGTGAGGTTTTCCAGCAGTTCTTCGAGCCGAACGGCGGCACGTAAAAAATCTTCGCGGAAAGCATCGGTCGGCGGCGTTCTCAACTTCTCAACTGCTTCGCGAATGTGTGTTTCAATGCGTTCGCGCGTAAGTTCCGGGTCGACCGCGGCAGCTTCGCCGGCAGATTTTCCGACCTGCCGGTCCGACCATTCGGCAAACTGTGCCTCGACCTCTTCGCGGCAATACATCAGGCTTTTGATCGTGCGGACGCTAGGCGACCGATCGAACACATCAAAAACGGATTCGATCGCGCGAAGAACGACATGCAGCGGGATCGACCGGGCCTGCCAGCTCTCGATCAATGCCCAATCGAGCGGGCTCAGCATCAAATGCTTTCCGCGGCGGCGGACAAATGTTTCTTCGATCTCGGTAAAATAATTATAGTAATTCACGGCAAAAATACGTCGGCATTTAGAATAATAAAGCTTTTGCCAAAAGCATAACGCCGCCCGCAAAAACGCCGCAATTACAAGAAAAAGTTGACCTTAGGAACAAGCCAAACTACAATTCTTGGGACGGTTCGACACACACAAAACGACATTATGACAAAGATCGGGATACCCAGAGAGATCCATGACGGCGAAAAACGCGTCGCCGCTACACCGGACATTGTTTTTAAAATGCGCAAGCTCGGCTATCAGGTGCTGGTCGAATC